>JAQGMC010000068.1 GCA_028292545.1 Paucimonas sp.
GCGTTTTAAATGCGGAGCGCTTCAAGTTCTGCATAGCCCACCGAAGCCGCGGCATCCCCTCCCTTTCAAGGGGAGGGCCAGGGTGGGGATGGGGTCAACGCATGTAACTTGAGTCCCCTCTCCACAAGCCATATGAACTACATCCCCACCGGATACCCATCCTTGCGATGGTCCGATGCAGCGATATAGCCCTCGCCCGTCTTCATCGCGAACTGTGCGCAGCCGAATTCGGTTTCAAAGCGCTGCGCGACCTGGACCTTGTGCCCCATCTGGCGCAAGCCTTCGATCACCGCAGGCGGGAAATTCCATTCCACCGCAACGGTGCTGTTGTCATCCATCACACGCCAGCGCGGCGCATCGCTGGTGGCTTGCGGATTCTGGCCAAAGTCCGCCACGCGCGACGCGACTTGCACATGGCCCTGCGCCTGCATCGAACCGCCCATCACGCCAAAGCTCATCAGCGGCGCGCCGCCGCGCATCAGGAAGCCCGGAATGATGGTGTGGAATGGACGCTTGCCCGGTCCGACCTGGTTCGGATGGCCCGGCTTCAGGTTGAAGCCCCAGCCGCGGTTATGCAGCGCGATACCGGTGTTGGGCACGACCACGCCCGAACCAAAGCCCTTGAAATTGGACTGGATGAAAGAAATCATCATGCCGTTTTCATCGGCAGCAGTCAGGTAGACCGTGCCGCCGCCGTGCGGATTGCCGGCGCGCGGTGCGCTGGCGCGGTTGCGGTCGATCAGCCTGGCGCGGCCAGCCAGGTAGCCGCGGTCGAGCAAGTCGGCGGCTTTCACCTTCGTCATGTAGTCTTCATCGGCCACGTATTCCTGCATGTCGGCGAAGGCCATCTTCATGGCTTCGATTTGCAGGTGGGTCGTGGCGACGCTGTCCAGGCCGGATGCCGCCAGGTCGAAGTTGTCGAGGATGCCCAGCGCCATCAGCGCGCCTATGCCCTGCCCGCTCGGTCCGATCTCATGCAGGCTCACGTCGCGATACGACATCGAGATAGGCGCCACCCAGTCGGCCTTGTGCGCGGCCAGGTCTTGCTCGTCGATTGCGCCACCGGTATTGCGGGCATGCTGGGCGATCTTTTGCGCCAGTTCGCCGTGATAAAAATCTTCGCCCCGGGTTTGCGCAATCCGTTCCAGCGTATTGGCCTGCCCCGGGCAGATGAAGCGCTCGCCCGGCAAGGGCGCGCGTCCGCCCGGCGCGAAGGCGTCGGCATAACCAGGCTGGCTGCTCAATTCCGCAACCTGCGCCTGCCACTGCCGGTGCACGGTTGGCGACACCATGTAGCCGCCACGCGCATAGCGCAACGCCGGCTCGAACAAGTCAGCGAAAGGCAGTTTGCCAAAGCGCTCCGACAGCGCGCGCCATGCCGATACCGTGCCCGGCACGGTGACTGAATCCCAGCCGCGCGGCGGCATGGCATCGCGGCCCTTGAAATAATCCGGCGTCCATTTGCGTGGCGCGCGGCCGGACGCATTCAAGCCATGCAGCTCGCGGCCATCCCAGATGATGGCAAAGGCATCGCCGCCGATGCCGTTCATGCAGGGTTCGACCACGGTCAATGCGATGGCCGTGGCCAGTGCCGCATCGACTGCATTGCCGCCGCGGGCAAACATTTGCAGGCCGGCGGACGAAGCCAGCGGCTGCGATGTGCTGACCACATTGGCGGCCAGCAGTGGAAAGCGTTGCGAAGTATAGGGATAGTCGAGCAGCGATTCGGGACTGTCGGGTTGCATTTGTCTCATTCTCGGTAGATGTGGGTAGTGGCCGATGCGGCTTAGTCCAGTTTCACTTTGGCAGTCTCGACCACCTTGGCCCAGGTCTTGAATTCCTGGTCGATCATCTTGCCGAATTCCTCCGGTGGCGCGTATTTCAATTCCACGCCTTGTGCTTCAAGCGCCTGGCGCACCGATGGCGTGGCGATTGCCGCTTCCACTGCCTTGGCCAGCTGGTTCACGATCGCAGGCGGCGTGCCCTTGGGCGCGGCAATGCCGAACAGGTTTTCCGCGGCAAAGCCCGGCACGCCGCTTTCCTGCACGGTGGGCAGATTCGGCAAGCTGCTCACGCGCTTGCTGGATGCCACGGCCAGCATTTTCAGCTTGCCCGCTTTCACCAGCGGCAGCGATCCGGGAATTGAATCGAACATCATCGCAGAGCTGCCGGAGATCAGTTCCGGCAAGGCTTGCGAACTGCCCTTGTAAGGCACATGGACGATATCGACGCCCGCGCGGGTCTTGAACAATTCCGATTCCAGGTGCGACAGCGTGCCCGGCCCTTGCGATGCGAAATTGTATTTACCCGGCGCGGCTTTCAGGTAGCTGATCAGTTGCGGCACCGTGGTGGCCGGGGTGGAGTTTGGCACCACCAGCACGTGGGGCACGGTGCCGACGGCCGCGACGGGCACGAAGGTCTTCACCAGGTGCGCCGGCTGCGGCGAGTAGGCAGCGGCGGCGATCGCCGCATTCGTCACTGCCGCCATATAAATCGTATAACCATCCGGCGCCGCCTTCGACGCCAGGTTCAAGCCGATATTGCCACCCGCGCCTGGCCGGTTTTCCACCACCACTGTCTGGCCCAAGGTTTCGCTCATCTTCTGGCCGACCGCCCGGGCCAGGATGTCGGTTGCACCGGCCGGCGGGAAGGACAGGATCATCGTGATTGGATGATCAGGCCAGGCGGCCTGGGCCGGGGCGGCTGCGGCGAATGCCGCTGTGACTGCGAGCAAGCCGCACAGGCGGCGCGTCAAGGAGGATGAAGGATGTTGGATGTCGGTTTTCATTATGGGCTTTTGGCAGTGTGAACACGGAAGCGAGGCAGTGCGATTCTTGCATGAAATGGGGCGGGGCGCAGGTGGCAAGCCTGTGCCTACCCTACCGCTGGGTTCCAACCCCATCGCACCCTACCGTTAGGTGCCAACCCCATCCCCACCCCCGCCCTCCCCTTGAAAGGGAGGGAGCTTTCAGGGTCCTGCATAGTCCGTCGAAGCTTCGCCCTCCCTTTCACCCCCATCCTTGACGTACCGTCCCCTC
>JAQGMC010000087.1 GCA_028292545.1 Paucimonas sp.
CGCCGCGCTCGCCCTTGAGGCCATGCTTTTCCACCAGGCGCATCGATGTATCGGCCAGGTACTCGCCAGCCTGCTGCACCTGTTGCAGGAAGCCCGGCGCCAGCAATGCATCGAGAACCGCTGCGCCGACCGCCGTCATCAATGGATTGCCGTTGTAGGTGCCGCCCTGGTCGCCCGGTTCGAACACTGCGACCTCTTCTTTGCACAGCATGGCCGACAGCGGCACACCGGCGCCGATGCCTTTGCCCAGGGTCATGATGTCGGGTTCGATGCCAGACAACTGGTAGGCAAACAATTCGCCAGTGCGGCCCATGCCGGTCTGGACTTCATCCACGATCAGCAGCAAGCCCTGCTGTTTCGTGAAAGCGCGCAGGCTGCGCATGAATTCCCGCGTCGCGGGTATCACGCCGCCTTCGCCCTGTATCGGCTCCAGCATCACGGCCACCGTGCGATCGGTCACCAGCTTTTCAACGCTGGCCAGGTCGTTCAGCTCAGCCTTGGGAAAGCCCGGCACCTGCGGCGCGAAAATCGTGTCCCAGCCTGCCTTGCCCGAAGCCGACATGGTCGCCAGCGTGCGGCCGTGGAAGCTGTGGTCAAAGGTGATGATCTCGAAGCGGGCTTCGCCGTTTGCGTTGGGGTTTTTCTTGCCCCATTTACGCGCCAGCTTGATCGCGCCTTCATTCGCTTCGGCGCCGCTGTTGGCGAAGAACACGCGGTCGAAGCAAGAGTTCGCCGTCAGCATCGAAGCCAGCCGGATCGAGGGTTCGTTGTAGAAGGCGGGCGAGGGATTCAACAGCTTGCGGGCTTGCTGGTCGAGCGCATCGAGCACGCATTGCGGCGAATGGCCCAGGCAGTTGACAGCCCAGCCCTGCAAGTAATCGAGGTAGCGTTTGCCGCGATGGTCGGTCATCCACATGCCCTGGCCTTCGGTAAAGACCAGTTGCGGCCGGTTGGTGATCGATAGCAGGGAGTCGATGTCGTACTTGCTGAATTCCATGGCGGTCCTCGCGAAACGAGCTAAAAAAAAAGCCACAGGAGAGGCCTGTGGCTTGTTGGGCAGCGTGTGCTTACATGCAAGGCATCCGGAAACTAAGGCCGGTCGCGACGTCGCATCAAGTGGGCTGTCTTCTTCATGGACGGATATTACGGGTTTTTGGGGCGGCGCGTCAAAGACTTGTTGCGGCGCACCGTGCTTCACGCGCGCCTGTGCTTCATGCCGCCGCCAGGTCAGCCTCGGAGGTGAAGGCATCGGCATAGAATTCGTCGGCCGGCAGTTTGCACAGCGCCGTGAAATCGCGCCGCGCCGCCTCGACCATCACTGGCGCGCCGCAAGCGTAGACCTGGAAGCCAGACAAGTCGTGCAAATCCTGCATGACGACCTGGTGAACGAAACCGGTCCGGCCATTCCAGCCATCGGCCGGCGTGGCGTCCGACACCACCGGCACATAGCTGAAGCCAGGCACGGTCGCGGCCCATTGCCGGCACAGCTCATCCATGTACAGGTCCTGTGGACGGCGCCCGCCCCAGTACAGCGACATGGGACGCCCCAGGCCCTTTGCAATGGCATCTTCGACGATGGCCTTGATTGGCGCAAAGCCCGTGCCCGAAGCCAGCAGCACCATCGGCTTGTCCGAATCTTCGCGCAGGAAGAAACTGCCCAGCGGCCCTTCGAAGCGCAGGATTTCCCTTTCCTTCATCTTGTTGAAGACATGGTCGGTGAACAGGCCGCCGAACATGTGGCGAATGTGCAGGCTGACTTGCGGCTCTTTCTGCGGCGCGCTGGCCATGCTGTAGCTGCGGCGCTTGCCATCCTTGAGCAGGAATTCAATGTACTGGCCGGCGCGGTAGCGAAACGGCTCGGTCGCCGGCAATTGCAGGTGCAGCACGATGACGTCGTCGGCCACGCGTTCGATGCGCGCCACGCGGGTCGGCAGCTTCTTGACCGGATAGTCGCCCAGGCCCAGCACTTCGCGCGCTTCGATGGTCACGTCGCTATGCGGCGTGGCGCAGCAAAACAGCGCCATGCCCTGTTCCTCCTCGGCTACCGGCAGCGCTTTTTCCTGGTGCGCGCCATGGCTGATGCGGCCCGCCAGCAGGCGGCCCTTGCAACTGCTGCATGCGCCATTCTTGCAGCCATAGGGCAGGCCGACGCCGGCGCGGATGGCGGCGGCAAGGATGGTCTCGCCTTCGTCGCATGCGAACTGGTGGCCGGAAGGCTGTACCGTTACCTGGAAAGTCATAGAATCAGTGTGATGAATAACAGCATTGTCAAACCAGCGTCCCGCAAGCTGGGCGCGCCGCGCTTGCTCATTGTCGGTTGCGGCGATGTCGGCATGCGCCTGCTGGCGCTGCTGCGCGGGCGCTTCCGCATTTTCGCCGTCACCAGCCAGGCTGCGCGCCGCGACGAAATACGCGCCGCCGGCGCCATACCGATCGTGGCAGACCTGGACCAGCCAGCCACCCTGGGCCGCCTGGCACGCCTGGCCAACTATGTCGTTCATTTGGCGCCGCCCCAGGCCAATGGCGACACCGATTTGCGCACGCGCCACCTGGCAGCCATTCTACCCGAGGGGGTTCGGCTCGTTTATGTGAGCACCACAGGCGTCTACGGTGATTGTCGCGGGGCATGGTTGGACGAGACCCGGCCAGTGCGGCCGCAAAATGCGCGCGCCCGGCGCCGGGTCGATGCCGAGACGGTATTGCGGCAGTGGGCCAGGCGCAGCGGCTCGCAACTTGCGATCCTGCGCGCGCCGGGAATCTATGCCGCCGACCGGTTGCCACTGGAGCGCCTGCGCAAGGGCACGCCGGCATTGATCGAAGCCGACGACGTCCATACCAATCACATCCATGCCGACGACCTGGCGCGCATCGTCATGACAGCCTTGTGGCGCATGGCGCCGCAACGGGTGTATCACGCAGTCGACGACAGCAATATGCGTATGGGCGATTACTTCGATGCCGTGGCCGATGGCTACGGCTTGCCGCGGCCGCCGCGCCTGCCACGGGCGCAGCTGAGCCAAGAGGTGTCGCCGATGCTGCTGTCGTTCATGTCCGAATCGCGTCGGCTGCACAATGCGCGCCTCAAGAATGAACTGGGTGTGCGCCTGGCCCATCCCGATGTGGCCAGCTTCCTCGCCGGTGCCCGCCAACGCTGAGTCCGCACCCGCCGCCGCCGCTCCGCGCCACCCAAGGCGAGGCGCCCCCACAGCCGACCGTTTCAGCTACGCGCCCGGCGCCACGAGCAAAAAGTGTCATTACTCTCTGTAGCAATTAACGGTGCGATTTTCGGTCCTTTTGCTTGAACCAAAACAACATTTCTTATTCTCAATACTGGCAGGACGTTAATTTCGCGGATTCCAGGAGGCCGCGCCTGTCAGCTCCCAAGCCCGGCCATGCGGGGGAGCCAACCATCCAACTTCATAAGGAACAAGAATGGAAATCTCGCGCATGGGAGTGACGTACATCCACCTGATCGCCTGCTGCATTGCGATCGGCATGATTTTCACCAGCGACCTGGCGATGGTCAGGCAATTACTGACCGGGCGGGGAGAGGAACGGGTCGATGCCCGTCACCTTGACACCTTGCAGCACACCGTTACCGCCGCCCTGGCGGCGCTCTGGATCACCGGCCTGGGCATTGTCGCCATCGACGTCTGGTTCAAGGGTTATGAAGTACTGCTCAATCCCAAGTTGCAGGCAAAGGGTGCGATCGTGTTGCTGTTGACTTTCAATGGCGCGCTGCTGCACCGGGCCGTATTGCCCGCGATGAAGAAAGCCGGCTCCGTGCTACGCCTGGATTTGAACCAGCGCCTGCTCGCCCTGTTTGCAGGATCAATGTCGGCAGTATCCTGGTTCTATGCCGCCATGCTCGGCATTGGCCGACCGCTGAACTTCAAATATCCCTTGCACGAGATACTCGCGCCCTTCCCGGCGCTGGTCCTGGGCGGCTTCGCCGGCATGCTACTGCTGACCGCCTTTGCAAAATATCGCGGCACGATGATTTCGCCGATGCTGCGCACGGCTTGAGGGAAGGCGGCGGGTGGGGGAGGGGCATCGAACTTGCAAACGCGCGTTGACCCCATCCCCACCCCCGCCCTCCCCTTGAAAGGGAGGGAGCTATCCGGTCGGCGAAATTCGGCGATCGAAAAACGCTCGTACGAAACGGAATGAACCGCACCGTCAAGCAAGCGAGCGCAGCGATGCGAGCGGTTAGAACCGACGAAGTGACAGGTGATCAACCGATAAAAGGGAAACAAGCGAAACCCGGCGACTCATCTAGAGGGTCAATCACCAGGAGAGACAACGCACCGCCGAACAGCGACATAAAATTCGAACGGGTTAGCGCGTCCCGGTAAGAAGCAAACCCCAGGCAGGATAAAGAACCTCGACAAACAGCCAACCACCGGCCCAGGCCGCCGATCACACATGGCCGGGTATTACGACCATGAACGCATGTGCCAAGAGCGATTCTCTTTGGTGACTTTCTCTTGTCGCGACAAGAGAAAGTTACTCGCCCGCCGGGGCGAATTCCCGGCTTCACCCAAAGAAAAGAAAATAAGTTTTATAAAAACAAACAACCAGCGCCTGCGGCAAACGCAAAACCGTAGCGTCGGCGGACTCTGCAGGGCCATGAAAACTCCCTCCCTTTCAAGGGGAGGGCGGGGGTGGGGATGGGGTTGGCACCTAACGGTAGGTTTGGACCAGCGCTATCGAAGCAGCAACAGTGCTTAACGCCCTTGCATGCGTGCGTTGACCCCATCCCCACCCTAACCCTCCCCTTGAAAGGGAGGGGATACCGTAGCTTCGGCCGACGATGCAGGACCCGGAAACTGGCGGGACCGCCTGGGCCGTCATCCTGGTCGCGCCATCGCCGCCGTGTGCAGCGAGCCGCTTATTCGGCGCTCGCGCAGGAAGTGTCGGCCGCGTCCTGCGTGCTGGCTGTTGCAGCCGCAGCCGCAACCGCAGGCAGCGGCTGGCCAAACCCGGTGCCGGCGCTGCGACCCGCATAAATATGCCGGCGTGACCAAGGCAACGCATCGCTTTGCTGGCCGGATTTGATGCACACCACTTGGTTCAGTGAAATCCAGTCTTGTGCAAACGCCCACGCGCAGCCCGCCAGGTAGACACGCCAGATGCGGTAGCGGCGCGGATCTACCATCTGCCGCAACTCAGCCGACCTGGCTTCAAAATTCTCGACCCAGAGCGCGCAGGTGCGGGCATAGTGCCGGCGCAGGTTTTCCACATCCAGCGCTTCCAGGCCGCCTTGCTGCATCGCCTTCAATACGGTGCCGATATGCGCCAGTTCGCCCTGGGGGAATACGTAGCGGTCGATGAATTCGCCGCCGCCGTAAGCGGTGCCGCCGTCGTTGGCATCGGTGGAGGTGATGCCGTGATTCATCGCCACGCCGCCATCGGCCAGCAGCGAATGGATCTTGCGGAAATAGGCCGCCAGGTTGCCCACGCCGACATGCTCGAACATGCCCACGCTGGTGATGCGCTGGAAGCTGCCGGCGACGTCGCGGTAATCCTGCAGCCGGATTTCAATGCGGTCTTCCAGCCCCAATTTCGCCACCCGCTCACGCGCGAGCGCGAACTGGTTCTTCGACAGCGTGACGCCGACACAGCGCGCGCCATAACGCTGCGCCGCGCGAATCACCAGCGCGCCCCAGCCGCAGCCTATGTCGAGCAGGCGGTCGCCCGGCTGCACCTGGATCTTGTCCAGGATGTGATCGATTTTCTTCAGCTGCGCCGTGGCCAGGTCTTCGTCGCCATCCTCGAAATAGGCGCAGGAATAGACCATGTTCGGATCCAGCCAGGCCTGATAGAACTCATTGGAGACGTCATAGTGATACTGGATCGCATCCGCATCGCGGCGCCGGGTATGGCGGAAGCGGCGGTGGAAGCCGGGCGTGGGACGCCTGGCGTTCTTGATGGTTTTGTCGGCCAGCGCGCCGGCGATACGTATCATTGAATTGACGCGGCCTTCCACCTCCAGCCGGCCCTCGACATAAGCCTGGCCGAGGTTGGACAAGGTCGGCTTGAGCAGGTAGCTCAATGCCGACGCATGCGGCACGCGGATGGTTACTTCCGGGTCCGGCTGGCCAAAATCGAATTCCCGGCCGTTCCACAGTTGCAGGCGCAGTGGCAATGCAGATTCACTGCGTATGCCATCGACCCAGCTCTCAAGTCTTCTTTCCCAAAACATTGACGCCTCCACGGTTGCGAATGCATGAATGGGTTGCTTGCTGCGGTGTTGCCGCCCGGCGCGCCGGGCTTGCCTGTCAGGGTTGTAGTCGCTCCCGGCGCCAGCTGCCATCGGCTTGCAGGCAATAGGCAATGCGGTCGTGCAGGCGCGATGCCCGCCCCTGCCAGAATTCCATATAGTCAGGCCGCAGCCGGTAGCCACCCCAGTGCGCGGGCCGGCGCGGCGCGGCGCCATATTCCTGCTCCACCTGTCGGTAACGCTCTTCAAGCGCGGCGCGGCTGTCGATCGGCCGGCTCTGGGCCGAGGCCAGCGCGCCAAGCCGGCTTTTCAGGGGCCGGATGGCGAAATAGGCATCCGCCTCGCCCGCCTCCACGCGCTCGACCCGGCCTTCGATGCGCACCTGGCGCTCCAGCGGCTGCCAGAAAAAAAGCAGGGCTGCGCGCGGATTGCTTTCCAGTTCCTGCCCCTTGCGGCTTTCGTAATTGGTGTACCAGGTGAAGCCGCGGGCATCGAAATCCTTCAACAGCAAAATGCGCGCCGAGGGCCGCCCGTTGGGCGCGACCGTCGATACGCTCATTGCATTCGGCTCGGGCACTTCGGCGGCCAAAGCTTCATCCCACCATTTTGCAAATTGCGCAATCGGCTCGCCAGCCACCTCATCCTCGGACAAGGCGGCCCGGGTGTAGTCGCGGCGCAGATCTGCAATCGACATGGTCAGCTTTCGGGCCGGATGCCGCGACGCTCGCGCATGGCGTTGCCCAGGCGCGTCATCTGCTGTTGCGAAAACAAACGCTTGGCCATCGGCGCCACCGTGCCTTCTTCCTTTTCCATGTGGCTGGCGTAGAGCGTGGAAAAACGCTCGACATCCTCGGCGGCCAGGCTTGCGCCCGCGCCCTGGGCCACGGCTTGCAACTGGGCTTCGAGCACCTGCCAGCACTGTTCCATTTGCTGGTGCTCGTCGAGAATCTGCGGTTTCAGGCTGGCCAGCATCGCGGCGTCGTCCCCGGTTGCGGTCTGCTCCAGCATCGGCAGCAGGTCGACCTCTTCATCGGCATGATGCTGCGGGGCCGCCTGGTTAAAGTAGCGCAATACCGCGCTGGCGGCTTGTTGTGCCTCAACCCCCGTGCCCTGCTGTTGCAGGTGGCGTTGCAGCCCTTCCAGCGTCTCGAGTTGCTTGCGGATGCGGTCGTGGCAATGCTTCAGCACTGCCACTGGTTGGTCGAATCCGGGCGCGGCCGGCATCAGTTGCTCAGTCATCTGCTTCTCCTGTCGAATCTTTGGCTTTCTTCCAGGCGACCGGGACGCCGAAGCCAAGCATGGCGGCGATGCCCCAGAAAACACCGACTATACCAAGGGCCGCGCCGGCCGCGCCGAAGGCCACCGGCAACAGGACCTGGCTGGCATTGCCGATGGTGGCGCGGATGCCGATTGCTTCGCCGCCGCGGCCTGGCGGGGCGGCATGATGCAGCAAGGCCAGCACATTGGGCTGGGTCGCGCCCAGCGCCACGCCGAGCGCCGCCGACACGGCCATTATCGCCAGCGGCTGGTGCATGAAGGGAAACAGCAGGTAGCACAGCACGGCCAGCGCCAGCGCGCCGGTCAGCACCTGCCATTCGCTGTAATAGCGCGCCAGCATCGGCATGCCCAGGCGCACGGTAAAGGTGGCCACGGCGAAGGTGCCCAGGATCAGGCCGATGGTCGAGGCGGAAAACCCGAGCCGTGCGCCATGCAGTGGAATGACGAAGGTGAACAGGTCCCAGGCCGCGGCCAGCAGGATGCCGATGAAATAGATCGGGCGCATGTCGGCATGCAGCAGCAGGCGCAGTGCGCTGCCATGCACTTTCTGGGGGGCGGCCCTGCCCTGGTCGAGCTGCCGGATATGGCCGAAGCCGACCAGCGCCAGTCCAAGCGCGCCAGACAAGCCGAATGCCGCATAAGCGGCTGCATAGCTGGCGTGGTCGATCAAGAGGCCAGCCAGCACCGGGCCGGCAAAGCTGGAAACCGAAAAGCCGGCCGACAGCCAGCTGAAGTTGGTGGCGCGGTTGTCCGCGTTGCTCATCACGCCCACCGCATGCTGCACGGCGATATGCACAGCGGTGAAACCAGTGCCGAAGAGGATCACTGCCGCATACAGCACGACTACGCCGGGGATCACTGCCGGTAGGCCGCAGCCGAACAGGATCAGCAGGCAGCCCAGCGCCATCGGCCGCGCGAAGCCGACCCGGTCCACCAGGCGTCCGAGCGGCACTGCCAGCAACATGGGAAAGAAGGCAATCAGTCCGATCAGCACGCCGACGGAAAATGGAGAGGCATGCAGCGACAGTGCATAGAGCGTGGTTGTGACGCGGCCACCGGCGAGCGCGGCATGGGCCGCAATGGCAACAACAATCAACTGCAGGAACGGTGGGAAGCGATGCACGGGGACAGCAGACCGGTTTTTTGGCGTGTCAAAAACCTATTTTAGGTGAGAAGCAGCATTTCTGTCCGGTAAAATGTCCGCATGGAACGCCTTGCCGACAGCGCTGCCCGCCAGTTGCATGAAGAGATCGACTTTGATCGACGCTTCAGCGGTATTGCGCGCCTGTACGGGCCGGCTGGCTTGCAGCGCTTTCGTGCAGCGCGCTTGTGCGTGGTGGGCGTGGGTGGTGTCGGTTCCTGGGTAGTCGAGGCGCTGGCGCGCAGCGCAATCGGCCACATCACCATGATCGACCTCGACAATGTCGCCGAATCCAACATCAACCGGCAATTGCATGCCTTGAGCGACACGCTCGGCATGGCCAAGGTCAGCGCCCTGGCCCAGCGCATCGGCCAGATCAATCCGTTTTGCGAAGTGGTTGAAGTCGAGGATTTCCTCACCGAAGACAACCTGGCTGCGCTGCTTTGCGAGCCGGGCGCAGCTGCGCAAGGGCAAGTGGTTTCCCGCTTCGATTACATCATCGACGCCATCGACAATGTGCGCGCCAAGTCGGCGCTAATTGCCTGGTGCCGCCAGCATCGCGTGCCGCTGGTGACGATAGGCGCAGCCGGCGGCCAGCTCGACCCGACCCGCATCGAGATCCGCGACCTGGCCCGCACCGAGCAGGAACCGCTGCTGGCCAAGGTGCGCAAGCGCCTGCGCGGCCACTATGGTTTTCCGCGCGGTGAAAAAAGCCGCTTTGGCATCGATGCGGTGTTTTCTACCGAGCCGCTGCGCTTGCCGGTCGTCGCCGAGGCTTGCGAATTGCCGGCGCAGGTTGGCGCTACGGATGGTGGCAGCGACGGCAACAGCGTGACCGGCCTGAACTGTGCCGGCTTCGGCTCGACGACCGCGGTCACCGCCAGCTTCGGCATGGCCGCCGCCGCGCGCGTGCTGCAGCGGCTGGCGGGCCTCTGATGGACGCGGGCCACTACATCCAAGTCCGTTGACCCCATCCCCACCGAAGCTCCGCTTGACTATGCAGGACACGGGACACTCCCTCCCTTTCAAGGGGAGGGCGGGGGTGGGGATGGGGTTGGCACCTAACGGTAAGTTGAACCGGCGCACAAGCGAACCTGCGAACGTGCGTTGACCCCATCCCCACCCTAACCCTCCCCTTGAAAGGGAGGGGATACCGTAGCTGCGATGGACTATGCAGGACCCCGGACACTCCCTCCGTTTCAAGGGGAGGATGGGGTTGGCGCCTGGCGGTTGCGCGCAACGCCACTTCAGGTCCGCAGCCATCGTCTGCCCCTCTCGCTACCTCCCCAGCACCTCATAACTGACCCCGCCTTTCGCCGCGACCGAAGACACAAGTTCTATCCGGCTCGCCGTCCACTGGATTGGCCCGATTGCTTCCAGCGCAGGTGGGGCTGCATCCCGCGCCAACGTCACGTGCGGCCGGAATGCTGCTTCCCCATCCAGGTCAATACCGGTTTCCCTCAGCGCGTCCAGCAGCGCGGCGCGCGCCTGCAACAGCGCCGATGGCACTTGGTGCATGCCGGCCCATGCCACACGCGAGCGCTTGAAATAGCCCAGCGTATCGATCGACAGCAGCGTAGGCGTAAATGAAACCCGGTCTGCAATCTCCAGCAAAACAGGCGGATTCGAGGCTGCTTGCTGGCCCAGGAAAGCCATCGTGATGTGCAGGTTGGCCGGCTTGACGCGGCGTCCCTGCACCGCAGGCAAGAGCGCAGCCAGCGCCGTGCGCACTGCAGGCGGCGGCCACAGCGCATAAAACAAACGCAGTGAAGCCGGCACGGGCGCATTCGGCGGCGCCCCGGTCAATGGCATAGGCCATGTCCCTCGTCGCTGAATTCGGTGGGCACGGCGGGCAGGAATTGCCAGCCATAGCCGCCGTCGCGCAAGCTCAGTTTGAGTACGCCGAGCGTGGTGTTGTCACGCGCTTGCGTGACCGGCAGCGGCAGGCGCAGCGGACTGAGCGTCGAGCCGCCGGTGCCGACGATGAACTCGCGTGCGCCGTGATGGCTGGGCCGGCCTTCGGCATCCAGCGGCGCCAGCCTTTCGTAATGATGGTCGTGTGCCGCCAGCACCAGGTCGACGCCATTGTTGGCCAGCAGCCGCCACACCGGCAGCATGAAATTGTTGTTCGCATGCCCGCCCGAACTGAAGGGTGGGTGGTGGAAGAAAGCCAGCGTGCAGCCAGCCGGGTTGCGGGCCAGCTCGTCGGCCAGCCAGGCCAGCTGCTCGGCAAAAGCTTCGCCGCGCAAGGCGCTGTTGATGGCAATCAGCCGCCACGGGCCGAGGCTGCGGGCATGATAGCCGCGGCCTGCCGGGCCGGCTTGCGCACCAAAGTAACCGTAATAACCGGGTGCGCCGGGCGTGTAGTACTCATGATTGCCGGGGGCCGGCATCGTGCGCGCCTTGAAACGCCCCCAGCTGGGCTCGTAACAGTCATTGAATTCGGCTGGCTTGCCAACCGGATAGGTGTGGTCGCCCAGCGTCAGCACCAGGGTGGCTGGATCGCGCGCAAGTTCGCGTTCCACCACGCGTGCCGTTTTCTGGGCGCCGCTTTCACTTGGGTCGACGCGCCGGCAGTCGGCAATGTCGCCGGCGGCCAGCACCACCGTAGCGTTGCCGGGCAGGGCCAGGTCGCGTATGGAAGGGCCGGCACAGGCGGCCAGCAAGGCGGCCAGCGGCAGGCAGATCAAAAGGCGGCGCAATCGGCCGGTGCGTGATAAAACGGATGTCATCGAAGCCTTGCAGAAAGTAAAAGGAGCAAAGCTTAGAGGGATTCGCCCGGGCTTGCAGCAGACCGCAATAGGTTTGCGCAACTGCAAAGTTTGCAATCAAACGAGCGTGCTAGCCTTGCCGCTCAGCATCGCGACCATGTACACCACTCACTTCCACCTCGACGGCACGCCGTTTTCAATCGCCCCCGACCCGCGCTTTCTCTACATGAGTGCGCAGCACCGGGAAGCGCTCGCGCATCTGCTGTATGGGGTTGATGCGGGCGGCGGCTTCGTGCTGCTGACCGGAGAGGTGGGAGCAGGCAAGACCACCGTCTGCCGCTGCCTGCTGCAACAGGCGCCGCCGCGCTGCCGCATCGCTTATATCTTCAACCCGCGCCTGTCGGCGGCGGAATTGCTGCAGGCAATCTGCGAGGAATTTGGCATCGCGCTGCCGGGCGCGTCGCCGTACGGCGGGCACAAGGAATATGTCGATGCTTTGAACCGCTATCTGCTCGACAGCCACGCGCAAGGCAACAACAACGTGCTGGTCATCGATGAAGCGCAGAACCTGTCGGCCGACGTGCTCGAACAATTGCGCCTGTTGACCAACCTGGAAACCAGCGAACGCAAGCTGCTGCAAATCGTGTTGATCGGCCAGCCCGAATTACGCGAGCTGGTCGGTCAACCGGCGTTGACGCAGTTATCACAGCGCATCATTGCCCGCTACCACCTGGGGCCCTTGTCACGCGCAGACTGCCGCGCCTACATCATCCACCGGCTGGCAGTGGCGGGCGCCCGGTCGGCCCCGCTGTTCTCTGAATCCGCGATGCGCCTGGTGCACCAGTTGTCGGGCGGCGTGCCGCGCTGTATCAACCTGCTCTGCGACCGCGCCATGCTCGCCGCCTATGCTGGCAACCGCGCGAGCGTCGATGCAGGCCTGGTGCGCCGCGCCGCGAACGAGGTATTCGTACGGCCACAACCAATGCGGCGGATGTTGGCACGCGCCGCCGTGCCTGCGGCCCTGGCCGGCATGCTGCTGGTTGCGCTGGCGGGCTTGTGGTTCGCGCCATTGCCCGGTGTTCCCGGATCAAGCCTGGCAGCCGCCAGCAATGACGAGCTGGCAGCCACAATGCCGCGACCGGTCCGCGTGTTGCGGTCGGCTGCGTCCGGTCCCGCCGCGCTTGCCCCCTCGACCCAAGGTGGTCCGCTGCCGGCAAGTGCCGCCGCGCAGCCGCCCGCAAACGTCGATACTGCCGTGCTGCTGGGCGAAGCTGCGGGTGACGAATCCGGCCCGCTTCAATTACTGGCCAAGGACTGGGGCGTGCCCCCGCGCGCCGGTCTCGACGCCTGTACTGCAGCAGTCGGGCACGATTTGCATTGCTACCGCGGCCGTGGTGGCCTGGCCGAGTTGCGCCTGCTGGACCGGCCTGCGGTGCTGCGCTTGCGCGGTGACGCAAACCAGTCGCGTTACGTGCTGTTGCGCGGCATGTCGCCCGGCTATGCCAGCGTGGAACACAGGGGTGGCGAGGCACAGTTGCCACTGATGGCGCTGGAAGCGCGCTTCACCGGTGAGTTCTCCACTTTCTGGCGCATGCCGGCGGCCTTTCGCAGTGAATTGCGTGCCGGCGAACGCGGCGCCGATGTCGATTGGGTCGCGGCCCGGCTGGCGGCGCTCGGTGGCGAAGCGACGCCTGATGCGCCTGCCAGCCTTGACCGCAAAATGCTGCGCCGGGTGCGGCAGTTCCAGCTGTTGCAAGGCCTGGAAGCCGACAGCGTGATCGGACCGCGTACGTGGATGCGGCTCAATGCCGCGGCTGGCGTGCCTGAACCGCGGCTGGCCTCCCCGAAAACCCTGGCTGTCAACACCCAATAACATGTCAACGATACTCGACGCGCTCTCGCGCGCAGAACATGAACGCCGCCTTGGCGTCGTGCCAGGCCTGGCAACTGGGATTGCGCTGCCGACTGCGCCACCACCGCTTGTTCAATCCGGCCGCTTGCGGGTTGCCGTGCTGGCGGCAAGTGTTTGCGTACTTGGGTTGCTGGTCTTTGGCGCCCTCTGGTACATCCGTAGCGGCGAGGCGCCGGCTTCCCCTGCTTCACTTGCTCCACCCCCTGGCCCGGCCGAACCGGCTTCCGCTGGCCAGCCCGTCCCCAAACTGGCCAGCGTGCAGCCCGCCGCATCGCAACAGGTGGTGTCGGAACCAGGCGCTGCGCCGCGCGCGCCGGCGCAAGCTGAGCAGCCAAGGGCGCAAGCCCCGGCGCGGCCGGCAAGCCAGCCCAGCGCGGGTAGCGCGGGCCAGACGGCAAGCCAAGTTGTTGCCAGCAGCGCAGCGCAGCCAGGCAGCCAGACCGGTGCCCGAAGCACGGCCCGGCCAACAAACGAGGCTGCGGTTCCGCCGGAGGCTGCGCCCGCAAGTGAGCGCGCCGCGCCTGCGCCGACAAAGGATGCAAAGCCTGCGAAGTCAACCAAGCCAGCCCAGCCCTTGAAAACGGCCAGGCAGCCCCAGCCTGAAGCCGTTGCAACTGCGGCCAGCGTGCCGCTTGCCTCTGCGTTGCCCGAAGGAATACGCCAGCAATTGCCGCCGGTTTCGGTCGGTGGTTATATTTTCTCTGCCATCCCTGCCGACCGTACCGTCCTCATCAACAACAAGCTGCTGCATGAAGGCGAAAACATTTCGACCGACCACAAGCTTGAACAGTTGGGTCCGGATGGAGTCGTACTGAATTACAAAGGCCACCGCTATCGCGTGGCTTACTGACTCGCACATCCCAGGACACAGGGAACGGAAGAGGGAGGCGGCCCTCGAAGTCCCGATTGTTCATCAAGCCCGGAAATCCCTCGCGTTCAAAAGGAGGGATGGCGCAGGGGATGGGATAAACGCACGGGCCCTGGGTGCTGTGCGGTGCGCCGTCAGTCACCCGCCGCAACGGAGAAAAACATGGCAGACAAGGATGCATGCGACACCTACGCCGCAGAAGCGGCGCGCCGGTTCGATGAATATGTGAAGTGGGCCAGGGATAACTGGCCGGTCAAAGCTTTGCCCTTGCTGGACAGCGATTTCGACGCTGCCCGGCAAAACCTTTCAGTGATATTGGGTGATCGGCTGGCGCACGCCCGGGAGGCGTCTTCGTCGGTTTCCGATCCGGAAGAAGGCGGACCGCAATTCGTCAGCGTCAACCCGGCGCCTTGGCCCTGAGGCAAGGCAGCGTGGGGATGGACTGAATTTACGGGGGCGCCCGGGCCGAGAACGAGGCAGGGAAGGGGTGCAGGGGTGAGGGGGTGCAGGGAAGAATGCCACAAGACTGTCCATCGCCCCGTCAACTCGCCTGTTGCGGGGCACCGGTGTAGCGCCGGGAGTTCCCCGGCCCACACCGGCGGCCAGCATCAGGGCAGCAACACCGACAATTCCTGCGAAACCTTCTGCAGCACGGGCAAGAAGTCGCGAACCATCTGGTCAGAACTGACGCGGGTGGATTGGGCGCCGATATTCAACGCCGCATGCACGGTTCCGGATGCGCCGCGAACCGGCACCGCAATCGAGTGCAGGCCGACTTCCAGTTCCTCTTCCACCATCGCATAACCCTGGTTGCGCACTTCCACCAGTATTTCACGCAGGCGGGTTGGCGAAACGACGGTGCGATCCGTGTAGGCGCGCAGGGTCACGGCAGCGAAGTATTTCTCCAGTTCAAGCTCGGAGTAATTTGCCAGGATTGCGCGTCCGAGCGAGGTGCAATAAGCCGGCAGCCGGCTGCCCGTGTTCAGCGCCACGGACATGATGCGCGAGGTTGCCGAGCGCGCGACATACAGCACTTCATTGTCGTCAATGACGGCCAGCGAGCAGGATTCATTCAATTGCCGGCTGATGCTATTGAGATAGGGCTGGGCCGAAATCGCCAGCGGCGTGGACGACAAATACGAATAGCCGAGTGTAAGGATCTTCGGCTTCAGGAAAAAATTGTTTGCCTCGGAATCGGCATAGCCCAATTGCTTGAGCGTGTACAGGCAGCGTCGGACTGCTGCACGGGGAATGCCGGTGCGATGGCTGATTTGCGCAATCGTCAGGCTGCGACGCTGGTCGCTGAATGCCCGAACCACGGCCAGGCCACGCGCCAGCGAGGTCATGAAGCTGGGGTCGGTCAGTGCTTCGATTTCTTCGGCGATGGTCAGGGGGCGCTTCTCTGCGGTTTCAGCGGGAGGCTTGCCCTGCTTGCCGTCTTCTGCGTTTTCGTTATCCATGGAAGCCGAATCGCTTTCTTCGTCAGTTGCATTACTGCCGTTGAGGGCGGCGTGGGATGGGTCGGTCAGGTGTTGCATGCTTCGGCTCCAAATAAACATGAATGTTAAATGCGGTGCGAACAGGAACGCGGTTATAGAACATCTGTTCGGCGACCGCACACAATAGCTGTCGCTGCCTTGACGCTGACAATACTGGTATGAAAGACTAAATGCGTTCTTTCATCAACCATTTGTTCTATTATCGAACGAATGGTAATGTCATTATGACAATATCGGCAATTTTAGTGGTTCGGCGACGGCTCGCGAGTCAGATCAATAACAAGTCGATGGAATCGTTGTTTCATTCGCATCATCCGTGCTTGGGGCGGATTGTCAACTAATCTTCATGAAAGTCATTCCATGATTAACAAAGTTTACGATTCGATGCATTCTGCCGTAGCGGGTATTGCGGACGGCTCGACCATCCTGATCGGCGGATTCGGCAATGCCGGCATGCCGGCTGAGCTGATCGACGCGCTGATCGAGCAGGGCGCGCGCGAGCTCACCATCGTCAACAACAATGCCGGCAACGGCGAAACCGGCCTGGCTGCGCTGCTGAAAGCCAGGCGCGTGCGCAAGATCATCTGTTCCTTCCCGCGCCAGGCCGATTCCCAGGTCTTCGACTCCCTGTATCGCGCAGGCGAAATCGAACTGGAGCTGACCCCGCAGGGCAACCTGGCCGAACGCATTCGCGCCGCCGGCGCCGGCATAGCCGGCTTTTTCACGCCCACCGGCTATGGCACGCTGCTGGCCGAAGGCAAGGAAACGCGCGTCATCGACGGCCGCGGCTATGTGCTGGAAAGCCCGATTCATGCCGACTACGCGCTGATCAAGGCGCACCGCGGCGACCGCTGGGGCAACCTGGTGTACCGCAAGGCGGCACGCAACTTCGGCCCGATCATGGCTACCGCGGCGAAATGCACGATCGCGCAGGTGGCACACATCGCGGAATTGGGTGAACTCGACCCGGAGACAGTCGTCACGCCGGGCATCTTCGTGCAACGCGTGGTGAAGGAGGCACAAGCATGAAACGACTGAACCGCGAGCAGATGGCCGCCCGGGTGGCGCAAGACATTCGCGAAGGCGCCTATGTCAACCTTGGCATCGGTTTGCCGACGCTGGTGGCCAACCATTTGCCGGCCGACCGCGAAATCTTCCTGCAAAGCGAAAACGGCATACTCGGCATGGGCCCGGCGCCCGCCAGCGGCGAGGAAGACCCGGACCTGATTAACGCCGGCAAGCAGCCGGTCACGCTGCTGGCTGGCGGCGCGTATTTTCATCATGGCGATTCGTTTGCGATGATGCGCGGCGGCCATCTTGACGTGTGCGTGCTGGGCGCCTTCCAGGTCTCGGTCCAGGGCGACCTTGCGAACTGGCATACCGGCGCGCCAGACGCGATTCCCGCAGTGGGCGGCGCAATGGACCTGGCGATCGGCGCCAAGCAGGTATTCGTCATGATGGAGCACCTGACCAAGGGCGGCGAAAGCAAGCTGGTCGAGCGCTGCAGCTATCCGCTGACGGGCGTGGGTTGCGTCAGCCGGGTCTATACCGATCTGGCTGTCATCGACATCACGCCAGAGGGTTTCGCGGTCACGGAAATCGTGCCCGAACTGGAATTTGCGGAGCTGGAACGCCTGACCGGCATGCCCTTGCTCGACAGGCGCTAGAATCTGGCTGCTGCGCGCGCATTCCGGGTTTGCCTCTTGCCCGGTCGGGCGGGCGAAGCCGCAGCGCAGGCCGCAGGCAGGCGCTGCCGGCCCGGGCTTGCAAGAGCGCGGCAGGAAACGACCGATAAAGGCAGCCGGCTTCCAGCGCCGGCTGCCAGCTTCACGAGCTGGAACGACATTCGATAACGACAAACGGTGGATCATGGCTGACGCATATATTTGCGATGCAATTCGCACTCCGATCGGGCGCTACGCGGGCGCGCTGAAAGACGTTCGTACCGACGACCTCGGCGCGGTTCCATTAACGGCACTGATGGCTCGCCATCCCGAGCTGGACTGGAGCGCGGTGGAGGACGTGATCTATGGCTGCGCCAACCAGGCTGGTGAAGACAATCGCAACGTCGCGCGCATGTCGGCCCTGCTGGCCGGCTTGCCCGAGGCAGTGCCGGGCGCCACCATCAACCGCTTGTGTGGCTCGGGCATGGATGCGGTGGGCACCGTGGCGCGCGCCATGCGTGCCGGTGAAGCCAACCTGATGCTGGCCGGCGGCGTCGAATCGATGACCCGCGCTCCCTTCGTCATGGGCAAGGCCGACAGCGCGTTTTCGCGCAATGCCGGCGTATTCGACACCACGCTCGGCTGGCGCTTCATCAACCCGGCGATGAAAGCGCGCTACGGCGTCGATTCAATGTCGGAGACTGCTGAGAACGTCGCCGTCCAGTTCGACATCAGCCGCGCCGACCAGGACCGGTTTGCAGTGGCCAGCCAGAACAAGGCGGCTGCGGCGCAAAAGAATGGCACGCTGGCAGAAGAAATCACGCCAGTCTCGATTGCCCAGAAAAAGGGCGACCCGCTGGTCGTGCTGCATGACGAGCATCCGCGCGAAACCAGCGTTGAGGCGCTCGGCCGCTTGAAGGGCGTCGTGCGTCCGGACGGCACTGTCACCGCCGGCAATGCTTCGGGCATCAACGATGGTGCGTGCGCGCTGCTGCTGGCAAGCGAAGAAGGCTTGCGCACGCATGGCCTGACCCCGCGGGCCCGGGTGGTCGGCATGGCCACGGCAGGCGTTGCGCCGCGCATCATGGGCATCGGCCCGGCGCCGGCCTCGCAATTGCTGTTGAAGCGGCTGGGCATGACGATCGACCAGATGGATGTCATCGAGCTGAATGAAGCGTTTGCAGCCCAGGGCCTGGCCGTCTTGCGCATGCTGGGCGTGGCTGATGACGATGCACGCGTCAATCCGAACGGCGGTGCGATTGCACTCGGCCATCCGCTGGGCATGAGCGGCGCGCGCCTGGTGACGACCGCCATGTACCAGTTGCATCGCACTGGCGGGCGCTATGCCTTGTGCACGATGTGCATCGGCGTGGGCCAGGGCATTGCCATGGTGATCGAGCGGGTTTGAGTAGCACAAAAAAATAAACGACAGTACCGCGGACGTCCGTCCACAGGACCGCAGAGGAGACACACGAAACATGTACGATCCCGCTCAATACCGGCGTGGGTATTTCCAGACCCAGCCGGATTCCCTGTACCCGCCGTATGCATCCACCGTCAAGCGCTCGCCCACGCAGCCGCTGGTGATCCTGCCGCAGACGCTGTCCGAATTGACCGGACCCGTCTTCGGGCATGAAGACGTGAAGGCCGGCGACAATGACCTGACGCGCCAGCATGCGGGCCAACCCCAGGGTGAACGCATACGCGTATCCGGCCGCGTGCTGGATGAAAACGGCAAGCCGGTCGCCAATTCGCTGGTCGAAATCTGGCAAGCCAATGCCGCCGGTCGCTATCCCCACCGCAGTGACAATCATGACGCGCCGCTCGACCCGAATTTCAGCGGCGGCGGACGCACGCTGACCGATGACCAGGGCAATTACAGCTTCCTGACCATCAAGCCCGGCGCCTACCCCTGGCGCAACCATTTCAATGGCTGGCGCCCGGCGCACATTCATTTCTCCCTGTTTGGCCAGGCTTTCGCACAGCGCCTGATTACGCAGATGTATTTTCCTGGCGATCCGCTGCTTGGCTTCGACCCCATGTACAACAGCATTCCGGATGAAATAGGCCGGCAGCGCCTGGTCAGCAGCTTTGACTGGGAAACAACCGAGCCCGAATACGCGCTCGGCTACCGCTTCGACATAATCCTGCGCGGCCGCGACGCCACGCCGATGGAGAAATAGCATGAGCCTTCTGCTTACCGGTTCACAAACCATCGGGCCCTACCTGCATATCGGCACTGACTGGCTCAACACCACCGACCTGGCGCCGGCGGGCACGGCCGGCACCCGCATTTCTATCGAAGGCTGCATGTTCGATGGCAATGGCGCACCGGTTGCGGACGGCCTGGTGGAAATCTGGCAAGCCGATGCGCAGGGCAAGCTGGCGCATCCCGCCGACCGTCGCGACTTGCCACAGCAAGCAGGCTTTCGCGGCTGGGGCCGGGCGCCGACCGACGCCCAGGGCCGCTTCAGTTTTCACACCGTCAAGCCCGGCCCCGTGCCGGCGCCGGACGGCCGACTGCAGGCCGCGCATATTGCCGTCACCATCTTCGGCCGCGGCCTGACCAAGCAACTGGTGTCGCGCATCTATTT
>JAQGMC010000124.1 GCA_028292545.1 Paucimonas sp.
TATCGAATCCAGTCCGAGGTCATGCAGCGTGTCGTCTGCGTTCGTGGCCTGCGGCAGGTGGCCGCAAGGAAGTGCCGATTGCAGCAAGCGCAGGACCGCAGCGCGGCTTATCAGGGATCCGGTTTCAGGATTCATGCGAGGAATTGGCCTTATCAAGAGGGCGTGCATGGCGCAACAGGGTTTTTTCATCCGTCTTGCCTGAGCCGCCGAGGAATATCTGGTCGATCACTTGCAGATGCCGCGGCATCATCCATGCAGGCAGGTGGGCTTCCAGGTGTTGCCGCAAGCGCGGGCCCAGCGTTCCTGGCTCCCGGCCCACTGCAACCATGAGGATTTCCTTCCCGTTGTCCAGGCCAACGGCCACCTGGTCCACCCCCGGCAAGCCAAGCGCCAATTGGCGCAATTCCCCGAGATGGATGCGACGCCCGCCGATCTTGACCTCATCGTCTGTCCGGCCGACGAATTCGAATTGGCGCTCCTGGTCGATGCGGCAGATGTCGCCCGAACGGTAGAACCTGCCTTCCGGTGTGTCGACCAGCACCCTTGCCGTTTCCCCGGGCAGTCCGACGTAGCCGCACATCACCTGGCTGCCTCCGATCCAGAGTTCGCCCTCGTCGCCAGGCTCACCGGGCAGCAGGCGGCCCGCGCCATCAGCCAGGCGAAGGGGAATATCGCGCAGCGCCTGGCCGATTGGGTAGGCTTTGTTGCGGCTCGCATCAGCCTGCCTGATTTCATAACCGGCGCATACGATCGTGGCTTCGGTCGGGCCGTAGACGTTGTAGATGCGGATATCGGGCAGGGCGCGCTTCCAGTGGTTGATTACTGCCGGGTCGCATACTTCGGCGCCAGTCATCACCATCTGCATGTCGGGCAGAGTGGCGCGGCTGAGCGTGTCGCCGCTCTGGGTCAGCAAGCCCAGGATGGTCGACACGGCGATAAGGTGGGTGATGCGCTCCCGTTGCAGGATGGGCTTGATGACGGCGCCCGCCGGCAGGCCGCGGAACTGGCGCACAAACGCACCCAGGCTGAGGGGCAGCAGCGTGTCTTCGATGGACACGTCGAAGTAGAACGGCGCGATGCTGAATACGCGCGACGCCGCACTGAAGCGCAACATGTCGTTATGGCGCGAAAAGTAGTCAAGCAGGCTGCGCCTGGCAATCTGCACGCCTTTCGGTATGCCGGATGAGCCGGAGGTGAAGATGATGTACGCCACGGCTGACTCGTCGGCATCAGGCAGGACAGGCGCTTCAAAGCCCGTGTCTTCGCCGGCCTGCACTTTTTCCGCCAGCGGCGCCAGCAGCATGCCGGGCCAGGGGCAGGCTGCCTGCGGAAACAGGCGCATGAGCGCTGCAGCATCGGGAAAGACCAGTAATGGGTCAACAAGGTGTTGCAGGCAGCTTGCCAGGCGGGCGGCTGGCCAGGATGGATCGACCGGGATATAGATTGCGCCCAGCTTCCAGATGGCGATGGCCAGCACCGGGGTCCAGACCGACTTCTCCGCCAGGATGACCACGGCGCGGCCAGCGCGCACGCCGCTTGCGTGCAAGGCAGTGCAAAACACGCGGGCCGCGCGCTCCACAGTGCTGAAATCCAGCGTCAATTGGCCATCGCCCAGTGCAGGCGCATTGCCATGCATTGCGACAGCGTAGTCCAGCAATTGCGACAAGGGATAGCGCTTGCCCGGCCGGGCCGGCGCGGGGCCGCTCGTGCCGCTGGTGCCGCTGGTGCCGCTGGTGCCGGTTGCATCGGGATCGCAGTCGTTGGGGGTGCCCGGCCACGCCCATTCGGGAACATCAGCGTTGGGCGGCGGAGTAAGCCTGGCTTCGATTGTGGTCATGCCGCCTCGCGCGTGACAGTAAGCCGCATGCCCGCCAGTGGCTCTTGCGCGGCAAGGCCGGCGAGGACAGTCCACAGGTAACCCGGCTGTAGTGAATGGATATAGTGACCGGCGCCGGAAACCTGCACCTGCAGGTAGCCCGGTGCAGTTTGCAAGGCTTCCCGGGCCAGCGCATTGTTCACGACGTTGTCGGACTCGCCTTGCACCAGCACGAGGCTGGCTTGAAGGGCGGGCAGGATCGGGGCCAGGCTTGTTGCTTCATCGGCCAGCGTACGCCGGGCGTAATGCAACAGCGACTCGCCGTTGCTCACCGGCTGCGCCAGGTCGGCAGCATCAGCCTGTCGCCCGAGGGCGAAAAACGCATGCCATTCTTCGTCGCTTGCCGCTGCGCGCGACTGGGCCGCCAGATCGCTTGCGGGGCTGCTGCACAGCACGGCTGACAGCGCCGGCGCAAGATGGGGCGTCCTGGTAATCGCGCGGAATGCGCGGTCGAGGTTGGCTTCGATCCGGCTGCGCGGCGTGCCATGCTCCTGGGTGCGCAAGGTGGGCGACAGCAGCACCACCTGCGCTATGCGGGCGGGCTCGCGCTCTGCCACCCGCAAGGCGATACGCGCGCCATTACTCCAGCCGAGCAGGCAACAGCCCGCCAGAGCGGCGTGGGCAAGCACATCGCAGATGCTTTCGGCATAGTGGTCGAAGCCGGCGGGCGAGCGCATGCCACCCCCGAAGGCGTCATTGGGCGGCTGGTCCACCACGCACAGGCGAACCGATGCCGGCGCGGTGTCGAAAAAGGGTGCCCACACCCGCAGCGGAATCCCCAGCGCATTGATCACCAGTACCACCCTGCCTTCCCCCGGCTGCAGGAAGTAGCGCGTGCCCGCCGCGGTGCTGTGCCATGCGCCGTAGTCCTGCAAAGGGGACATCCGGCTGTCCCTGCAAGCTGCAGTATCCTGCGGCGCTTGCGCCAGGCAATCGAGTATGGCTTCTGCCAGGATCCGGTCGAGCAAGCCGGGCGACTGATCTTTGAAGAAGCACACGCCCTGTTGTGAAAAAAAAGCCATGCCCGCCTTCAGCGCCGAACATGCTTCGCCGGCAGCCGTGCACAGTCCTGCCGCCCGTGCGCGTTCAAGCAAGCCGGCAAAGCCTTGTTCGGGCAGGGTCTCAAGCGCGCTGCATCGCGCCCCCGCCAAGCCTTGCCCGCCACGCGCCTTGAACTCTGCATTCACCAGCGCCAGGCCGTGCATGAAGGCGCTGGTCATGCGGCCTCGACAGGAAGAAAATACCGCAGCTTGGGCTTGCAGCTTGCGCCCGTCTTGCGATAGAAGCGCTGGCCAAGCGCATTGTCTTGTGGCGTTTGCCACTGGATCAGCTTGCAGCCTTGCTGGCGGGCGCAAGCGTGCACGAAAGCAAGGAGCTGCATCCCCAGGCCCTGGCCACGCGCCTGTTCCTGCAAATACAGGCAGTCCATGTGCAGGTAGGTATCTGCATTCCAGGTCGAATATTCCGTCGATGCCGTGACAAAGCCGGCCGCCTGTCCGCGCGACACGGCAAGCGCGCCAAATAACCGGGGTTGGGGGCCGAACAGCGCCTGCTCAAGCCGGGCCGCCTGGCCGTGGTCGGTGAAGGTCGTTCCTTCATAGGCGCAATGCTCTGCAATCAGGCGCAGCAGTGCGTCCATATCGCCGGGTGTGAGCGGCCGGACGCCGTCGCCCGGCGCAGGTGTGGTGGCCTTGTTCATACCCAGCCCTCCCAGCACAGTGACAGGTAGGCTGCCTGGTCATCCGGCCCACCCGGGGTGGCTGGTTGCGGCCGTCGTTGCATCATCGACTGCACCCAGAAATCGCGCTCTTTCTTCATGATTTCCAGCTCCCACACGCAGCAGATGATGCCCGACGGCGCCAGCGATTCAAGCGCGGCGGGCGTGTTTGCGTCGCCCTTGTGCAGCCGGAAAGCGGCGTGCTTGAGCATGTTGCCGCCATACCATCGGCTGAGCAGCAGGTAGATGCCGTCGCGGGCTTGATGCAGTATCGCGAAACCCAGCCCATGCTCCGCGGGATCCGCTTGCAGCGTAGCGCCAAGCTGCAGTTCGGCGTCCAGCAGCCTGGATGCAGCGGCCGGTTCGATTGCGATCGCCATGCCGGGCTCGCAGGTCAATGCGTACCATTTCAGGCGCAATGCGCCCATGTTCGCTTGGCCGAGTGAGCGAACCTGCCTGGCGGTATAGGGCAGGGCGGCGTTCATGCCCGGTCCCCGAGAATGGCTGCACGCGCCGCGCCCAGGCTGGCCGGGGCGCGTTGCTCAAGCGCCAGCCGTATGTCGCGCGCCAGCGCCGGGCACAGTGCTTGTGCCATGACGGACAGGCCGGCCCAGGCATGGGCGCTGCGGGCAGCGGGCGGGCTGCCTGCCAGCCTGTCCATGAGCGACATGACGGCTTGCGCCATGCCGCGCATCGAGAATGAAGAAGGCGATGCATGCCGGCGCCAGGTTGCTGCTGCTTCGGCCACGATTGCCTCGACGACCGGCGCCGCTTGCTCGCGAT
This sequence comes from Paucimonas sp., assembly GCA_028292545.1. Taxonomy (GTDB): domain Bacteria; phylum Pseudomonadota; class Gammaproteobacteria; order Burkholderiales; family Burkholderiaceae_D; genus Lacisediminimonas. The sequence goes on from JAQGMC010000124.1 coordinate 4,377, forward strand.
CGGCAACTTGCTGCGCCCATGCGGATGAAGCGCGCAGCGGCCGCCAGCGCTCCTGGTACCACTGCTTGAATTGCCCGCGGCTGAAGTCGGCCCGCTCTTGCTCCGGGCTGTTGGCCGCGAGGAAGAGGCGCACAGCGTCGGTCTCGTGCCCTGCAATCATTTCGCGCACCCAGACAGCATGGTTGCGGCTGGTGGAAAAATCCTCGCCGTCCAGGGTAAGGAAACGGTTGGTATAGAGGTGAACCCGGCGCGGCGCGCAGTCTTCCAGTTCCAACAATGCGCGGTATGCGACGGCATGGCTGTAGGCGCAGTCGAAGCCCAGGAAATGGACTAGCAGGGTGTCGTCATTCCACCATTCCTGCAGTTCGCCACGGCCAGTGCGGGCCAGTACTTCACTGGCGGCGGCCCGGTAGCCAGCGAGGCCGGCGAACCAGGTATGCACCTCGTGCCCGGGCGCGCGAGCATTGGGAATCGCGCGCTCGCCCGGCCGCGTCAGCCCCCAGCGGTCGTCGGGATTGCGCAGCACCTCGTCCAGCCATGTCCGCAGGTCGGCGCGGATGCCGGTGGTAGCGGCATAACATTCGCGCAGGCGGGCGTAGTGCCGACCCAGTTGCCAGCCCTGGCGCATCGTCTTGCGTGGCGCCATCGCCTGGCCGCACATCACGCAGCGCATGACCTGCATTTTTTCAGCCACGGGCGCGCGCGCACAGAATTCACATTGGCTTGCGTCTGAAGGATGGCCGCAGTAATTGCAAAGGCCGCGACCGAAGGCTTCATAGCCATGCAAGTCGCAAGCCTTGCAGTAATGGACGATGTCGTCCTGGCTGGCGATGCCGCCGGTCTTTTCGACCAGGGCGTAGTAATGCGCGACCGCCGCGAGAAAGTTTGGATTGCCTTGCGCCTGCAGGAAGTGATCGATTGCAATGGAAGCGGCTTGCATCGACTCCTGGATTGCCAGCGCGTTTTTGCGCGCCAGGGCGAAGGGCTCGGTTCCAAGCTGGCGGCCACGGCGCAGCATGTAGCTCTGGTAGTCGTCGGAATAGGAAACCAGCAGCGTGTCCCAGCCCTTTTGTTCAAGCGTGCGCTTGAAAACGTCTGCAGCCAGGAAGGGGCCGGCGAGGTGGCCCAGGTGCAGGTCACCGTTGGGCGTGGGCGGCGTAATCGTGATCAATGCGCGCATGGTTCGCTCCGAAGCTCAGGGCTGGCTGCCGTGGTGGGTGGAAGTGGAAACGGTGGCGCCCGGGCCGCGTGTGGAGAAGCGGGCGAGGCGGTTCAAAACCGCACGCTGGAATTCGATGGGCTGGATCAGGCGCCCGGTCAAGGACAGGTATTTCGCCTGCAATTCGGGATCGCTGTGTATCAGTGCCTGGATCTTGTCGTTAGCCTGGGCCGACGCGCCGATCCGCGAGTCGGCGATGATTCCCTTGGCATGCGCTGCGAAAAGCTTGCTGTGCGCCTGCCCGTAGCCTTGCAGGGCTTCATCGACGCTCTCGCTGGTCCCCAACGACTGCGCCAACAAGGATGCTGACTGCAGCGCGAAACCACAACCGACACCGCTCATTGGATCCAGCGTCAGTGCAGCATCGCCAATAAAGGCACACCCGGCATGAACCGGCTTGCGCCACAGGCTGGGATAGTCGCGATAACGATAGGCCGGGCCGCGCATCATGCCGGGTTCTATCCGTGGCAGGTATTTGACTTGCGCTGCCCAATCGGCCAGCAGCGCCTGGGGATGCCTGGCTGCGAGCCAGTGTGCCGCACGCTCCTTGAGGACATAGCATGACAACAGGGCAGAGCCATCCGGTTGCGGGTAGAGGAAGGCCATCTCCTCTCCATGATTGATGAACAATGACCCGGCCCCGGCGATGCCGGCGACGCCGGCACAGGACACGAAGAAGCTGGCTCGTTCGTTGGGATAGTGCGATGCCGGATTGTCCAGCAGGCGGGCAAGCGTGGAACTGTGTCCATCTGCGGCCACCAGCAGGTCGGCTTTCATCGATTGCTCATCGCTCGATCCCGCGACGCGAACAGTCCATTCGCCTTGCGCATGGCAAGCCGCAACCAGCTTGCGCCCCAGGCATAAGTGCACACCGGCCTGTATTGCCGCGGCACGCAGCAGCGGATCGAGCACGCGCCGCGGCAGGTTCAGCGCATGATCGGCTTGCTCATGCCGGTAGCCGCCAGCGTCAATGATGCCGGCCGGCGTGGCAAGCACTGCGTGGGTTTTGCATGCCAGCGATTCCAGCCCATGAGGCACGAGGGAAGCGAGCAAGCCGACCGCCGACGGCTGTATGAAATGCGTGCAAAGCTGCTTGTAAGCGCCAATCTCGGCCTTCTGCTCCACCAGGGTAACCTTGTGCCCGGCGCGACGCATCAGGATGGCAGCTGCGCAGCCTGCCACCGACGCTCCGGCGATGACGACGGCAAGCTGCTTCATGCTGGCGTCGCGAGGACTGGCGCCAGCGCCATGGCCTGCGCATACGCCTCTTCGCGCAAGGCCCGCGACAGGATGTCGAGCCCTTCCAGGAGGCTGGCCTCCGGTATGTTCAGCGCGGGCATGATTTTCAACACCTGGCCGGAACAGCCCGCGGTCTCCACCAGCAAGCCGTCACGGAAGCAGCGTCCGGCGACTTTGCGCGCCATCTGCGGGGTATGGCACTCCAGTCCCCAGACCAGGCCCTTGCCCCGGATTGAAAAATGCTGCGCGCCGAGTTCCCGGCTCAATGCAGTCAAGTGGACCAGCACCGTTCTTCCCCGGGCCTGGACGCCATCGGACAAGCACCCGTCCTGCCAGTATTGGCAAATCGCCTCCGTGGCTGAAACAAAAGCGAGGTTGTTGCCGCGGAAAGTGCCATTGTCTTCGCCGGGCGACCAGACATCCAGCGCAGGAGCGATCAGCATCACCGACAGTGGCAAGCCATACCCGCTCAGCGATTTGGAAAGGCAAACAAGATCGGGCTTGATGCCCGCGTCTTCAAAACTGAAGAACCGTCCAGCGCGGCCGCAACCGACCTGGATGTCATCGACGATCAGCAGTATGCCGTGTTGCCGTGTGAGTTCGCGCAGGCGATGAAGCCATTGCGCCCGGGCGACATTGATTCCGCCTTCGCATTGCACGGTCTCGAGGATGACGGCGGCAGGCAGGTCCAGACCGGAACTCGCATCCGTGAGCAGCTTCTCGAAGAAATCCATGGTGTCGGTATCGGGACCGAGGTAGCCGTCATAGGGAAGCCGGAACACATGCGGGTCGCACCACGGTTGGCGCTGCAAACGGTTGCCGGTAAGCCCCAGCGAGGTGGACGACATGCCGTGGAAGCCATTCGTGAAGGCCGCGATCACGCGCCGTCCGGTGAACTTGCGGGCCAGCTTCACTGCCGATTCGACGACGCTGGTGCCAGTGGGGCCGGTGAACTGGAGCCGGTAATCGAGCTTGCGCGGCCGGAGGATATGGTCGTGAAAAGCCTGGATGAAGCTTGCCTTGGCGACCGTATGCAGGTCGAGTCCGGCGCAAAGGCCATCGCCTTGCAAGTAGTCGAGGAGCCGCTCTTTCAAGCGCTCGGGATTATGTCCATAGTTGACTGAGCCAGCGGACGACCAGAAGTCCAGGAAAGCACGACCGTCGACATTGAACAGGATGCTGCCCTTGCCGCGCGCGAACAAATCGTCGAAATGCCGGCAATAGGACCTGACCTGCGATTCACAGTCTTCGAACGGTTGCATTGCACGGCTCCCGGCTCACGTCCGATGCTCTTCACGAAGAGCGGGACGCTGGGTTGAACGAGAGAGGCAATGTTTGCGGTGCGCATCCTGCTTGTCAATTGAATAATGGGTTCGTTAGTGGAACCCTTATTCAGGCAAAGCGAATTGGCTAACAGTGACAGGCACTTATTAAAAAACGCGCCCCGATGATCAGCGAAAATTTATGTATTTCGTGTTTCTTTCGCCACGACGATTGAAGCCGGTTCAGCGCGCGCACGGCCTGGTCTTATGTTGTCGACTGGCCTTATGCAGTGTTCAGCGGCCGCGGACCTAGGCCTCGGAAGAAGTCTGCAGGCGACCAGGCACTGCTGCCGGGGTTACCAGCGCCGGCAGTGAAAACCTGAAGATCGTTCCGCCCCCGGCATTGGCGGCATGCGACAGCGTGCCGCCATGCGACTCCACCACCGTGCGGCAAATATTCAGGCCCATGCCCATGCCTTCAGCCTTGGTGGAAAAGAAGGGCGAGAAAAGCCGCTCTGCCACCTCGGGCGGAATGCCGTGGCCGCGGTCGATCACCAGCACTTCAACCGCTGGCACATCCACCGACAAATCGCGCCGCACCGCCACGCGCAGGCTGCGCCGCTCAGGCGCGACATCCTGCATTGCTTCCATGCCGTTGCGCGTGAGGTTCAGGATGACTTGCTCCAGCATCACGCGGTCGGCCATTACCGGCGGCAAGCCGGCTTCGACCCGCAGTTGTATCGACACATAAGCTTTGCGCGCTTGCAGTTCCACCAGTGGCATCAGGTTTTCAGCCAGCTCGCCGACATCGACCCGTTCGCGCGCTGGTTCGCGCTTTTTCACGAAGGCATGCACGCTGCGGATGATGTGGCCTGCGCGCTGCGCCTGCTGGTTGGCTTTTTCAATCGCGTCATGCAACAGCGCAGGCTCAGCTGGCGCGCCACTGTCGAGCAAGTTCAATACGCCGGTCGTGTAACTTGAAATCGCGGCCAGCGGCTGGTTCAGTTCATGCGCCAGCGTGGATGCAATTTCACCCATGCTGGCCAGGCGCGCACTGGCTTGCAATTTTTCCTGCTGCTGCCGGCTCAGGTTTTCGATCCGCCGCAATTCGGAAATGTCGAGGATCGAGCCCATCCAGCCAGTCTGGCGGCCGCCATCCATGAGCGGCGATTCAAATACCAGCACCGGGAAACGCTCACCGTTGGAGCGCTGGAATACGGTTTCGAATTGCGGCGTCGGGTTGCCGGCCAAAACCTGGCTGAAGCGTTCCTGGTATTCCGCCAGCGCTTCCGGCGCCCAGTAAGGCATGGGTGGCTGGGCGCCGATCAACTCCGAAGCCGGCAGGCCCACCATCTCGCAAAACGCCGGATTGACATAGGTGATGCGGCCTTCCAGGTCGCGCGCGCGCAAGCCCGTCAGCAGCGAATTTTCCATCGCCGTGCGAAACGATACTTGCTGGCGCAAAGCGCCTTCGGCGGCCAGGCGCCGGTTGATGTCGCGCCACAGCGCGGCCAGGCTCCAGGCCAGGCCCAGCGACAACGCAATGACCGAGCCCACCAGCAGGTTGGGCAGCAAGCCAGGCGCAGCCTTCAGGCTATTGGTCCGCAAATTCAGGCTGATGCCAGGCAGGTCGAGCGAGCGCGAATGGGTGTACACATTGCGGCCGGGCCCGCCCGCGGTGCGCTTGTCGATGACGACATCATCATTGTCGACCAGCGCGATTTCATTATCCTGCGCGAACCACCAGGGCACGAGTTCATCCAGCAGGTTGGATGTGGGATAGGTGGCGACCAGGCTGCCGACGAAGCGGCCGGCACGAAACAGTGGCTGGTGATAATCAAGCAGCATCGGCGCCGACAGGCCGGGTGGCGGCGCCGGCACGCTGTATTCGCCGCGGCGCGCCTTGCGGGCCCGGGCCAGTGCCGCCTTGGATTGCTCCGACAATTCAATGGACGACATGCCGTCGGCGGAAAGCCGGACGTCGCCTTGCGCATCCAGCCAGGCCAGGCCGCGCATTTCGCGGCTGTTGCGCAGCAGGGTCTGGACCCGGTCGCGCCACTGCTTGTCGTTCAGGTGGCCGGCCAGCATGTCATTAGCCAGCAAGCGCAGGCTTTCTTCATTGCGGCTTAACTGGAAGCGTATCGTTTGCTCGACCCACAGCGTGTCGGCAATCAATTGTTCGCGGCGCTCGGTCGCCTCCATGCGTTGCGCCTGCCACGGCAGCCACAGCATCGTCGCCAGGAACAGCAGCAGCAGCAACAGCGGCAGCAGCCAGCGCCACATATTGCGCTGCCCGCCCAGCGCGGCGATAGATCGCTTGAAAGAAAGAATCATGAAATGTGGCTAACCAGTTGTAGCTGCTGACCGCACTTGAATCTTCACTGTACGCCCTGCGCACCCAAGGCAGACAGTGTAACGAAAGCAGCTATTCTGCTGCATTGCGCATCTTGTGGTTTTCCACAGTTGTTGCTGCATGATGCCGTGCACACAATGAGCACCCTTTAAATCGGGCAACTTTACAAAACGTTCCCCTCCTACGGAGCTTTCCATGAAACGCCGTCTCCTGTTGTTGTCGCTGGCCTTGGCCGCAGTCTGTTCCGGCCAGGCCCTGGCCCAGTCGCCGATCATCCTGAAATTCAGCCATGTCGTGGCCAACGACACGCCCAAGGGCAAGGCGGCAGAACGCTTCAAGGAGCTGGCCGAGAAATACACCAAGGGCCGGGTCAAGGTTGAGCTCTATCCGAACAGCAATCTGTACAAAGCCAAGGAATAGCTGGAAGCGCTGCAACTTGGCGCAGTGCAGATGCTGGCGCCTTCGCTTGCCAAGTTCGGTCCGCTGGGCGTGAAGGAATTCGAGCTGTTCGACCTGCCTTACATTTTTCCTGCCAAGGATGTGCTGTACCGCGTGACAGAAGGACCGGTCGGCCAGTCGCTGTTCAAGCGGCTGGAGCCAAAAGGCATCGTCGGCCTGGCTTACTGGGACAATGGTTTCAAGGTGATGTCGTCGAACAAGCCGATGCACATGCCGGCCGACTTCAAGGGCATGAAGATGCGCATCCAGTCATCCAAGGTACTGGACGCCCAGATGCGCGCGCTCGGCGCCAATCCCCAGGTGATGGCTTTCTCGGAGGTGTACCAGGCGCTGCAGACTGGCGTGGTTGATGGCACCGAGAACCCGCCGTCCAACCTCTACACCCAGAAAATGCATGAAGTGCAAAAGCATGTGACGCTGTCCGACCATGGCTACCTGGGGTATGCCGTCATCGTCAACAAGAAGTTCTGGGACAACCTGCCGCCCGATGTGCGCGGTCAGCTTTCCAATGCGATGAAAGACGCGACCAAATACGCCAATGCGATCGCCCAGCAGGAAAACGACCGCGCGCTGGAAGCTGTGCGCAAGTCTGGCAAGACCACCATTTATTCGCTGACCCCGGCTGAGAAAACCGCCTGGCGCCGCGCGCTGGTGCCGGTGCAAAAGGAAATGGAAGGCCGCATCGGCCGCGATATCATTCAGGCAGTGAACAAGGAAGCCCAGGCGCTGGGCCACCAGTAAGCGGTCGGGCCGCTTGCCGGCATCGCAGCCGCGCAGAAGCGCAGCCACGCAGCAGCATGGCTGCGTTTGTCTGTCGGTGTCACCGCGCGGCTGTGAAGCAGCGCGGCGCCGTGGCAGCATGGCACCGGGCACCGTAGCGGCTTGGCTGCGTGGCTGCGTGGCTGCGTGGTATAACACCGCTCGATACCGGGCTTTTTCCAGGGAAGGGTGCCCGTCGTCCGGGCAGGGATCAAAGGGGAGGGATAAAAATATGAAGTTCCTGGACCACCTTGAAGAGTGGCTGATTGCCACCCTGATGGCGTTGGCGACCATCGTTGTATTCATCGCGGTCGTGCACCGCTACCTGTCCGGCTTGCCGATACCCGGCTTGCAGGACTGGCTGATCCAGCTCAACAGCAGCTGGGCGCAGGAACTGACGATCTACATGTTCGTCTGGATGGCCAAGTTCGGCGCTGCCTATGGTGTGCGCACCGGCATCCACGTCGGCGTCGACGTCCTGGTCAATCGGCTCAATCCGGCCTGGCGCGACAAATTTATTGTGTTTGGCCTGCTGAGCGGCGCACTGTTTACCGGCATCGTCGGCACCCTCGGCGCACGCTTCTGCTACGAGCTCAGCCACACCACCAGCACGTCCGAAGTGCTGGAAATGCCGATGTGGATCGTCTACCTGGCAGTGCCGCTGGGCTCCTACCTGATGTGCTTCCGCTTCCTGCAAGTGACCCGGGACTTCCTGAAGACGGGCCACCTGCCCAAGCATGACCATGCGCATGTCGAGGGACTTGACCCCGACCATGAAGATATCGCGGGAGCAAAAATATGAACGCCGCCTTCATCTTCATCTTGCTGCTCGTGCTGATGCTGACCGGCATGCCGATCTCGATCTCACTCGGCCTGACGGTCCTGACTTTCCTGTTCACGATGACGACGGTGCCGATTGAATCGGTGGCGCTGAAGCTGTTCACCGGCATCGAGAAGTTTGAAATCATGGCGATTCCATTCTTCATCCTGGCCGGGAATTTCCTGACGCACGGTGGCGTGGCGCGGCGCATGATCCGCTTCGCCACCAGCATGGTCGGCCACTGGCATGGGGGACTGGCGCTGGCCGGCGTGCTGGCTTGCGCATTGTTTGCGGCGGTGTCCGGCTCCAGCCCGGCAACCGT
>JAQGMC010000138.1 GCA_028292545.1 Paucimonas sp.
GCATGGAATTGATGCGGATATTCACCGTCGCGGTCGCGCGCCAGCCAATAGTCGTTGGGGAAGTCGCTGCAAAGCTGCTCGATGGCGGTGGTGATTTGCTGCTGGTCCGGCGTGAAGGAAAAATCCATGTGTCTGCTGTCCCGGTGTTGTTATGTCGTTATGTCGTTGTCTTGCTTTGGTATGCCTGGCTCGCGTGGCTTTCTTTCGAAGCGCGGCGCGCTGCCGGCGCAACCTGAATCTAGCCTGCCTGCGCCGCTGCTTCACAGGCCGCGCGCACCAGCGCCCCGTGTTGCGCCAGCAGCGGCTGCATGCGGTGAATCGGCCCCGCGATTGAAATGCCATACCACTCGCGATTGAGCTTGACCGGCCAGGATACGGCCGCCAGGTCTGTCACGCTTTCCGACAGGTTGCCATACCAGCCGCGTTGACGTGACAAAGCGAGGTCGGCTTCCAGTTCGGCCGGCGTCACCAGGGTTGCATCGGTGTAGCGGGTCCAGTCGCAGGCAGCAAGGATTTCTTCGCGCTCGCCCGGCTCCATCGCGCCCAGGATGGCCTTGGCCACCGAGTTCGCATGCAGCGGCCGGAATTCGCCAATGCCGGCGGTATAGCGGATGCGCTGGGGCGACTCGACCATGTCGAGGTAAACCACTTTGCCGGCTTGCAGCTTGCCAAACACCACGCTTTCGCGGCTGTCGTCACGTAACTGCATCAGCAAGGGATTGATGCGTTCCAGCAGCGAGTCGCCGCCGGCAATTCTTTCCGCAATCGCCAGCAAGCGTTTGGTGGGGTAATAGCCGCCGCGCCGGCTGGATTCATAGACGTAGCCGCGGTTTTCGAGCGTGCGTACCAGTGCGAAGCAGCTCGACACGGGTATCGCAAGCACGCGCCCGAGCTCGGACAGCGACAGCGGCCGCGCTTCAGTCGCGAAAGCTTCGAACAAGTCCAGGATGCGGGTTGCTGTTTTCACATTCATGAAAGGAGTTTCATGGATGTGAAAAACAAAGTCAATACCGAAAGTGCAGGCCGGCGCAGATGCGCCGGCCGCGGCCCCGCCCTGGCCATGCCGGTGCGAGGAGGGGCTTGTTACCCGGGATATTTCTTCAACGCAGCGGCGAGCACTTCCAGGTCTGCATCGGGCCATTGATGGCAGGCTTGCAGGTCGTCGGCAAGCTGCTCAACCAGGTCGGCCAACTCCAGTTGCGCCAGCCATTCTTCGGGAATGCCGGCTTTGCCATGCACGGCGCCAAGCAGGTTGCCGGCGATGGAGCCGGTGGAGTCTGAATCGCCATCATGGTTGACGGCCATGATGACGCCGTCCCGCAGGTCGGTTGCGCGCAGGGCGCAAAACACGCCGATGGCCAGGGCTTCCTCGGCGACCCAGCCTTCGCCCAGGCTGGCGATTGCCTCAGTGGCGGCGACGTTCGATGCCGCCAGTTGCCGGGCCGCGCGCAGCGCTTGCAGCGTTTCGTCGTGGCCGGGATTGGGCAGCAAGAATTCTGCTGCCTCGTCGCAAGCTTGTGCCAGTGGCGCGCCCTCGGCCAGGCGTTGCACCATGGCCGCCAGCACGCCGGCACTCAGGTAACCGCTCGGATGCCCGTGCGTCAGCTCGCCCAGTTCCCGCCCCAGCTGGAATGTATGGCGCAGCGCTTGCCCGGTGCCCGCGAAGTACAGGCCCACTGGCGCCATGCGCATCACAGCGCCGCAACCCTTGCTTTCGTTTTGCGCAGCTTGCCCCAGGTGCGTCATGTCCTTCAAGGCAGACAGGCAGGTGTTGCCCGGGGCGCGGGCAGACCACAAGGCTTTCACTCCCGCCAGCAGGCCCCGCTCGGTATCAACCAGGTCGACGCGAGGCTTGCCGCCCTGGGTCAGCAGCCAGCGCAGATAGGCGTGGCTGACCAGGGCGGGCATGTCCGACTTGCCGCGCAACAGGCTGCGCACATGGCCCCGCAACAAGCCTTCGGCGGTGAATAAAGTCATTTGCGTATCGTCGGTGATGGCGCCCAGCCGGCCATAGGCGCGCGCATAGCCCTGTATGCCATGCGGACCGAAGCGCTGCAGGATTTCGCTTCTACGCATGAATTCGACCGGCGCACCCAGGGCGTCGCCGGCAGCGCCGGCAAGCAGGCAACCGCGGAAGCGGTCTTGCAGGTCAGTTGAAATAGTCATGGCGCGTCGCTCCGGTGGCAAGATAACCGGGGATTGTCACGCCGCGGTGCGACGCGCCGTGTCGCACCGGCTCAAGCGGCTTGCGTTGCAATGCCGTCCGCGCCGCCCTCTGCGCCGCCCTGTGCCGCGCCTCAGGCTGGCACGGTGTCGTACCGGTTCATCGCCGCTTGCAAGGCCGCCTGCACTTCGCGCCGCAAGCCGGGCGGGGAAAGCACTTCCACCTGCGGGCCGAATGCGAGCAGCCACCAGCGCAAGCGCCGGGTGAGTTGCACCGTGGCCTTGATCTCGGCGACGCCATCGCCCAGGTCATGGAATTCCTGGTCTTCCGACAAGCGCGTCTCTTGCAAGTGCTCGCCGGCGTGTTCGTAGAGCCTGATCCGGAGTTTGATCGACTTCCCAAGCTCGCCAAAGCCGAAAGCGCCTTCATCGATGTAGCGGTCCAGATCAAAATCGGCTGGCGGCGTGCACGCCTTGTCGACTAATACCGCTTGCCGGATGCGGTGCACGGCAATCAGGCGCACATCGGTGAAGCCATCGAAATTGACGACCGCATAGAACACCTGGCCGTATTGCACCAGGCCCAGCGGATGGACCAGGCGCTCGCGCGCATCTTCCTGGCGGTAACGGATTTGCAGGCAGCATTCCTGCATCAGGGCGCTGTGCAGTGCCTTCAACACTTCGCCGGTTGCCTTCTTCGGCAGCAGCGGCTGGTTGGGCGTCACGCAGCGCACCTTGCGCAACCAGTTGCGCGCCGAGGCTGGCCCCAGCTCGCGATGAATCTGTTCGCGGGCCGTGATGAAGTAGGGCTTGAGTTGTTCCGCCGTGCTGGCCGGAAGCAGGTCAGCGCTGAATTTTTCCAGCAACTGGAAAGCCAGCGCCTCGGGCAAGGACAGGCCGGGCAAGTTCCACACCGGTGCTGATTTGCTCCAGTACCAGCCGTGCGGCTTGCTATCGGCATCACAAAGGATGGGTACTTTTGCAGACAGGCTTTGCAGATCGCGCTGCACGGTGCGTTCAGTTGTGTCGTAGCCCAGCGCGACAAGGCGTTCATACAACTGCTGCGGCGAGATCTTGCCTTGCCGCGGAATCATGCGAAGCATTTCTATCTGCCGCAAGAGCGTGTCGGACAAGGCGGACTCCTGTTTTGCGTTGCGGGGAACGCTGCTTTTTTTCGCTGCCAGGTATTGCCAGGTAGTGCCTGGTGCAAGCGTCTCATGATTTTTCGATCGCATGATCGCAGACTCGCGGCGCTTGTTTCAAGCATATTGCGCCTGTCCTGGTTTTTATGCGACAAAATCTGTCGCAGGCCGACATGACAATACCGTCTCGATCAGGAAACAAGTCACCACCCGCCGCCGCACCAGCCCGACCGCCACCGTATGGGCATAACCCGTCGCACCCGTATCGTGACCTGCGGGCGACTGAAGAATGAATCCTAAATAGCCGGGAGAATGCTCATGGAAGACCAGCCTGATTTCAATGGCCACGTCCACGTGGTCGTGCTGGGAAATTTCGACCGGGTCGACTTTGCGGCTCGGGTCGCGCTGGCTTCGCGCCGGATAGGCCAGCCGCGTGACTATTCCATCCATCACTTGCTGTCGAGTGAAGAGATTGCCAGCTTCACCGACGCCGTCACTGAATCCATCGGTGGGGCGATCTACTGCCTCCTGGTCGACGCGCAGTGCGACAGTGCTGCAGCCCGGCTCGCGTCTCGACTGCGTCAGCTTCCGGCTGCATTGGTCCTGTCTTTTGCGATGCGTGGAGAAACCAGCGCCACACGCGATTTCGTCGCCTGCTTTCCGTTCAGGCCGCGCATGCTGCCCCTGGTGATGGAATACATCGGCATCTTGCTGCGCAATGGATTGCGGCAGCAAGGCCATATCGGGCTGGACTGGAATGATGTGCTGGTCTTGCTGGGCCGGCCCGGGGCGGCCACACTGCTGCTTGCTACCAGCACCCGCCAGGAATACCTGTCCGGCCATCTGAGGCGGCGCTTGCCGGCATGGGATGCGCGCGGCGAGCGGCATACTCACCTGCACCTGATAAGCGACGTGGGTTTGCTTGGCCGCACACTCAAGGCGGCAAGCGCAGTGTTCAGGCGCACAAACACGCAGGAAGACCATATGGCCGTCAGCCTGGAGTATCACGAACGGATACGCGTGAGGGCAGTGGCGGTAATGCGCCGGGCTTTCTAGTCCGCGGGGCCTGGCCCCCTATTTACAAGGACAGCCTGCCCATAATGCGATTGCAGCAGCGATATTTTGTTACACAAGCGGTGTCATCCGCCAGTAATGCGGGGTCGTTACGGATATATCCAGCGCACAAGCTGGCGACCGCTGAAAGGGATTCATCATGAAAAAAGTTTCACTCGTTCTCGCCGCTCTTTCATTGGCTATAGCCGGTTCCGCGATGGCGCAGAATTCTACCGACGGCGTGCGCATGAGCACCGATCCGGCGCGCGTTGCGGCCGTTGAAAAACATGCTGCGGATTTGCAAAGGCAGCAGCGCGCCGCGCCTGTTGCTACACCGGCCCGGGCCGCCGTGCGCCATGATGCTGGCAAGCCCCACATGAAAAAGCAGGCTGTCAAGAAGCGCCATGGCAAAAAGCATACCGCTAAAAAAACGCATGCGAAGCGCCATGTGAAGCATCCGGTGAAGCACGGATAAGCCAGTCCACGCAGGAGCGAAGGCAGAACCCGGGACGCGCATCAGCGTCCCGGGTTTTTTTACGCGCGGATGCGTACGTCAGCGCACAGAGAAGAACGGGCCGAAGCCTTACTGTGCTTGAAATGCACTACGTGCCTCCCCTTACGCCACCAGCAAACGAAAGCATCAGATGAAAACAGCGCGCTCCCGGACAATCGCCATCGCAGCACTGCTGGTGGTCCTGGCCGTCCCGGCGATTGCGCTGGCGGTACTGCACAATTACGACTGGAATCGTGCCCGGCCCTGGCTCAATGCGCGTGCCACCGAGGCAATCGGGCGGCCGTTTGCCGTGGCCGGCGATTTGTCGCTGACGTGGTCGACCGAGCCTGGACAATCCCTTGAAGGCTGGCGCGCCTGGATGCCGTGGCCGCGCCTGGTGGCAAAAGATATCCACGTCGGCAATCCGTCGCAAACCGGTGCCGGGCCGGTAGCGGCAAGCGATATGGCTGCGCTGCGCGAGGTGTCCTTCGCGCTCAACCCTTTTGCCCTGCTGCAAAAGAAAATATCGATTCCGCTGCTCAGCTTCGATACACCCTCGGTGAACCTGGTCCGAACCGCAGATGGCGCCAACAACTGGACTTTCCCCGCCAGCGACAAGCCCAATGCCTGGCGGCTTGACATACAGGCTGTGCGCTTCAGCAAGGGCAGCATCCACCTGGTCGATGCGCTCAAGCATGCCGACCTGACGATGACGCTCGACACGCTGGAATCTGACCCGGTCTATGGAATGGCATGGAAGCTGGGCGGCCGTTTCAATGGCGAAGTTGCCAATGGCGAGGGCAAGACCGGCGCCGTGCTGTCGCTGCAAAACCAGGTCAAGCCGTTTCCTATACTGGCGGACCTGCGCGTCGGCAAAACGACAATCGCCGTGGTCGGCACCCTGACCAAGCCCAGCAACCTGGCCGCGCTCGATATGCGGGTGAAATTTTCCAGTGTCAGCATGGCGCGGCTGGAGGCGCTCACCGGCATCGTCCTGCCGGAGACCCCGCCTTTTTTCACCGAAGGTCATTTGGTGGCGACGCTCCAGCCTGGCGCACAGCACTGGACTTACAAGGATTTCCACGGACGGGTAGGCAACAGCGACATCAATGGCGTACTCGAGTTCCAGAGCGCCAGGCCGCGCCCGAAGTTGTCCGGCGTGGTGGTGTCGAAACTGCTGCAGTTCTCCGACCTGGGGGCGCTGGTGGGCGCCGATTCCAGCGCCAGCAAGCGCACCCGCGGCGCCACGGTCGTGCAACCGGCCGGCAAGGTATTTCCAGTGGAACCGTTTGTAACGCAACGCTGGAATGCGATCGATGCCGACATCAAGTTCAACGCGGAAAAAATCGTGCGCAACAAAGACCTGCCGATCGACAAGCTCAATACCCACCTGCTCCTGAATGATGGCGTGCTGCGCCTGAGTCCGCTTAACTTCAATGTGGCCGGTGGCAGCATCTCTTCAGAGATCAAGCTTGATAGTGGCGGCGGAATCGGAAAAAATGCCATCAGGGGCGAGATCAAGGCCGCAGCCCGCGGCTTGAGCGTAAAGCGGCTGTTTCCATCGGTTGCGCTGTTGAAGGAGAGCGCCGGTGAAATCAACGGCGACGCCTCGCTCTCTGCGGTCGGCGATTCGGTGGCCAGCCTGATGGCTGGCGCCAATGGCGAATTCAAGACCTTCATCAGCAAAGGTACGGTCAGCAAACTTCTGCTGGAAAAAATGGGCCTCAACCTTGGCAACGTCGCGCTTGCCGCCATCACCGGCGACAGCCAGGTGCAGCTCAATTGCCTGGCCTCGGATTTCTCAGTCACGAAAGGTCTGATGCACGCGCGCAGCTTCATCATCGACACCGAGACCACGCTGCTGGATGTGACCGGCGACATCAACCTGGCGCGCGAACAACTCGACCTGACAATCAAGCCGGGCAGCAAGGGCTTGCGGGTGTTTTCCCTGCGCGCGCCGCTGTATGTCAAAGGCAGCTTCAAGGACCCGGCGGTCAGCGTCGACCGCGGCGTCATGGCCCTGAAAGCCGGGGGCGCCATCGCGCTTGCGGTGCTGGCGCCGGTCACCGCCGTGCTGCCGCTCATCAATGCAGGCCGGCGCGATGACAGCAATGATTGCGCGCGCCTGCTGGCCGCAGCACGGGTGAAACCAGTGGCGCCCGCGCCGGGCAAGCGCAGTGCTACCCAGGGCCAGCCGGCCGCTGCGCGCAGTGGCGGGGCCGGGGCCGGGCAATGAGCATGAAGAACCTCTGGCTATTGATCAAAGCCGCTGCATCGTCCTGGGTGGATGACTATGCCCAGAGCATGGGTGCAGCCCTGGCTTACTACACCATGTTTTCGATTGCGCCCCTGCTGCTGATCGTGATCTCGGTCGCCGGGCTGGTTTTCGGCGCTGATGCGGCGCGCGGTGAAATACTCGAGCAATTGCGTGAACTGATGGGCGCCGATGGGGCGAACATGGTGCAGGGCCTGTTGGCAAGCGTGAGCAAACCAGCCGAGAGCATTACCGCCATGGTGGTCGGCACTGTTTTGCTGCTGGTCGGCGCCACCACTGTATTTGGCGAATTGCAGGATGCGCTGGATCGTATCTGGCGCGCGCCAAAGCGTCACCACAGTGGCCTGTGGAGCTTGCTGCGCGCGCGACTGCTTTCTTTCGGCATGATCCTCGGCATCGGGTTTTTGTTGACCGTGTCGCTGGTCGTCAGCGCCATGCTGGCCGCGCTTGGAAAACTCTGGGGACCGCTATTCGCTGAATGGGAAACGCTGGCCAACGTGGTAAACCTGCTGGTCAGCTTTTTGTTGATGACGACCGTATTCGCGATGATTTACAAGATCATGCCGCGCGCGCGCGTGGACTGGGCTGACGTCTGGATCGGTGCGGCTGTCACTGCATCCTTGTTCACGATTGGTAAATTCCTCATCGGCCTTTATATCGGCAAGAGTGGTGTGAGCTCGGTGTTCGGCGCTGCCGGTTCCCTTGTAGTGGTGCTGGTATGGGTCTATTACTCGGCGCAGATTTTTCTGATGGGCGCCGAATTCACCTGGGCCTATGCGCTCACCTTTGGATCGCGCAAGGCGCAAACCTTGCCCGCCGCAGCGCCCGCCATTCCGGGCCAGGCCACGACTCCCCGTCCTGATCCGACATTGGTGCAGGCCAAGCAGGCGGCGAAGCTTGAAAGCATCGAACAAAAGGTTGAGGAAGAGGCGAGAAAAAATAATGAACAAGATAAGTCGTAAGCAGTTGTTGCCAAAGCCAGGTCTATTTTCAGATGCGGTCAACCGGAGTGGAAAAATAGCGTTAATCGAGTAGAAGCAATAAAAATGCTCCCGTTGTTCCACCCAGTGTTACCAAGGATTCCAAATGAATAAACTGATCGCTGTTCTGGTTGCCGGCCTGTTTGCTTCGACCGCTTTTGCCCAAGCGACGACCACCACCACCGCCACGACCACGCCGGCAACGCCGGCCGTTGTAAAAGCGGAGACCAAAGCTGCCAAAGCTGACGCCAAGGCAGACAAGCGCGAAGCCAAAGTGGATGCCAAGACCGACGTGAAAGTCGACAAGGCTGAAGCCAGTGCCGAAAAAACCAAGGCGAAAGCACGCGCCAAGTCGAAGAAAGCAAAAGCCAAAGCCGATGCAAAAGTCGCCAAAGTCAAAAGCGAAGCAGCAGGCGATAAAGCCGCTGCCAAAGCAGACACGGCTGCAGTCAAGGCCGACAGCCGCGCCGACGTAAAAGCCGCAGCTGCCAAGTAATTCCTGGCATGCTGTAAAAAACCCGGCAGGTCACTTGACCTGCCGGGTTTTTTTTCGTCCCTCGACGACTTCCCAACAACGCCGGCGGCGTGCGTGCGCTTACGCACAGACCCTGCCACCTCGTTTGCTCTAGTCTCTCCTCAACCGGTCGCCTTGCCCAGTGCAAGGCGCCGCTCGATACGTATCCTGCGGTCGAAAATAATCTGGAGAGAACATCATGGGTCTTGGAACAATTTTGCTGATAGTGCTGGTGCTGTTCCTGCTCGGCGCACTGCCAAGCTGGAAGCACAGCCGCGGATGGGGTTACGCGCCAAGCGGCACGCTCGGCCTGGTCCTGGTCGTGGTGCTGATCCTGGTACTCATGGGACGGATCTGATGTTTTCTGCCGTGCGCGTAACCATCAATAGCCTGCAATACCTGGCTTGTGCCCTGGCCCTGTGCGCGAGCCAGTCGGCCCAGGCGCAAGTCCAGTTCGACTCCGGTAGCGCGCGGCCGGTGAATCCCGGCGGTGCGGCGCAAAAGGTGGCCCCGAACGCCACGCCACGCAAGCGCAGCAAGCTGCGCCTGGTGACATGCCGTGATGGCTCGCGCCACACTGCGGGGTTCTGTCGCCGGCATGGCGGGGTGACCTGAACCTGGCTGCATGAAACCAGGCCAGCACCGCATCAAGGAATGCGGGTGACGCTGCTGGACGCGCCAATAAACAGAGAGAGGGCGAAGCAATTGCTGCTCTGATCGTGCGCACGATCTACCTGCCCGGGTGGGGCCGAAACTTTGCCCTGATGTCCGCGAACCAGGAGCGCCTGGCGGCCCTGATCGACTTCGACTTCGACTTCGACTTCGACTTTAACCTTGGCACCGGCCGGTTGCAGACAGCGATGCTCCTGAAGCGGGCCAGGGCAGGGGACTGGCAAGCGGCAGCTGACGAGGTGATGAGTTGGATCCGCGCTGGCTGGAAGGTGCTCCGGGGCCTGGAATTGCGTTGCTTGGCCCGTCGAGCGTTGCTGCCGTTATTGCCGGGCAGTGGGTGACGTTACGATGAGGTCGGCCAACTGCGGCGCTCCTGGCAAATGCTATACTTCGCGCGCTTGCGGGGCATGCGGGCGACGGAGGACCAGGATGGCGGAAGTTGGTATTGGCATGTACACGCTGGCAGATGCTGCGCAGCTGATCCACGGTGATCGCCGAGCGATACGCCGTTGGTTGTACGGGTACGACTATACCCAACGTAAGGGGGAGGCATCGGTCACGCGCCACTCCCCACCGCTCTGGATTCCGCAGTACGCGGAAGATGAGTTCGATGAAAAGGTAATCGGTTTTCACGACTTGCTTGAATTGCGGATCGTGAAAGAGTTCGTCCAGAGCGGCGTTCCATTACGAGTCGTTCGGCATTGCATGGATGTGGCCCGCCAGATCTTTGGCGTGGAGTATCCGTTCACCCACCGGCGTTTCGCCACCGACGGCGAAACTATTTTCTCGGAAGCGGTCAGGTCTGGCGACGCTGAAGATGAAGGCATGCTCAATCTTCGCACGCGCCAATACGCATTCCGCGAAATAATCAAAGACTCGCTTTATCTGGGCATTGAGTACGACGACGGATACGCGCGCCGGTGGTACCCAGAAAAGCGCAGCAAGGCGGTTGTGGTCGATCCAGAAAGGCAGTTCGGTCATCCGGTCCTTGAGGAGTCCGGCGTTCCGACTGCGTCCATTTACGCGACCTTCCTTGCTGAATCGAGAGACCGCGCCGCCGTTGCGCACCTCTTTGACATCCCCGCCAGTCAAGTGACCGCCGCGGTGCGATTCGAAGAAAAGCTTCGCGCGGTGGCGTGAAGTTCTTATTCGACAATAATCTACCGCCTGCCCTCGCGAAGGTGATACAAGGCTTATCTACGAGAGAGCCTGCTGTGAAGCAAGTGGCTCATCTCCGAGAGAAATTTGAAGGTAACACTCCCGATTCAGTCTGGCTCAGTACCCTCGTGAAGGAGGGTGGATGGACGGTCATTTCCATGGACCGGTTTA
This sequence comes from Paucimonas sp., assembly GCA_028292545.1. Classification (GTDB taxonomy): domain Bacteria; phylum Pseudomonadota; class Gammaproteobacteria; order Burkholderiales; family Burkholderiaceae_D; genus Lacisediminimonas. The sequence continues at coordinate 10,622 of JAQGMC010000138.1, forward strand.
AAAAATCATCCGCAGAACGTCAATTGATCAGCAGTCAAGGAATCACCGTTTTCGTGTTGGACCCCCAGTGGAGCAGCCAGCAATTTTGGGATCAAGCCGCACGCTTCGTGCTTTGGTGGCCCGAGATCCTTCTTGTCGCACAAAGGACGTCTGGAGCAGCATTTCGGGTGCCTTGGAAAAAGACTGGCCAGAAGACCTTCCAAGGGATTTAACCTCAACCGCTTAGCACGAACCGGAAAGCTATGAACCAAGCGGTCTATCGAAAGGCCGCTACGCCCTCTGGATCAGAATGGAATCACGAACTTACAAGGGACGGCGCGTAAGCGTTGCGCCCATGATGGACTGGACCGACCGCCATTGTCGCGTCTTCCACCGGCAATTGACTCGCCACACCTGGCTCTATACCGAAATGGTCACCACCGGCGCGCTGCTGCACGGCGACGTGTCGCGCCATCTGGATTTTTCCGATGAAGAACATCCAGTTGCGCTGCAGCTTGGCGGCAGCGAACCCGACGACCTGGCCAAGTGCGCGAAACTGGGCGAAGAGTGGGGCTATGACGAAATCAACCTGAACTGCGGTTGCCCGTCAGAGCGCGTGCAGCGCGGCGCTTTCGGCGCTTGCCTGATGGCTGAACCTGAACTGGTCGCGTCGTGCGTGAAAGCAATGCACGACGCAGTGGATATCGATGTCACGGTCAAACATCGCATCGGCATCGATGCAATCGAGCATTATGGTTTCGTGCGCGATTTCGTCGGCACCGTTGCCCAGGCTGGCTGCAAAACCTTCATCGCCCATGCCCGCAATGCCGTGCTCAAGGGCCTGAGCCCGAAAGAAAATCGCGAGATACCGCCCTTGCGTTATGAAGTCGTGTACCGGCTCAAGCGCGATTTCCCGGACTTGGAAATCATCCTCAACGGCGGCGTGAGCACGGCGCAAGAGATTGAGGCCCACCTGCAGCATGTCGATGGCGTCATGCTCGGGCGCGAGGCTTATCACAACCCCTGGCTGTTATCCGACTTCGATGCGCGCTTCTACGGCGAAGCGCCACGCGAACTGTCGCGCCAGCAAGTGCTGCAGGCGATGCAGGATTACATCGCGACACAGCTGTCGGTGCACGGCTCACAAGGCCTGCGTATGAACAACATCACGCGCCATATGCTCGGCTTGGTGAATGGATTGCCAGGCGCGCGCCGCTTCCGGCAAATACTTTCCGACCCCACGGTCCTCAAGCAGCAAGATCCTTCCGCGCTGCAACTTGCTTATGCGAACGTGGCAACGCCATCGCTGCCCGCTGCTCTCGCCTCCAACTGACGCGCGCGTCTTGCGCGCTGTTGGCTGAATCGCCACATTGTCCGAACTTTACCGGGTTGCCATAGTCGCAGCAAAGGCGGGCGGCTTTGTGCCGCTCATGCTGGCCGGCATGCAGGCTGCGGAGATGGTTTGTTCCGCCGCTTGCCACGCGTGGCCGGAGTTACAAAGTTTTTACGCGTAAGCCCCTCGACTTGGCGGCTGGACCGCGCGAGCCAAGGGTGTAGTTCGGGCCGCACTGGTGGCCAGGACCTGCCTGCTCGTCAGCTGTCCTGATGCCACGATCGGTAAAAGCAAGTACACATACCCGGAAAACCTGGTCAACCATCATCCTGAAAGGAATCGACAATGAAATCGTTCTCCAACCCGTCCAAAGCACTGGTTGCTGCCAGCATCCTCGCGGCACTGCTGGCCGGCTGCAACAAGGATTCCGGCGGCGGCTCGACCAGCGGCGCCAGCCCGGCAGGCGGCTCCAGCAGCAGTGCTGGTTCCACTTCGGGCGGCACCTCTGGCACGCCAAGCACGGCAAGCCCGAGCACGCCAAGCACTTCAAGCACGCCTTCTGCCAGCGGGTCGACTGACTCGTCGTCGTCCAGCAGCTCGGGCGCTTCGCCTTCTGGCACTTCGTCGTCCTCGTCGAGCACGCCACCGGCTGGCGGCGCTTCTTCGTCGAGCTCGCCTTCGGGTTCTTCCAGCTCTGCACCGTCGAGCTCGTCTCCTTCGGGCGCTGCACCTTCGTCGTCTTCGGGCACGTCGGGTTCGTCCGATACTTCGTCGGGTGGCACGAGTGGTTCCAGCGGCGGCTCCAGCGGCGGCACGAGCGGCGGCTCCAGCGGCGGCACGAGTGGCGGTTCCAGCGGCGGCGCCACCGGTGGCAGCACGTCGTCTACGCCTGGTTCCTCGGGCAGCTCCGGCAGCACCACGCCGGGCAGCGGTTCGTCGACGACCCGATAAGCAGCTGCAAGCGCTTCACATTGCAAGCAAACGCGCATGGCCTGCGGGCCTTGCGCGTTTTTTTTGTTCCCTGCACGTATGCCTGAATGCACAGCGCTTGATGCATTTCGCATGTGCAGCATGATCACCTTCCGCTTTGCGCGATTTCAAGGCTCACCGCACAGCTGAACATCACAATGGCATGTCTGCTGCTGTGCGTCTTTCATGTGCGCAGTCAAGTCAGGTTGCATCACACGATGGCCGGTGTGTCGCAAGAGGCCAGCAATCCCGCCAGCGCCCAGCCTCAATGACGTCAATGCCCGCGGCTGATGCTGCGCAAGCAGACTATAAAAGGGTAAGGCCTGCCCGGACCAACGAAAGCAACATGACACCGCCAGCACCATTTGCCAGCAATCGTAATGACGACGCCGCAGCGCTGCGGCGTTGTGCGTTTCCAGTATCGACGCCATTGCCCCTGCGTGGCAAATCCCCATTCTTCGCCATTCACTGCCCTCAATCCGGCAAGGAGATCGCATGCCTGCAATCATAGTGTTATCCCACTTGCGCTGGGACTTCGTCTATCAGCGTCCGCAACACCTGCTCTCCCGCCTGGCGCAACGTTATCCGATCATCTTCGTGGAAGAACCGATCAAGTCGGACAACAACCATTGGGAAGTCAGCAATCCCCAGCCCAACGTGACAGTGGTGCGGCCGCATACGACGCTGGACCTGCCCGGCTTTCATGACGATCACCTGCCGCAACTGAACAAACTGATGCGCAGCCTCGTGGCTGACCATGACGACCACGTCGCCTGGCTGTACACGCCGATGGCATTGCCGCTGCTGCAGGAAATGCATCCGCGCCTGGTGGTCTATGACTGCATGGATGAATTGTCTGCTTTCGCCAACGCGCCCAAGCAACTGATCCAGCGTGAGAATGCGCTGCTGCGCACGGCCGACCTGGTCTTCACCGGCGGCCCCAGCCTGTACGCGGCGAAGAAAGACCGGCATCCGAATGTGCACTGCTTCCCGAGCAGTGTCGACGTGCGCCATTTCGAGCAGGCGCTGGACCGCACCAATTCGCATCCGCTGCATCGCGACATTCCGGGCCCGCGCCTGGGCTTTTATGGCGTGATCGACGAGCGCCTCGATACCGGCTTGATTGCGCGCGTGGCCGACGCTCATCCGCAATGGCAGATCGTGCTGGTTGGCCCGGTGGTCAAGATCAGCCCGGAATCGCTGCCGCGTCGCGACAACATCCATTACCTGGGTCAGCAAGCGTATAGCGACCTGCCGCAATTCCTGGCTGGCTGGGATGTGTGCCTGCTGCCGTTCGCGCTGAACGACTCGACGCGCTTCATCAGCCCAACCAAGACGCTCGAATACATGGCAGCCGAGCTGCCCATCGTCAGTACGCCGGTCAAGGATGTGGCCGACAACTACAGCGACGTGGTCTACATCGCAGGCACGCCGGAAGAATTCATCGCTGCCTGCGAATCGGCATTGCTCGAGTCGCCAGCCGCGCGCTCTGAAAAAATCAAGGCGATGCGGCGCGTGTTGGCAAACACGTCGTGGGACACGACAGTGGACCAGATGCATGCGCTGATCGAAGCGGCGCGCAGCATCGACAAGCCCGTGCTCAACATGCAGCCGGACCCGGATGGCCAGGCTGCCGACAATGCCGCCGTCATCAATCCGCTGCGCCGGCCCGACGCCGCGCCGCATGTGAAATGCATCATCGTTGGCGCTGGCCCGACTGGCTTGTCGGCTGCGTATCATCTTGATGAAGACACGCTGCTGCTGGACAAGAACAGCAGCGTCGGCGGCTGGTGCCGTTCTATCCAGGACAAGGGCTTCACCTTCGATTACGCCGGCCACATCATGTTTTCCAATGATGAATACGTGCTGCAGTTGTACCGCACGCTATTGGGCGACAACATACATTGGCAAAACCGCGAAGCCTGGATCTACAGCAAGAACGTGCATACCCGCTATCCCTTCCAGGGCGCGCTGTACGGCTTGCCGCCAGAGGTGATCAAGGAATGCATACTGGGCGCAATCGAATCCCGCTTCGGCAACCTGGCCAATGCAGAATCGGCGCGTGATTCAGCCAACCGCGCAGCGCCAGGCAAGGACATCACCGATTGCTGCGCCGATGGCACGGTTGAGATCCCGGGTTCTGCGCTGGCCTGCGCCGCGCCCCAGGCTGCACCGGCGGCGCCGGCCAACTTTGAAGAATTCATTTACAAAGTCTGGGGGCGCGGCATCGGCAAGCATTTCGCGATTCCATATAACCGCAAGCTGTGGACCGTGCCGCTGACGGAGATGGAAACCTCATGGCTGGGCGGGCGCGTGCCGCTGCCCGACCTGGGTGAAATCATCGAAGGCGCCCTGCAGCCGGTGGGCAAGCCGATGGGCCCGAATGCGCGCTTCGGTTATCCGCTCAAGGGTGGCTTCCAGGCCATGATGAATGGCTTCGTGCCGCACATCCGCGGCCAGATCGAATGCAATGCCGACCTGGTGTCGATCTCGCCTTCGCGCCGCATGCTGGCGCTGGCGGATGGCCGCCGCTTCCGCTACGACACGCTGATCTCGACCATGCCGCTGCCGGAACTGGTCAAGCGCATCGGCAGCGAAGCGCCGCCCGAAGTGCGTGCTGCAGCCGAAGGGCTCAAGCATATTTCGATCCGCTGCGTCAACATTGGCGTTGGCCGTGAAAACATCACCGACAAGCACTGGATCTACTATCCCGAAGACTCAATCTTCCATCGCATCTTCGTGCAGGGCAATGCCAGCCCGGGTTGCAATCCGCCCGGCGGCTTTGGCTTGACGGCCGAGATTTCGTATTCGCCGTGGAAGCCGCTGCCACTGGATGGCCAGCGCCTGATCGATCGCGTCGTCAGCGACTTGATCAAGGTGGGCTTGATGCGTCCGGACGATACCGTGCTGGCCGCCAACCAGGTCGATATGCCGTATGCCTACGTGGTGTATGACCATGCGCGGGCCAAGAATGTGGAGACGATTCGCACCTGGATGACGGCGCACGATATCGTGCTGGCCGGCCGCTACAGCGAATGGGAATACTACAATTCCGACCACGCTTTCCTGGCTGGCAAGAAGGCGGCGGAAACGGTGCGCCAGGCGCGCCCGCGCAAAAGTGCCCTGGCAGCTGAATAACAAGGCATAACAAGCCATAACAAGCCGGGCAAGGGGAGGGCAGGAAACGCAGGACGCCGTGGTGCCGGTGTCCTGCCTGATGCTCGGGGGTCAGATGGATCTGGACTGGCAGGAAATTTTCGCTTCCAGCGTGCCGGCGGCGGAGCTGGTGTTGCGCGGTACCTTGATGTACTGGTTCCTGTTCATCATCTTCCGCTTCGTGGTCCGGCGCGATGTAGGCTCGGTCGGCATTGCCGACGTGCTGTTGCTGGTGATCGTGGCGGACGCGTCGCAAAATGCGATGGCCGGGGAATATACGTCGCTGTCAGATGGCGTGGTCCTGGTGTCTACCTTGATCGCCTGGAACGTAATCTTCGACTGGCTGAGTTTTCGCTCACCTGCCTTTCGCAAGTTTGCCATCGCCACCTCGCTGCACCTGGTGCGCGACGGCATCATCCTGAAACGCAATATGCGGCGCGAGTTCATCACCGACGATGAACTCTGGCAGCAGTTGCGCAAGGAGGGAATCGAGTCGCTGGACGAGGTGAAGGATGTCTTCCTCGAAGCCAATGGCGACTTCAGCGTGATCAAGCGCTGAACCTGGGGGCGCTTAAGCTGCGGGGTTGAACCTGCGGGGCTTGGTCACGGCGCCGGCGCATCGCCGCCGCGGCGGAAGGCCTGCACGCCCTTGCGTCAATACGTCATTGCGTCAATACGTCATTGCGTCAATGCGGCAGCGAGGGCGTCAATCCCGGCCGGCCCAGTTCTTCCTCATAAGCGCCATCGGGCAAGCCGAATTCGCTGCGCAATTCATCGCGCCGATGGCGAATGTCGGCCGCCAGCGCGCCCGCATCCATTTCAGCGCCCAGCAACAGCGGGAAGATCCTGCTGCGTTCTTCGTCGATATGGTGGCGCACATACTCCCCCAGCACATGGAAGCGGGCGCTGTAACAGTGGTCGCCGGGCTGCATCGATTCCAGTTCGCCGACCAGTTGGCGCATGACGCCATGTTCGACCAGCGCTTCTTCCAGCGCATCGACATTGCCCAGCGCGTCAGCCAGCGCAGGATAGAAAAATTCATCTTCCACCTGGGCGTGGATGATGAGTTCGGTGCAGGTTGTCTCGATCAGGATCGCCAGCGTTTCGTCGTCGGTGTCCTGCCTGATGCGCTGGAATTCGTCGAACAGCGCCAGTATCTTGTCGTGATCCTCGTCCAGCGTGCGGATGATTTCAGTTGTGGCCGGAATGCTTGCCGGTCGGGGCATAGTTGTCTCCTGCTGCAACGGGACTTAATCGCCCATCGCAAGGTTTATGCCAGAAGCAGGGCAGTATCTGTATTGGCTACGGGCGCAGCCAACAGTTCCCGGACTGCTTCCAGCACACGTTCGGGCGCTACCAGCGCCAGGCAATCCTGGTGCTGTTGCGGGCACACGCTCTTGTAGCAATTCCGGCACGGGACCATGTGGTACAGGACCTTGCTGGGCGATTGCCACGGCGTGTGTTGCGGATTGGTGAGCGCATACAAGTCCACCAGCGGTGTGCCAAGGGCAGCGGCCACATGCGCCGGGCCGGTATTGTTGGCCACCATCACTGGGGCACGGGCGATCACCGCGCCCAGCCGGCCCAGGTCGAGTTCGCCTGCCAGCGAATCGGCATCGCCGTGCATCGTGTCGCGTATCGCATCGATCAGTGGCGCTTCATCCGGGCTGCCGGTGAAAACTACGCGCAAGCCCAGGTTCGACGCCAGCAAGTCGGCCGCTGCCGCCCAGGAGGCAGCCGGATAACGGCGCGATGCAGCCGTGGCGCCGGGATGCATCAAGACCCAGTCGCTTTTCAAGTCGAGCATGGCCAGGCGTTCATCGGCCCATTGCTTCGCTTCTTCCGGCACGGTGAACGACAGGCCCTGGTTCTCACTGTGGCAGCCGGCTGCGGCCACCAGGTCGAGCTGGCGTTGCACTTCGTGCCGCAGCATGTTGTGCGGCTCCGGGTCCGGCGCCCAGTCAGTCAGCAACTGGTAGGGATTTTCACGGCAGTGCGCCAGGCGCAGCGGAATACCGGCCAGGTAGCACATCAGCGCGGCTGGCAAGGCGCTCTGGCTATAGGTGGTGAAGATGACTGCCGCGTCGAAGGCTTGTTCGCGCAACTGGGCGTATATTTTTTGGTCCAGCTCGGCGCTGTGCGGCATGCTGCTCTTTAGCCAGGGGGCGGGATAAGCAATCGCGGCATCGATCTCCGGAATCATTTGCGCTACCGCCACGCCGCTGGCAGAAGTCAGCAGCGTGATATGGCGCGCCTGGCCGCCGGTGCCGCTTTCGCGCAGCGCACGGATTGCCGGTGTGCACATCAGCACGTCGCCCATATAGTCCAGCCGCACGCAAAGGATTTTGCGCGCCTGGGCCCACCGTTGCTGGCGCTCGGGCGGGATTTCAAACAGGGGCGCGGCACCGGGTGAGGCCGGCGCGGGCATGCCTGCCAAGCCGGTCGGTGCCAGGCCGGCTGCTGCAGTCGGCAAGGGGGAGGGCATCATGATTGTCCTGTGTTATGCATCATTGGCTGCACCGGCTCCTGTGTCCGGACCCATCCTGTGCCAGCGCCTGGGGCTGGACCTGTACCTGGCTTGGCATGGCCAGGATCGCGCGCGCAGCTTGCAAAAGGTCGGGCACCCGCACATGCGGCGTGCGCCAGGGCCCCGGCAGCCATTCCGTTTCATTGCCATTGTCAATCAGCACGCTGCGGCAACCCGCGCGCTGGCCGGCTTCAACATCATTGAGTATGTCCCCAATCATCCACGACTGTTCCAACGCGATGCCGTGTTCGGCAGCAGCGCGGTGAAATAAACCAGGCAGGGGCTTGCGGCAATCGCACTGCAGTGCATAGCGCGCCACGATGCCATCCGGCGCATGCGGGCAATAATAAAAGTCGCGCAAGTCCACGCCTTCCGCCGCCAGCATGCTGCGCAGTTTGTCGCTGACCGCTTGCAGTGCCTGTTCCTCAAACCGGCCTTGCGCGACGCCCGCCTGGTTGCTGATCACAAAGAACTGATAGCCGGCATCGCGCAACAGGCGCAAGCCCGCGCCCGCATGCGGCGTCAACTGCATGCGGGCCGGGTCGACATTGAATGGAATGTCTTTGACCAGGGTGCCGTCCTTGTCGAGGAATACGGCACGCATGGTTTCAGGGCCAGGAGCTTTCACGCATTGGCAAGACCATGATTTCCGGAATCACGGTTTCGCGCGGCAAGGTCAGCACTGACAACACGGCAGCGGCTACATTGGCCGGGTCCTGCAGCGTTTCGACATCGATATCCGGAAAGCGGTCCAGCAAGAACGGCGTGCGCATGCCGCCCGCGATAACTGCCGTAACCTTGATGCCCAGCGGACGCAGCTCGGCATGCATCGCATGCGACAGGCCCAGCACGCCCCACTTGCTGGCGTGATAGGCGGAGGCATTCGGCCAGGCGCGCTTG
>JAQGMC010000019.1 GCA_028292545.1 Paucimonas sp.
ACAGTATCCGCCGCCGCATCATCGAACTGGAAGTCGAACATCGCGACCTGGACCTGGCGATCCAGGCGCTGGTCGAAGCGCAGACCCATGAAGAACTGCAGATCCGGCGCATGAAAAAGCGCAAGCTCCAGCTCAAGGACCACATTACCTTGCTGAAGATGCAATTGGTGCCCGATATCCCGGCCTAGGAAGGGTAGTGCTGCGTCACCGAGCGCGGCAACGCTCGCCTGCCCGCACGCCGGACGGACAAGCCTACACGGCGGTCAGGTTGCAAATTGTCGCGCGCGCCTGTTTGCGCTGGTCCTCAGACATTGCCGTGAACGCTGGCTCCTGTAGCAGCGCGGCGGCATCCTTGCCCTGTTTGTCTGCATCCAGCAAGTTAAGCACCAGGTCGCAAAGGCCATCGTCGGCCAGTCCCTCTTTTTTCAGGAAATCCTTGCGTTGCTTTGCGTCCAGGGCGCCGAACGCCAGGACTTGCGACCACGCGTCGCCATCGAACAGTCCCCGGCCAGTGAAAATTTCGAAGGCGATCACGCCCAACGCCCACAAGTCGTCGCCCTTGCTGAAAACAATCGGGCGTTCTTTGTCTTTGATCCTGGCGTCCGCCTGTTGCAGGATGCCCGGCGAAAGATAGTGGGCCTGCTTCTTCATTTTTGCGGTTGAGCTTAACTCAGTCGACAACCGCGCTTCGCCGAAATCGGTCAGCAGCATGCTGCGTTCGTCCACAAGGAAGTTTCCCGGGCGCAGGTCAAGGTGAACGACCCCATTGGCATGACATTGCTGGACCCCAGCGATCATGTCTTCCAGCATCAGCAACTGGGCGAATTTCACGTTCTGTGTTTTGCTTTCACCGAGAGCGCGGGCCTTCTTGGCCAGGGCAGCAATCAAGGTGTTGGCGTCGCCGCCTGGTTTGTAGGCAAGCAGGAGGCTGCCTTTCCACATACCGAGTGGTTCGGCGATTCGGTCGTTGCCGCCGCGCGCGGCAGTTTCCATCAGTTTCAACTCCCGTTTGAAGTCGATCCTGGCGCGCAAATCCTTGCCAGTCTTCACCACGATCCGTTGCGACGACAAGATGTCCGTGCTTTCGTATATCAGGACGGAGTTGGAGGCTTCTGTGCCAATTTTCTTGGCCGAAGGTTTGAATACTTTTCCACTGAGGCGCACCTTTTCAGGAGGCTCGGGCGTGGACAGGACCAGCTCAACTGCGGCGTCGACAATTGCGGCCAAGTCATGGCGGCCGTCAGGATAATTGCGGAATAGCCGTCCCATTCCCGCCTGCACTTGCCCTCGCAAAACGGTTGGCTTCATTGGGGGCACATGCACGAGATGCTCCAGGAGGCTGTCGCACAGCAAATTCATGAGAACCTCAGGTTTTTGCGGCTTCTTCTTGGCCGCAGCATCCAACCAGGTGCCGATTTCCTCCCAGGGTGCATTCCATGCTGGCGCTGAAGCCGGTTGGGGCGGTGCAGGACTTGCGCTCGTTGTCGTCGTTGTGGCGGTCAGGACGCTGGGGCTGGTGGTGGTGCTCGGCCCTGTCGGCAGGAAATTGGCACTCGAACCCAGGGAGGGCGTCGGACTGTCCAGCGATTCCTGGTCAGACCACTCTTCACCCGAGCACCCCGCATCGTTATCGTAGAGAGAGGGAAACGGCAACCCGAAAGCTGGGGCGGACAGGGATGACAGGCTCGGCGTAGCAGGCGCCGGCTGCATGGGGTTGCCGACGGGCGGCAGGCTGGGCAAGGAATGCGCAAGCGGATCGCTTACGAGCGCGTCACGCTTCAACGCGGGACGGGGATCGATGCGGCGCGCGGGCCGCGGATGTTCGAGCCGGGGATTTTTTTTGGCGCGAGGATCAACACTTTCCAGCTGTTGCTCACTCCCACTCTTCGGGTTCGACTTGGAAATCGCGGCTTGACTGCCTTCCGTGCCGGTATTGGTCCTGGCGCCGATGCTGGTGTTCGTCCTGCTGAAGGTGGCCGGCCCGGTTTCAGTAACGGTACTCGACTTGGTAACTGCCCGCCAGTTGGTCTTGCGAACGTTGCTGTCATCTGTCCTGCGGATGGCGCTGTCACCTGGGTTGGCGGACCGGCCGAGCTTGGTTTTGTCGATGCTCATGATATCTCCTGATGTTCAATCCACTGTGTCGCCAGTAGCCAGGCCGAATAGCATGAGGACCGGCCAGCAAAATCCGCGAAATAATTAACGAACATCGGACGTTTGTTCCGTGGGTGAACATTCCATGGGGTATTCGTACTTCCCCTGTCGGAACTCAAGCGCGGCCCGGGTTAAAGGATTCGTTGGCGGACTGGCGCTTCTCAGAGCACCCGAGACGCTTTCTCGCGCAGCCAGCAAAGAGCCCCAACCAAGCGGTCGATGTCTTCCAGTTCGTTATAAAAATGCAGCGCGATGCGCAGGTGGCCCGGGCGCGCATCGGCAATGATCTGTTGCCGGGCCAATGCCAGCACCCATTCGCTGGCCTGTTCACACTTGAGCATGACGATGCCGCTGCGCCGGTCCGGGTCGATGTGCTGGGTGATCAAGAAGCCCGCCGCGACCAGCCGTTCGACCAGGCGGGCTGTGAGCCAGCCCACTCGCCGGCCTATGGATTCGACACCCAATTCCCGGACGATTCGCATACCAGCGTTGGCGGCATACACAGCCGGCAGTGCAGGCGTGCCCAACTCAAAGCGTTGTGCATCGAGTCGCGGTTCCCACGGCGCCAGTACAAAGTCGAGCTGGCGGCGGTGCCCGAACCAGCCAGCCACGCTGGGCGAAAGGCGTTCGTGCAAGCCTTCCCGCACGTACAGGAAAGCCAGGCCCGGCCCGCCCAACAACCATTTCTGGGTACCGCCCACCAGCATGTCGACATCCAGCGCCTTCACGTCTATCGGCACCTGGCCCGTGCCCTGGTAATCGTCGACGAGCAAGAGCGCGCCCGCTTCATGTACCAGGCTCGCCAGGTTGGCAATGTCCTGGATTGCGCCGGTGGTGAAATAAACCCGGGCAGTGGCAACGAGGGCCGTACGCCGGTCAAGCCCTGCGGCGAATGCCAGCCCGGGCACGGTTGCGCCATCCGGGCTGCGCAGGATTTCGCATTCGACGCCCATGCCTTGCTTGGCCAGCCACTGGTGCGCCAGCGTGGGGAAGTCCAATGCCGTCGTCAGCACGCGTGGACGCGAACGGTAATCGATGGCCGACGCAAGGGCAGTCACTGCGGTCGACACATTGGGCGCGAGGGCAATTTCGTGCGGCTTGGCGCCAATCAGGTCCGCTATCTGGAAACGCGCGTTTTCCAGCGCTTCGAGCCAGCCGCCATCGGCATACCAGGCACGCCCGCCATAGCGTTGCCAGAGATCGAGGTAGTGCAGCACTGCTTCGCGCACCGGTATGGCTTGTGCGCCACAGGAACAGCTATTGAAGTAAGCCTGGTCCCGTAACTGCGGAAACAGGCCGCGCAGCGGCGCCGGGCCTGCATGTGTTGATTCGGCCGCGGGCGTCATGCGGCTTCAGCCTGACTATGACATCTTTGTGCCGGCTCCAGTTGGTCCAGCATCGCTGGGCGCGGCGGGGGATTGTCCAGCTTGCGCATCTGCATCGGCTTGGGTTGCAAGGCACTGTCAATCGCCATGCGCACCATGCTGTCGTAGCTGACCCCGGCCGCGCCGCACATCTTCGGGAACAGGCACAGGCCGGGCAGCAAGCCGGGCAAGGTATTCATTTCGATGAAATTGATGCGGCCCTGGTCATCGACGATGACGTCCATGCGCGCCATGCCGCACACGCCAAGCGCCTCGGCCAAGGTGCTGGCGGCCGCGCGCAATCGGCGCGACAGGCCAGCTTCGATCGTACGCATGCCCTTGTCGTGGCGCAGCTTGTCATCAATGTCGGACATGCTGCCGTTCACGTTGCCACGCACGAAAAGCGGGGGCAGGGGCAGCATCGATTGCCCGGCCTGCAACAGGCCGACGCTGTATTCCTCGCCACGGCAGAATTGTTCGGCCAGCATGTAATCGAATTCCGCCAAGGATGCATCGAGGCAGTCGTTGTACTGGGCGGCGTTGTCGATCAGGCGCAGGCCGAAGGAGGCGCCGCTGGCCAGCGGTTTGAACACAAAGGGCGAGCCCAGCCGTTCGGCAATGCGGTCATGGCTCAAGCGCCGCTCGCGGCTGACCAGTATGCCGGCTGGCGCGATGAAGCGCCGGTCTGGATCCAGGCTGTTGACGAACCGGCTGCAGGCCAGTTTGTTGGCGCAGGCGGCGCTGGCGAGCGGTCCACTTCCAACATAGCGTCGTCCCAGGTAATCCAGCAAGCCCTGCAAGCTGCCATCCTCGCCATAGGCGCCCAAGGTCTGCGGGAATACCACGTCGATCGACTTGTCCATCACCGCGTGAATGAAGTCTGGCGAGCGGTAATCCAGGTGCACGGCGACAAGGCCGAGCCGCTCGACTGCGGCCATCACACTTGTCGCTGCGCTGTAATTGGCTTCATGCGACCAGCCGCCCGAGACCACGGCCACCTTGCGCACCAGCGGCAGCACGACCGCTTCACGTTCGTTCATGTATTCCATAGCTTTCACGCTTTCTCGACGACGGGAACACGCGGCGGGCGCACGGCTTGCACTGGCAACGGGAGGGTTCCGGGCGCACCGAGCCAGCGCCGCATGTCTTCTTCCCGCAGCCGCGTGCGCGCTTCCCACAGGTAGGAAAATGCACGCCGGTAGCCAAGGGTCTGCAACAGGTAGGGACGGCCATCCTTCTTGCCGGCGTGTACCGGGCAGCCTTGCGCTTCCATCGGCTGTGGATCATCACCAGCAACGCCGAGGCTTTGGCGGTAGCCAATCATGCGGTCGACCATGGACAAGTGGTTGCGGCGCCAGGTTTCCATGGCTTGCTCCAGCTCCAGCATGGTTTCGCCCAGGGCCATGAGTTCGCCGTGTGGATTGGGCGCGCCAGTGGGACGGATCGCGCGGGCGATGGCCTTGGCGGCTTGCTCCAGGTCGGTGGGATCGGCGATCACGCCGGCGCGGTGCAGTTGGGCCAGGTAAGCGTCCGAAAGGGAAGGGCGTGCCAAACGCGTGGCAAGCTCATCCGTGTTCAGCTGCATCTGCAGCAGGTTGCGCAGCAGGATCGGGTCGCGTTGTCCTATCGTGATCTCGAGCGCGCGAAAGCCCACGCTTTCCAATCCGCTGCCACCTTCGAGCTGGCTGCGGAAAGCCAGGTAGTCGGCAGCGCTCATTGCCTGCGGCATCTGGATCATTTCGCAGAACAGGCGGTAGAAAGCCTGGACCCGGCGCACCGTCGCTTCCACCCGGGTCAGTGCAGGACGCTCCGACAGCAACTGGTCGATGGCGTCGTCAAGCAGCGCCAGCACCGAAGGAAACCACATCTCGAACACCTGGTGCGAGGTAATGAACAGCAGTTCGTCATGCGTTGCGCCGCGCCGTAGTGCCTGGGGATGGTGGCGGCGCAGCGTCACTTGCGCAGATTCGAGCAATGCGCCGGCATCGACCAGGTCCGAAAGTGGCAAGCTGGCTTCTGGGCTACTGAAGGCTTGCAGCACCTGGCGTGTGCGGGCCTCGAATTGCTGCTGGCAGTCGATCAGCATCGTCATCGTCAGGTCCAGCTCATCGCCAGCGTCGGGCTTGTGCTTGCGACGCCTCTCCAGCAGGCTCGCCACGGCCTGCATCCGCTCGCTTGTCTGGGCCAGCAGGGGGAGGGTGGCGCCGGCAGCCACCCGCAAGCCAGCCTGATTCCGGCCGCCGTGCGCTATTGCCCTGGCCAGCAGCGACTGTTGCGAAAGTATGTTGGCCACTGCCAGGCAGCGCCGCAGGCGCTTGCAAGCTTCGGCGTAATTGAATTGAACCGGCTTGCTGGTGAGTGCGTCGTGCACCGCGCCCAGGTCGCTCGATTGCTGGTGCAGCCAGAGCACGCTGGAAGAACAGAAGGAATAAAAGAGGCGGTCTTCGGTGCTGGAAAGCGTGGCAGGGAAAGTGTCGAGCAGGCGTTCCACCTGGATGTAACTGCAGTAATGCGGGCGCTGTGGTCGTTTGCCGACAAACAGATGGGGACACCCCGCATGCTCCACCATATCCCGCTCCCTTTGTTTTTAGATGCGGTGTCTAAGTAACAATAATCGAACATTTGTTCATTAAGATTTTGTAAATACTTTGTGGCGGAGTTAATTACCGGTGCTTCACCAGTCAGCACCAGCAGGGGCTGCTGGGCTACACTCCTGCTTCGCGTTGTCACCCGTGGCAAATCGATTGCCACCTCGCTTGCCACCTCGCTTGCTTCCATGACCTTGCTGCAGCCTTCTTTCCATTCCTTGTCGCCACAGGCACTGTCGTGACAGACCACCTGCCTTCGACTTCGGGCTTGACCGCGACCACAGCCGGGCCTGCCGACGCGACGGCCAGCCCGCGGGCGGCCGAAGTGGAGCGTTTGTTCGGAGACGCCGGTCCCCTGGCAGAGGCGGTTCCGGGATATCGCAGCCGGGATGCGCAAACCGACATGGCTAAGGCAATTGCGAACGCGATCGACACCGCTACCACGCTGGTGGCCGAGGCCGGCACCGGTACCGGCAAGACTTTTGCCTATCTCGTGCCGGCCTTGCTGTGGGGCGGCAAGACCATCATTTCCACCGGCACCAAGAACCTGCAGGACCAGCTTTACCTGCGCGATATCCCCACCGTGCGCAAAGCCCTTAAGGCGCCGGTGTCAGTGGCGCTGCTCAAGGGGCGGGCCAATTACGTGTGCCATTTCCACCTCGAGCGCACGCTAGCCAACGGGCGCCTGGCCTCGCGCGAGGATGTCGGCTACCTGCGCGAGATTTCCCGCTTCATCAAGACCACGTCTGGCGGCGACAAGGCGGAACTGTCGCGCGTGCCCGAGAACGCGCTGGTCTGGAACCTGGTGACATCCACCCGCGACAATTGCATGGGCGCGGAATGCCAGTATTACCAGGACTGTTTCGTGATGAAGGCGCGCAAGGAAGCACAGCAGGCTGACGTGGTGGTGGTGAACCATCATCTGTTCTTCGCCGACCTGGCGCTGAAGGACACGGGCGTGGCCGAGTTGCTGCCCTCGGCCAATACGGTGATCTTCGACGAGGCCCACCAGTTGCCCAATACCGCCACATTGTTTTTTGGGGAAACGGTATCGACCTCGCACATACTCGAACTTTGCCGCGACGTGCTGGCTGAGGGCATCACCCACGCGCGCGACGCGCTGCAATGGGGCCTGGTGGTGGCGCCGGTTGAAAAGGCGGCGCGCGACCTGCGCCTGGCGTTTTCACAAGATTCGGTGCGCCTGGCCGCGCACCAGGTGGCGCCATCAAGCCCTTTCTTCCCGGCGCTGGAAAAGCTCAGGCATGAGCTTGACGGCATGGTCGCCACGCTAACTTCGCAAGCCGAACGGGCGGAAACAATCGAGCAATGCCGTGTGCGCGCCATCGATATCGCAACCAAGCTGGCCAACTGGAATCCTGCGCCGGGCGCCGATGCCGCCGGCCAGGATGGCAATAATGAAAAGGTGCAGTGGATCGAGGCCTATGCCTCCTCGCTGCAATTGCACCAGACACCGCTGTCGATTGCACCGGTCTTCAGCAAGCAGCGCGACGCGGCGCGGGCCTGGATCTTCACCTCGGCCACGCTGGCCGTGAAAAGTGATTTCAGCCACTATGCCGCGCAGATGGGTTTGTGGAATGAACCAGCGCGCTCCTGGCCCAGCCCTTTCGATTACGCCAGCCAGGCGCTGCTGTACGTGCCGCCGGACATGCCGTCGCCGACTTCGCCGCAATATACCGATGCAGTGGTGGATGCAGCCCTGCCGGTCATCATTGCTGCCGGCGGGCGCAGCTTCCTGTTATGCACCACGTTGCGCGCAGTCAGCCGCGCTGCCGAACGGCTGCGGGCGGAATTCGACAAGCGCAAGCTCACTTATCCCTTGCTGGTGCAAGGCGAAGCCGGTCGCACCGAATTGCTGGACCGCTTCCGCGCCGCCGGCAATGCCGTGCTGGTCGGCAGCCAGAGTTTCTGGGAAGGCGTGGATGTGCGCGGCGACGCACTGTCGGCTGTCATCATCGACAAGCTGCCTTTCGCGCCGCCTGACGACCCGGTGCTGGCGGCACGCATTGCAGCGATGGAAAACCGCGGCTTGAACGGCTTTGTGCACCACCAGTTGCCCGAAGCGATCATTACGCTGAAGCAGGGCGCAGGCCGCCTGATCCGTGACTCGAGCGACCGCGGCGTGCTGATGATTTGCGATTCGCGCCTGATTTCCAAACCCTACGGCCGCCGCATCTGGCAAAGCTTGCCGCCATTCCGGCGCACACGCGAATTGCCGACCGTGGTCGAATTTTTTGCCGGCCCAGGCGCCGGTGGCGGCGCCGATGCCGATGCCGATGCCGATGTAGGGGCCGGTGCGGATGCCGATACCGATGCGGCGGAAAAGCCGCAGCAAGCCTCAGCCGCCTGATTGCCTGGCGCTGGCCGGGTCGAATTCCAGTTCGGCCCGGTCCCAGTGGCCCAGGCTTGCCGCTGCGTCATAGGTAGACTGCAAGAATTGCATCACCAATTGATCCGGCGCCTGTGCTTGCCGTAGCGCTTGCCACGGCAATATGAATTCATGCAAGTCCGCATGATAGTAAGCCGGGGCCGGCACGGGCGCCGCTGCATAGCCTTCCGGTTCCGGATAGGCGTAAGAATAGAAAACCGGCTCGGGCAGGGCGGGTCCGCCCGGCCAGAAGCCGCAACTGCTGACTTCATGCGAATAGGCTTCGCGCGCCACCCAATCGGGCAAATTCGGGACGCCGCCGGGATGGGGCGGGGCGCGCCGTCCGGAGAAGCGCGTCACCGCCAGGTCGAATCCGCCCCAGAAGAAATGCACTGGGCTGCATTTGCCGTGAAAGCCGGCGCGAAAGCGTTCCAGCATGCGTGCAGCATGCACCATCGCTTGCCAGCAACGCTGCACGGCGGAAGGATCGTAGGCAGCATGCACCCGGTCCTGGTCCAGCGGTATCGCGTCGGGAATTTCATTGGGCATTGGATGTATGCGTACCGGCACGCCCAGTTGCTCCAGCGCCTGCAGCAACTGGTGGTAGAAATCCGCGACTGGCTGCGCATGCAGCGGCAGGCAGCGCCGCCCGCCATCGGTGGTTTCAATGCGTAATTGGTGGTCGAGGAAATCGAATTCGATTTCGAAGCTGCGCATTTCATGCGGCACCAGCAGGGTGGTAAGGCCGCGCGCGGTCGGGTGCAGGGTGACATGCCAGGAATGATTGACCCACGGTGTTTGCGCCAGCTTGACCTTGCCCACGACTTGCATCATCAGGTGCAGGCTGGCATAACTGTCCTTCCAGTCCTCATAACCCAGTACAGGCAAGCAAAGCGGGGCATTCACAACAAGCCCTCCCATTGCTGGCTGCTGCCGCGTGAGTCGATCATGCTGCGCCACATCGCGCGCGCAGCTTCCGGACGCTCCAAGGCCAGCGCGATCAGGCGCGCCGAAAAATGCTCGACAGTTTCGAAGCCCCAGGCTTGCTGATAGTTGTGGCGCACGAATTCAGCGCCCAGTTCGGCCAAGTCGAGCGGCACGCCGGCCTTAAGCGCCTCCAGCATCCATAGCTCCCAGGGTTCCATTGAACACTCCTTCGCGCGCGGCGCCGTTGGCGCATTCATCCTGGCCCGCCCACTTTGCTTGGACCGGCCAGGCGGGCGACCGTGCGGCGGACATGAGCGGCGCCAATATGGTTTGCGACGTCGCTGGCAGCTGGGAAAAACGTGGGGCCGTCACCGGCAGCGGCGGCGCCAGCCAGCTAGCGCGGCAGGATCACGACCTTGCCAGTCACCTTGCGCGCAGCCATGTCGTTCAAGGCTTGTGCCGTGTCGGCCAGCGCATAGCGTCCGGAAATATGCGGGCGGATTTTGCCTTCCGCCAGCCAGCCCAGCATTTGCTGCATGGCCTGGAAATTTGCCTTCGGCTCGCGCTTGGCGAACTCGCCCCAGTACACGCCCACCAGCGACGCACCCTTGAGCAAGGCCAGGTTCAGTGGCAGCCGCGGAATTTCACCGTTGGCGAAGCCGACCACCAGGTAGCGGCCGCGCCAGGCAATCGAACGGAATGCGGGTTCGGCATAACTGCCGCCGACCGGGTCGTAAATGACGTCCGGCCCGCGACCGCCGGTCGCCGCCTTGATTGCTTCGCGCAAGTCTTCGCGGCTGTAATTGATGGTGGCGTCGGCGCCATGCTGGCGGCAGACTTCCAGTTTCTCGTCAGAAGAGGCGGCGGCAATCACGCGCGCGCCCAGCGCCCGGCCGATCTCGATTGCCGCCAGCCCAACGCCGCCGGCCGCGCCCAGCACCAGCATCGTTTCACCCGCCTTCAATTGCCCGCGATCGACCACCGCATGGTGCGAGGTGCCGTAAGTCAGCGTGATGGCAGCGGCGGTGTCGAAGTCCATGCCCGGCGGCATCGGCATCACCACCTGTTCCGAAGCCAGCGCCTGTTGCGCAAACGCGCCCTGGCCGATGAAAGCAATCACGCGGTCGCCTGGCTTGTAGCGGCTCACGCCTGCGCCGACTGCGCGCACCACGCCGGCGAATTCGCTGCCAGGCGTGAAGGGCAGCGCCGGCTTGACCTGGTATTTGTTCTGGATGATCAGCACGTCCGGGAAGTTGACGCCGGCTGCGTGTATGTCGATTGCGACCTGACCCGGTCCCGGCACGAGGTCGGGCAAGTCTTCCACGACCAGGCTGTCTGGCGGTCCCCATTGCTTGCAAACGACGGCTTTCATCTGGTCTCCTGGTTGTGCGGAATAGGTTGGATTGCGCTGGCGATGGCGCTGGCACTGTCGTGCGGCTGCAGGCAGCCAAAAAAGAACGACCGTTTTGATCGGCGATTATGCCGGATTTCACTCCTGCTCGAATGAAAAGCCCGGCCGGCATCGGTTAGAATCTTTGCATGAAAATCCTGATCAGCAATGACGATGGATACCGGGCGCCCGGTATCGAAGCCCTGGCCAGCGCCCTGGCCCCGATTGCAGACATCACCGTGGTGGCGCCAGAGAGCAACCGTTCCGGCTCTTCCAATTCACTCACCCTGGACCGGCCGTTGCGCGTATATCGTTCGCCCGGCGGCGTGTACTCCATCAATGGCACGCCTTCGGACTGCGTCCATGTGGCCCTGACCGGCTTGCTGGATGAACGCCCGGACCTTGTCGTGTCGGGCATTAACCAGGGCCAGAACATGGGCGACGACACGCTCTATTCCGGCACCGTCGCGGCAGCCACCGAAGGTTTTTTGTTCGGCATACCGGCGATTGCATTTTCCCAGGCTGAACATGGCTGGGCCAACCTGGATGCGGCGGCCCGGGTCGCCCGCGAAGTGGTCGAACGCAGGCTCGATGCGCTGGACAAGCCCTTCCTGCTGAACGTCAACATTCCCAGCTTGCCGTATGAGGCGCTGCGCGGCTGGAAAGCCACGCGGCTGGGCAAGCGGCACCAGTCCGAACCGGTGATCCGCAGCGCCGACCCGCATGGCAATGAAATCTTTTGGATCGGGCCGGCGGGACGGGCCAAGGATGATGGCGAGGGCACCGATTTCCGCGCTGTCGCCGAGGGTTATGTGTCGCTGACGCCGCTGCAGATTGACCTGACGCACAACACCGCCCTGGCCCAGCTGCGGAGCTTGCTTGGATGAACAAACCTGCCAAGCGCTTCCCGCTTACGCTGTCCGAACTTGACGACAAGAGTGCGCGCGCTGTTCGCGGCAATGCAGCCGCCAGCCGCACGCATACGCCGCAAACCGCCAGCCGCAATGCAGCCGACAGTGCCGCGAGCCGGGTAGCGGCGGGCAGCGCCAGCAATAGCGCTGCAAGCCGCCCGGCCGGCACGCTTGGCGGCAGCAAGGCCGCCAATAATGCAGCCGCCCCCGCAGCAATCAATGCCGCCAGGGATGCGGTCACCAGTGCATCCAGGCGCGGCGCAGACCCCGCCCCGCGCGGCGGCGAAGGCAGCCAGTACGGGGCCCGGCCAGATGAGCGTGCCCGCGGCGCCAAGAGCGGCAACACCATGCAATCGAGCCCGGTGCCGCCCTTGCCGGTAGAACGCCAGTCGCCGCTGGCTTCTGAAGGCGTGCGACGCGCAATGGTGGAACGGGTTGCGCGCCAGGGCGTGCGCGATGCCAAAGTGCTGGCAGCCCTGCAAGCCGTGCCACGCCACTTGTTCGTGCAACCGGCGTTGGCCAGCCAGGCGTATATCGATGCGTCGCTTCCGATCGGCCATCACCAGACTATTTCCCAGCCGTATATCGTCGCGCGCATGATTGAAGTCATGCGCGCCAATGGCCGGGACGGTAAGCTCGACCGCGTGCTGGAAATCGGTACCGGTTGTGGCTACCAGGCAGCAGTGTTGTCGCTGGTTGCGGCGCAAGTGTATTCAATAGAACGCATCAAACCGCTGCATGAACTGGCCAAATCCAATCTCCGCCCGCTGCGCATACCCAATATCCGCTTGCAATTCGGTGATGGTATGCTTGGCTTGCCGCAAGTCGCGCCTTTCGACGGCATCATCCTGGCGGCGGCAGGGCTGGAAGTACCGCCAGCGCTGCTTGAACAACTTGCTATCGGCGGACGGCTGGTTGCACCCGTGGGGGGACGCAACCAGGTGTTGCAGCTGATCGAACGGCGAAGCAAATTTGAGTGGTCCACAGCGACCCTGGAAGATTGCCATTTTGTACCGCTTCGCCCTGGGACAGCCTGAGCGCGCATTCACCGAGCACGATACAAACAAGCAATGAGAATACGATCATCCAGCATGCTTGCTGTGGCCGCACTGTCCGCCCTGCTGGCTGCATGCAGTACATCCAAAGCGCCCGCGCCGATATTCGACCGGCCCGCAGGCTCGTCACGCCCGACTGAGGCGCAGCGGCCGCGTCCGCCTGTTCCTGCTGCCGCGGCGCCACAAGCGCCGCAAACCACGCCCACGGTCCAGCGCGGCTTCTACACCGTCAAGCGTGGCGATACGCTGTCGCGCATTGCCCAGGAATTCAACCAGAACTGGCGCGACCTGGTGGCTTGGAACAACCTGGCCAGTCCCAACGACATCAAGGTCGACCAGGTATTGCGGGTACTGCCGCCAGAACCAGGCACGGCAGTGCCAAGCCCGACTCCGGCGCCAGCCGCCACCGCCACTGCCGGTACGCCTGGCGCGGTGCCGGTCAAGAATGGACCGCGTGGCGATAAGCGCCCGTATTCCGATGCGACGCTGGCGGAATTGAGCAAGGCCGAGGGCGCGCCAACCGTCGCCAGCATCAAGCCTGAAGCGGCACGGCCGGCCGAGCGGCCAGTCGAAAAACCGGCTGAGCAGGCGGCCTCAGCCGAAGACGTACTCGACTTGGTTTGGCCGGCAGAGGGCAGGGTGGTGGCGGGCTTCGATGCTGCGCGCAAGGGCATCGATATCGCCGGTAAGCTCGGTCAACCGGTGGTGGCCGCAGGTAGCGGCTCGGTACTGTATGCCGGCAGCATGCGCGGTTACGGCAACCTTGTGATCGTGAAGCACAATGCCAATCTGCTGTCGGCCTACGCGCACAACAAAACCATCCTTGTGAAGGAGGGTCAAAGTGTGAGCCGCGGGCAAAAAATTGCTGAAATGGGCAGTTCGGATACCGACTCGGTCAAGCTCCATTTCGAAATCCGGCAGCAGGGCAAGCCGGTCGACCCCACGAAATATTTGCCTAACCGCTAAATGAACCGTTCCGCCGACGACGATTTGGATGATGACGCCGGCCCCGAGGGATTGCCGGACCCGGATGCGCCCGTCGATGACGCCGAGGCGGCGGAGGTCAACGGCAGCACGGTGGCGGTTGAAGGCATCGATGAATTGAAGAAGGTGCTGGCAGCCGAACTGTCCACCGACACGACGCAGCATTACCTGAACCAGATTGGCTTGCGTGCCTTGCTGACGGCAAGCGAGGAAGTGCATTACGCAACCGCGGCCAAGGCCGGCGATTTCGCCGCGCGCCAGAAAATGATCGAGCACAACCTGCGCCTGGTGGTGTCGATCGCCAAGCATTACATCAACCGCGGCGTGGTGCTGCTGGACTTGATCGAAGAAGGCAACCTCGGCCTGATGCGCGCGATCGACAAATTCGAGCCCGAGCGCGGTTTCCGCTTTTCCACCTATGCGACCTGGTGGATACGCCAGAGCATCGAACGCGCCATCATGAACCAGGCCCGCACCGTGCGTTTGCCTGTGCACATGGTGCGCGAATTGAACCAGATCCTGCGCGCCAAATATCATCTCGAAGCCCAGCACCATGATGGCCGCGACGCCACTGCTGAAGACATTGCGCACCTGGTCGACCGGCCGATAGAGGATGTGCAAGACATACTTGCGATGTCCGAACATGCAGCCTCGCTCGATGCGCCGCTGGAGAATGATCCGCAAGCCAGCCTGATCGACTTGCTGCCCGGGCGCAGCGATGAGAATCCCGATGCCCGGGCCGAGCAGCATGAGTTGTACGTGCTGGTGCGGGACTGGCTGCAAAAAATGCCGGACAAGCAGCGCATCGTGATTGCGCGCCGCTTCGGCCTGGACAACGACGACCCGGCCACGCTGGAAGAGTTGGCAGCCGAAATGGGCGTGACCCGCGAGCGCGTGCGCCAGATCCAGCAGGAAGCCCTGATCAAGCTGAAGCGCGCATTGACTGCGCGCGGCGTGAACAAGGATGCGCTGCTGTGACGCCGATACTGGTTTTCGACATTGAAACCATACCGGACGTCACCGGCCTGCGCACGCTTAATGGCTTGCCGGCTACGATGCCCGATGCCGAAGTCGCCGAACTGGCTTTTGCTGCCCGCCGCGAAAGAATCGGCTCCGATTTCCTGGCGCATCACCTGCACAAGATAGCGGCAATTTCCTGCGTATTCCGGGATGACGAGGGTTTCAAGGTGCGTTCGCTGGGCACGCTTGAAGATGGCGAACGAAAGCTGATCCATGATTTCTTTCGCGTCATCGACAAGTACACGCCGCAACTGGTGTCCTGGAATGGTGCCGGTTTCGATTTGCCGGTACTGCATTACCGCGCGCTGGTGCATGGCGTGTGCTGCGCGCGCTACTGGGAAATGGGCAATGAAGACCGCGACTTCAAATTCAACAACTACCTGAGCCGCTACCATACCCGCCATACCGACCTGATGGATTTGCTGGCGCTGTATAGCGGTCGCGCAAATGCGCCGCTGGACGACTTGGCCAAGCTTTGCGGTTTTCCCGGCAAGCAGGGCGTGGATGGCTCGCAAGTCTGGAATTTTTTCCAGCAGGGGCGACTTGCCGAGATCCGCGATTATTGCGAGACCGACGTCGTCAATACTTACCTGGTCTATTGCCGTTTCCGCCTGATGCGGGGCGAATTTACGCCCGAGGCCTATCGCGATGAAATCGCCCTGGTGCGCCAGTCGCTGGCGCAGGTGGATGCGCCACACTGGAAAGCCTATCTCGACGCCTGGCCCAAGGATTAAGCGCCCAGCCGTTGAAGCGTTTATCCTTCACCCCTTCGAGCCTTACCCCCTTTACTCCTGATCCCGCGCCCGACCGGCGCGGCACTGTTGCGTGATGCCTGATCCTATTATCGAAATTGAATCGCTGGACATGGAGGCGCGCGGCGTCGGCCATTTGCGCAATGAAGACGGCACGCCCGGCAAAGTGGTGTTCGTCGAAGGCGCGCTGCCGGGCGAGACCGTGTCCTTCCAGTCCTACCGCCGCAAAGCCAAGTGGGAAGCTGCCCACATGACGGCGCTGCACCGCGAATCCGCGATGCGGGTGACGCCGAAATGCCGATATTTCGGCACCTGCGGCGGCTGCGCAATGCAGCATCTCGACCCGGCAGCCCAGGTCGCGGCCAAGCAGCGCGTGCTGGAAGACAACCTGGCCCACATCGGCCGCGTCAAGCCGGAAATGATGTTGCGACCGGTGCAGGGGCCAACCTGGGAATACCGATACCGCGCGCGACTTTCGGTGCGGCGCGTGGCCAAGAAGGGTGGGGTGCTGGTCGGCTTCCACGAGAAGGGTTCGCGCTACATCACCGACATGCTCAGTTGCGAAGTGGTGCCGCGCAAGGTTTCCGCATTACTGCCTGCCTTGCGCGAACTGATCGGCGGCTTGTCCGAGCCGGATAAATTTCCGCAGATTGAGCTGGCCGTGGGCGAATATGATGGCCGCCAGACGATCGTGCTGGTACTGCGCAATATGGCGCCGCTGGCAGGCAACGACGAAGCGCAGCTGCGCGCGTTCGCGCAGCGGCATGAGGTCCAATGGTGGTTGCAGCCGGCCGGCCCCGACAGCGCGTATCCGTTCTATCCAGAAGTGTCGACCTTGCGCTACCTGTTGCCCGAGTTCGGCGTGGAAATGCCATTCAAGCCGACCGATTTCACGCAAGTGAACCACCAGATCAACCGGGTGCTGGTAGGGCTGGCGCTGCGCCTGCTCGATCCGCAACCTGGCGAGCGCATTGCCGACCTGTTTTGCGGGCTGGGCAATTTCACGCTGCCCCTGGCCACGCGTGCCGCGCAAGTGGTGGGTATTGAAGGCAGCGCCTCGCTGGTGCAGCGCGCCGGCGAAAATGCGCGCCACAACGGTTTGCAGCACAAGACGACCTTCCAGGTTCGCAACCTGTTTGAACTGACGGCGCAAGACCTGGTGGAACTGGGTCGTTTCGACCGCTTCCTGGTCGACCCGCCGCGCGATGGCGCAGCAGCCCTGTGCGAAGCACTGGCAGCACTCAGGCAAAGCAATCCCGGCTTGCGGCCGCAGCGCATTGTCTATGTGTCCTGCAGCCCGTCCACGCTGGCGCGCGACGCGGGCATGCTGGTGCAGCAGGCAGGTTATGTATTGAAGCAGGCGGGCGTCATCAACATGTTCCCGCACACGGCGCATGTGGAGTCGATCGCGCTGTTTGAACTGGCGCAGTGACCGTGCCAGGGCGGGCAAGCCCGCAGTAGTAGTGCTGCGGGCAATCCCTGCCAGCCGTCTTTTGCAGCCGTCCTGATGGTCTTAATAGCCGCGGCGACGCGCCCGCGCGCGCTTGAACAGGAAGAAGGCACCCAAGGCCAGCGCGGCCCACAGCAACAGGCTGCCAAACCGGTTTCCTGGCGCCGGCGCAGCCTGCTGCGACGCGTTTGCCTGGGTCTCGCCGGTACCGCTCACCGTCGTGCCATCCGCGCTTGTGCCTGATGCCTGGCCTTGCCCGTTCTGGTTCACGCCATCCTGGTTCTGGGCATTCTGGTTGGCTTGGTTGCGGTCACCCTGCGACATGAGCGAGCCGAGCCCCAGGCCCAGCAAGGCCCCGCCCAACATGCCGCCCCAGGGACTGCTTGCCTGCCGTGGCGGCAATTGCATGGGTGCGGCCGGTGGCAGCGATTGCCGCGCCAGGTTCGGCTGCGGCACTGGCGTCACAGGGTTCGGCGCCGCTGTCGGTGGCACGGGCTGCGGCCGGGCTGGCGCGGTCTGGCTTGGCCGCGGCGGCGGCGCCGCCCTTTGACGACTCATTTGTGATTGCCGGCCGATGGACCGACCGCTGCCTGCGCGTGCAGCCACGGACTCCGGCACCACAAGCGTGAGCGCAATAACAAGAAGCAGGAACTTCGAAACAGTAGCTTGCAACGGCTTTGAACAGGACACAGTGGACTCGCATGGTTCGGCACGGATCGTTGGTTGGAGTCAGTCGCTTGCAAAACGGTTCTGCGTGGCGACTTCTGGTCATTGAGCGATCCGGAACCGGGATGCGGTCTGTACGGTCCATTGGGTGAAGTATTGGCCGGCGGCACAATCCGGTGCCGCTTCCATTCCCCTCTCCAATATCCGGGTACAGCCCATGTTCCTTTTCTTTTCCCGGCGCCTGGGTTGGGTCGGCTCGATCCTGGTCTCGCTGGTCGTGACGCTGTTGCTGCTGTTCCTGTTCGATGTGATTTGAGGCGACGGGGAAGGGGCATTCCGGCAGGACGAAAAAAAACCGGCCCGCAGGCCGGCTTTCAAAACTGCATGCGCAACCTAGTCGCGCTCGCCGCCAAAGATGCCCAGCAGCGACAGCAGGTTGGCAAAGATGTTGTACAGGTCGAGGTAGATCGCCAGCGTGGCCGAGATGTAGTTGGTCTCGCCGCCGTTGATCACTTGCTGCACGTCGTACAGGATGTAGGCTGAAAATATCGCAATGGCGATAACCGAAATCGTCAACTGTAGCGCCGGCAATTGCAGGAAGATGTTTGCCACTGCAGCCAGCAGGATGATCAGCACGCCCGCAAACAGCCACTTGCCCATGCCGCTGAAATCGCGCTTGGAAACCGTTGCAATGCTTGCCATCACGGCAAAGATCGACGCCGTGCCGCCAAAGGCCAGCATGATGAGCGAAGCGCCATTGCTATAGCCCAGCGTGTGGCTCACCAGGCGCGACAGCATGACGCCCATGAAGAATGTGAAGCCCAGCAGCACGGCAACGCCCAGGGCGGTGTGCTTGGTTTTTTCGATTGCGTAGAAAAAACCGAAGGCAATGGCAAGGAAAACCATGAAGCCGATGAACGGACTGCCGGCGAACAGTGAAATCTTCAGCTGCACGCCGATCCAGGCGCCCAGCACCGTTGGAACCATGGAGAGGGCAAGTAGCCAGTAGGTATTGCGCAGTACGCGGTGGCTGGCCAGCAGCGATGCGCCGGTGGTGCTGTATGCATGTTGCAGGTTCTGCTCCATGTTCAGTTCTCCTTGTTGGAAGATAGCGCGCACAGCATAGCATGGTGAACGCGACGCGCGAGAAGCCTGCTTTTGCGCTGCACCATGTCACGTCGAAATGTGAGGTGTTCCATGCTAAAATCGAAGGTTCATCGGAATCTCAACTTTCGACCTAAACCTTTATTTTACTGGAGTTTTTTCAGATGGCAATCGAACGCACCCTGTCGATTATTAAACCGGACGCAGTCGCGAAGAACGTGATTGGCCAGATTTACACCCGCTTCGAAAACGCCGGCCTCAAGATCGTCGCTTCGCGCATGGCCCAGCTGTCGCGCGCCGAAGCCGAAGGCTTCTACGCCGTGCACCGCGAGCGTCCTTTCTTCAAGGACCTGGTCGACTTCATGATTTCTGGCCCGGTGATGATCCAGGTGCTGCAAGGCGAGGGCGCCATTGCCAAGAATCGCGAACTGATGGGCGCGACCGATCCGAAGAAAGCTGAAAAAGGCACGATCCGCGCCGATTTCGCCGACTCGATCGACGCCAATGCCGTGCATGGCTCGGACGCGACCGAAACTGCGCACACCGAGATCGCCTATTTCTTCCCGGCGCTCAACGTCTATTCGCGTTAATCCTCGTTACTGCCACGGCGCCTGCCGCAAGCCAGACTGATGACCGACACTGCAAGCACACTGCATAACCTGCTCGACCTGGATCCCGCCCAGCTGGTCGCCTTTTGTGGCGACCTGGGTGAGAAGCCGTTTCGGGCCATGCAATTGCAACGATGGATCCATCAGTATGGCGCCAGCGACTTTGCCCAGATGACAGACCTGGCGAAGTCGCTGCGCGAAAAGCTGGCAACCCGCGCCGTGGTGCCGCAACTGCAAGTACTGTCTGACCACACTTCCGCCGATGGCACCCGCAAATGGCTGGTCGACGTCGGCAACGGTAATGCAGTCGAAACCGTTTTCATACCGGAAGCCAACCGCGGCACCCTATGCATTTCCACGCAGGCGGGTTGCGCGGTCAACTGCCGCTTTTGCTCCACCGGCAAGCAAGGCTTCAGCCGTAATCTGTCCACTGGTGAAATCATCGGCCAGTTGCGCATGGCTGAATTCGCATTGCGCGCGACCCACGGCGTCGTCGCCGGCCCGAAGGGCGAACGCCAGATCACCAACGTCGTCATGATGGGAATGGGCGAGCCGCTGCTGAATTACGAACCGACCGTGAAGGCGCTGCGCCTGATGCTTGACGATAACGCCTATGGCCTCTCGCGCCGGCGTGTCACGCTTTCCACGAGCGGCGTGGTGCCCATGATCGACCGGCTGGGGCAGGATTGCGCCGTCGCCCTGGCGGTTTCGCTGCATGCTTCCAACGATGCCTTGCGCGATAGCCTGGTGCCGCTCAACCGCAAATATCCGCTGGTCGAATTGATGGCGGCCTGCAGGCGCTATCTTGAATTTGCGCCGCGCGATTTCATTACTTTCGAATACTGCATGCTGGACGGAGTCAACGACAGTGATGCGCATGCGCGCGAACTGATCGCGCTGGTGCAATCGCGCCAGAATCCCGTGCCCTGCAAATTCAACCTGATTCCCTTCAATCCCTTTCCCGAGTCGGGATTGCTGCGCTCGAAGGATGATCGCATCAAGGCATTTGCCAAGGTCTTGATGGATGCCGGCATCGTGACCACCGTACGCAAGACGCGCGGCGACGATATCGACGCCGCCTGCGGCCAGTTGGCCGGCGAAGTGCAGGACCGCACCGGGGTCCAGGAGCGCATGCAGAAAATGGCGACCTACCAGCAAAAGTACGGCAGCGATTTCGGCCGCATCGTGGAGATCAGGTCGTGAGCCTGACCGCGATCCGGCCGCTGCAGCGCCTGCTGGCAGCCATGCTGCTGGTGTTGCTCGCCGCCTGCGCGAGTACGCCTGGCACCTCCAAGGACGACATCCAGACATCGTCGGACATCACGGAAGTGCAGCGCCGCGCCCAGATCCGCTTGCAACTGGCCGTGGGCTATTTCGAGCAGGGCCAGATGAGTACCGCGCTTGACGAAGTGAAACAGGCATTGCAGATCGACCCCAGCCTGGCTGACGCCTACAGCGTGCGCGCGCTGATCTACATGGAAATGACGGAAAACAAGCTGGCTGACGACAACTTCCAGCAGGCGATGAAGCTCGCGCCGAACAATCCCGATCTTGCCAATAACTACGGCTGGTTCCTGTGCCAGACCGGCCGCGCCGACAAGGCCATTCCCTATTTCGAGCGGGCGCTGGCCAACCGCCAGTATTCGTCGCCTGCGAAAGCGCTGAACAATGCCGGCATGTGCAGCCTGAAGTTGAAAAACCTGGTGGAGGCCGACCGCTACCTGTCGCGTGCCTTCCAGTTCGATCCCGCCAATCCGGACGTGAACCTGAGCCTGGCCAAGCTGAACCTTGCCCGCGGCGACAACGAGCGGGCGCAGTTCTATGCGCGGCGCGTGCTTGCGTCCGAACGCCTGACTGCCGATGCATTGTGGACCGCAATCAAGGTAGAGCGGCGCGGCGGCGATCGCCAGGCAGAAGCCGGCCTGGCCAACCAGTTACGCCGGCGCTTCCCGAATTCACCCGAATATGCGGCGTTTGTACGGGGGGCCTTTGATGAGTGAAAAGCCGATGGATGAAGAGCCAGGCCAGCGCCCAGTGCCCGATGAAGGGCTGGCGCCGGCGCGCTCCTTGCCGGGCATGGAGCTGGCAAGCCGGCGCCAGGAACTTGGCTGGACGATCGAGCAAGTCGCCGCGCGGCTGAACCTGGCGCCGCGCCAGGTGGACGCGCTGGAACGCGACAACTTTGCGGCCTTGCCCGGCATGGCGACTGCGCGCGGTTTCGTGCGCGCCTACGCCAAGCTGTTGCGCATCGATCCAGCGCCGCTGGTGGCTGCGCTGGCGGCCGAAGCCGGGCCCCACGAAGCGGCGATCCCGCTGCGCCGACCACTGCCGGCTGCGCCGTTTACGCCAGTGCGCCTGGCGCCGATGAATCGCGGTGGCACCAGCCGCCGCACTGCCGCCCTGGCTGTGGTGGCGCTGGTCGTGCTGGCGGCAGTGGCGAGCTGGCAGCTCGGCTGGCTGGCGCCCATGGCAGACAATGTCGCAACCCGGCTCGATCGCGGTACGGCTGCAACGCCGGCGCCGGCGAATGCAGCTACGGCCGCAAGCGCGCCTGGCCAGGCGGATGCCCCGGCCATGCCGGCCGGCTCCAGCGCCGCCGCTTCGGCAGCGGTCGATGGCACGACCGCAACCAGCCCGAATCCAGCACCTGCGGCACCTGCAGCGCCCGCTGCGCCCGCTCCGGCAAGCCCCGCCAGCCCGGCGCCATCCTCGCAAGCCCCGGTTGCGCCCGTGGCTGGCGCGCCTGCAAACTCGCCTGCTGCGGCTGCCTCACCCCAGCCGGTTGCAACCACCGCGTCGCCCACGCCGCCGGCAACGGCTACATCATCGAGGCCGGTTGCAGTCGATTCCGCATCCAGCGACGAACAACATGCGCTGGTCATCACGGCAAAGGAAGAGTGCTGGGTCGAGCTGCGTCGTGCTGACAATACCGCCGTGCTGAGCCGGACCCTGCAGCCGGGCACAACGGAGCGCCTGCCGCTGATGGGACCGGCCACGCTGGTCGTGGGGAATGCCAGCGGCATCGAAGCGACGCTGGGCGGCAAACCCCTCGATATCCGCTCGCGTGCGCGCAATAACATTGCCCGCCTGGCGCTGAAGTAAGCAGGGCGCTTAACGATGCTGTCGCCCCTTTTCTCATGTTAAGAAGATTGGCAGTTCGCGTACCAGCCCGGCCGGCCCGGGGTGCGCAGGCTTTATAACGGAATAAACATGTCGATTTCTCCTGCCCATCCCGCATCCGCGCCTGCTTTGGTCGCCGATGGCGCACAAGCGCCGGCCCGGGCTGCTGCGCCGGCCGCTTCCGGCCCGGCGCCGCGCCACATGACGCGCCGGGTGCTGATCCGCCATGGCAGCCGCGAAGTGGCGGTGGGCGGCGGCGCGCCGGTCATGGTGCAGTCCATGACCAATACGGATACTGCAGATGCGATCGCTACGGCGATACAGGTAAAAGAACTGGCGCGCGCCGGTTCCGAAGTGGTGCGCATCACCGTGAATACACCGGAAGCGGCGGCGGCCGTGCCGGCCATCCGCGAGCAACTGGATCGCATGGGCATCGATGTCCCGCTGGTGGGAGATTTCCATTACAACGGCCATACGCTGTTGAATGAATATCCCGACTGCGCCCGGGCCCTGTCGAAGTACCGCATCAACCCGGGCAATGTCGGCAAGGGCGCCAAGCGCGACACGCAATTCGGCCAGATGATTGAAGTGGCCTGCCGCTATGACAAGCCGGTTCGCATCGGCGTCAACTGGGGCAGCCTGGACCAGGCGCTGCTGGCGCGCATCATGGATGAAAATTCCGCTCGCGCCGAACCCTGGAGCGCGCAAGCCGTCATGTATGAAGCGCTGGTCACGTCCGCCATTGAGAACGCGCGTCGCGCCGAAGAACTCGGCTTGCCCGCCGAGCGCATCATCCTGTCGTGCAAGGTATCGGGTGTGCAAGACTTGATTGCGGTCTATCGCGAACTGGCGCGGCGTTGCGACTATGCGCTGCACCTGGGCCTGACCGAAGCCGGCATGGGCAGCAAGGGCATCGTCGCCTCTACCGCGGCAATGGGCGTTCTGCTGCAAGAGGGCATAGGCGACACGATCCGGGTGTCCCTGACGCCGGAACCCGGCGGCGACCGTACGCGCGAAGTGATCGTGGCGCAGGAAATCCTGCAGACAATGGGACTACGCAAATTCACGCCGATGGTGATCGCCTGCCCGGGTTGCGGGCGCACTACCTCGACCGTATTCCAGGAGCTGGCCGACCGCATCCAGACTTATTTGCGCGAGCAGATGCCGGCCTGGAAAACCGCGTATCCCGGCGCAGAAGAGATGAACGTTGCCGTCATGGGTTGCATCGTCAATGGCCCGGGCGAATCCAAGCACGCCAATATCGGCATCAGCCTGCCCGGCACTGGCGAATCGCCGGCCGCGCCCGTCTTTGTCGATGGCCAGAAAACGGTCACGCTGCGCGGGCCGAATATTGCCGAAGAATTCCAGGACATCGTGTCCAATTACGTAAAAACCCGTTATGGCCGCGATCGCGTGAACTGACGCCTCGTCAGCCGCACCCGGGCCATTACCGAATCCTTACCGGCGCGCCCCGCGCGCCCTTTCAAGAACGACATGTCAGATAACAAGAAACCAGAAAAAATCGTCGGTATCCGCGGGATGAACGACATCCTGCCGGCCGACGCGCCGCTGTGGGAATTATTCGAGAACACGGTGCAGACCGTGCTCAAGAGTTACGGCTTCCAGCAGATCCGCACACCGATCGTCGAGCCGACGCCGCTGTTTGCGCGCGGCCTGGGCGCGGTTACCGATATCGTCGAAAAAGAGATGTATTCCTTCGTCGATTCAATGAATGGTGACTTGCTCACCTTGCGCCCGGAAAGCACGGCCGGCGTGGTGCGCGCGGTGCTGGAACACAATCTCACTTACGATGGTCCGAAGCGCCTGTGGTACGCGGGCCCGATGTTCCGGCATGAGCGGCCGCAGCGTGGCCGCTACCGCCAGTTCCACCAGGTGGGCGCCGAAGCAATCGGCTTCACGGGCCCGGATGTGGATGCGGAACTGATCCTGCTATGCCAGCGTTTGTGGGACGACCTGGGCCTGTCCGGCATCCGGCTTGAACTCAATTCAATCGGCGACGCAGAAGAGCGTAACCGCCACCGCGCTGACCTGGTCGCTTATTTCGAGCAAAACAGTGCGCTGCTTGATGCCGATGCCCAGCGCCGCCTGCACAGCAATCCGCTGCGCATACTGGATACCAAGAATCCGGCGATGCAGGAACTGGTGAATGCAGCGCCCAAGCTGATCGATTACCTCGGCGCGGAATCGCTCGCGCACTTCGAGGGCGTGCAGAAAATCCTGCGCCACAACAATATTCCATTCACGATCAATCCGCGCCTGGTGCGCGGCATGGATTATTACAACCGCACCGTGTTCGAGTGGGTGACGGACCAGCTGGGTGCGCAAGGCACGGTCTGTGGCGGCGGACGCTACGACCCGCTGGTGGAAATGTTTGGCGGCAAGCCCACCCCGGCCTGCGGTTTCGCCATCGGCGTGGAGCGGGTGCTGGAATTGATGAAGGCAGCCGGCGAGGTTACCGCCGCTGACCAGTGCGACGTCTACCTGGTGCACCAGGGCGAGCCGGCACAGATGCAGTCGTTTGTACTGGCCGAGCGTTTGCGCGATGCCGGACTTGATGTTGTGCTACATTGCGCATCGGCTGGCGGCAGCACCAGTTTCAAGTCGCAAATGAAACGTGCCGATGCCAGTGGCGCCGCCTTCGCCATCATCATCGGCGAAGACGAGGTTGCCACCGACACCGCGACCGTCAAAAGCTTGCGTGCGTCCGAAGGCGCGGGGCAACAGGCGACGGTCCCATTCTCCGGTGTCGCAGATTACCTGGTAGACCAGATTGTCGGCGACCATGATCATGAGCATGATCATGGTGCGCATGTTCATTACAAACCCTGAGGTTCGTCCACATGGCATTCGATCACGAAGAGCAGGAACAGCTGGCCACGCTGAAGAGCTGGTGGAAGCAATACGGCAACCTGGTGACATGGATATTGGCTGCCGCCCTGGCCGGCTATGCAGCCTGGACCGGCTGGTCAGCCTGGGAACGCAACCAGTCGGCGCAAGCCGCATTGCTGTATGACGAAGTGCAGAAGGCGTCAGTCGCGCAAGACAATACAAAAGTGCAGCGCGCGACGAGCGACATACAAGACCGTTATGGCCGCACTGCTTATGCGCAGATGAGCGGCCTGGTGGCGGCGCGCATGGCTTATGACGCCAAGGACATGGAAACCGTGAAATCGCGGCTGCAATGGGTGGTCGACCGTGGCCATGACGATGAATTCAAGGTCATCGCCCGCATTCGCCTGGCCGGTGTGCTGGCAGACGAAAAGAAATTTGACGAGGCGCTCAAGCTGCTGGCCGTTGACGTACCGGCCCAATTCGCCAGCGCCATCGCCGACCGCCGCGGCGACGTGCTGGCCGCGCAGCAAAAGATTGACGATGCGCGGGTAGCCTATCGCACAGCCCTGGAAAAATCCGACGCCCGCAACCCGGCCCGGCAATTGATCCAGCTGAAGCTGGATGCACTGGGCGGCGGGGCGGCGAAAGCTGCCAGCTGAAGCCTGCGATACGCAATTAGAAAAAGAACAAGGGGAAGTCATGTTGGGCAAGCAAAAGATGGGCGCCAGGATCTGGCTGGCGGGGGCGGCAATGTTGCTGGCAGGTTGTTCGACCTTGTCTTCGCTGAACCCCTTTGCCAGCAAGCCTCCGCCGCGCAATCCGCCAGCGCCGCTGGTGCAGTTCACGCCCGCGTTGTCGGTGCGCACGCTGTGGACGACTTCGGTCGGCGCCACGCGTGATTCTGCCCTGAAGCCGGTTGCCGTCGGCGACGCAATCTATGCCGCGGCCCAGGATGGCACCTTGACCCGGCTGGAGGCGGCCAGCGGCCGCGCGGCCTGGCGTATTTCCACGGGCAAACGGCTGACTGCTGGCGTGGGCTCGGATGGTTCGACCATTGCTGTCGGGGCGCGTGACGGCAGTCTGCTGGCTTATGACGATAGCGGCAAGCTGCGCTGGCAAGTGCAATTGAGCAGCGAAATCCTGAGCGCGCCGGCAGTGGCAGATGGCGTGGTAGTCGTGCGTAGCCTGGATAACCGCATTTCCGCTTATGAAGCGGCCAACGGCAAGCGCCGCTGGACCTTGCAGCGCACGGCGCCGCCGCTGACATTGCGGGCCGCGCCTGGCATCTTGATCGCGTCCGATACTGCCTTTGTTGCCCTGCCGGGCGGCAGGTTGGTGGCGCTGGCCATGTCCAATGGCGGCCCGCGCTGGGAAGCCAGCGTCGGCGATCCGCGCGGCGCAACAGAACTGGAGCGCATTGCCGACGTATCGGGCACGCCGGTGTTGATCGGGCGCGATGTCTGCGCCGCCGCTTACCAGGGCCGCATCGTCTGCATCGATGCCGCCAATGGCACGGCGCACTGGAACCGGCCGCTGTCGAGCATCGTCGGCGTGGCCGCGGACGAGCGTTTCGTCTTCGGCATCGACGACAGGAGCGTGGTCAATGCCTATACCCGCGATTCGGGCAATAGTGTATGGCGCAACAACAAGCTGGAGCACCGCGGCCTGGCGGCGCCAGTGTCTATTGGCCGCGCAGTGGCGGTGGGCGACATGGAAGGCTATGTGCACTTCCTGTCGCGCGAGGATGGCGCCTACCTGGCGCGGGTTGCTACCGACGGAAGTGCCGTGACCGGCCTGTCCCTGTCCGGAGACAACCTGCTGGTGCAAACCCAGGGCGGCAATGTCGCCGTCCTTGCCTTGCAATAAAAATCGGGCCGCGCAATTGCGCGCGGCGCCACTCACAGCAGCACCTGATGCGAAACGCAAGAAGCACGATCGATGAAGCCGGTAATTGCCCTAGTAGGCCGACCCAATGTCGGCAAATCCACGCTGTTCAACCGGCTTACCCGTTCACGCGACGCACTTGTCGCTGACATGCCGGGGCTGACCCGCGACCGCCATTATGGCGAAGGGCGCATGGGCGAACGTCCTTTCCTCGTCATCGACACCGGCGGTTTCGAGCCCGTGGCCAAGGAAGGCATCCTGCATGAGATGGCGAAGCAGACCCGCCAGGCCGTGGCTGAAGCCGACGTTGTCATCTTCATCGTCGACGGCCGCCAGGGCTTGACCCCGCATGACAAGACCATCACCGATTTCCTGCGCAAGTCGGGCCGCCAGGTCATGCTGGTGGTGAACAAATCCGAAGGCATGAAGTACACCGCGGTTGCCGCCGATTTCTATGAGCTCGGCATGGGCGACCCGTATGTGATTTCCGCCGCCCATGGCGACGGCGTGATGGAGCTGGTGGAGCTGGCGCTGGACCAGGCGCTGGCGGCACAAGCCGATACGCTGCCCGAACCGGATGCGGCTGCCGCGCGCGGCGTGCGCATTGCCGTCGTCGGCCGCCCCAACGTGGGCAAGTCGACGCTGGTGAATTCCCTGCTCGGGGAAGAGCGCGTGATTGCCTTCGACATGCCGGGCACGACCCGCGATTCGATCGAGATTCCATTCGAGCGCGAAGGCCGGCATTACTCGCTGATCGACACCGCCGGCATTCGCCGCCGCGGCAAGGTGTTCGAAGCGATCGAAAAATTTTCGGTGGTGAAGACGCTGCAGTCGATCTCGGAAGCGAATGTCGTGCTGCTGCTGCTGGACGCGCAGCAAGACATCTCGGAACAGGATGCGCATATTGCCGGCTTCATCCTAGAAAGCGGGCGCGCGCTGGTGGTTGGCGTCAATAAATGGGATGGCCTGACGCATGACCGGCGCGAAGAAATCAAGCGCGATGTCGAGCGCAAGCTGAGCTTCCTGTTCTTTGCCAAGTTCCACTTCATTTCGGCGCAAAAGGGCACCGGCATCGGGCCGCTGCTGAAGTCAGTCGACGATGCCTACAAGGCAGCAATGACCAAGATACCGACGCCCAAATTGACGCGGGCGTTGATCGAGGCATCCGAGCACCAGCAGCCAAGACGCAAGGGATCGATACGACCGAAGATGCGCTACGCCCACCAAGGCGGTCAGAATCCTCCGATTATCGTCATCCATGGGAATGCCCTGGACAGCATCGACGCCAACTACAAGCGTTATCTGGAAAAACATTTCCGTGACACGTTTGCATTGACCGGCACGCCTTTGCGCATCGAGTTCCGGTCTGGGAAAAACCCGTTCTCACGCGACGAGCGCTAGCGCAAACCTTGCGCTTTGTTTGGCGTGAATAATAAAAATCGTTTACAGTCATTTGGCAATTCTGTTGCACTGCACTTGAAATAACGCAGCTTGCCGCCACCTCCTGATCACAACTACACAATGGAGCTACCATGAGCAATAAAGGGCAATTGTTACAAGACCCGTTCCTTAACGCCTTGCGCAAGGAACACGTCCCGGTCTCCATCTACCTCGTCAACGGCATCAAGCTGCAGGGGCACATCGAGTCCTTCGACCAGTATGTCGTTTTGTTGCGTAATACCGTGACCCAGATGGTTTACAAGCACGCCATCTCGACCGTGGTTCCGGCCCGCGCCGTGAACCTGACCCTCGAAGCGGAAGCGGACTGAAATCCACAGCTGACAATTTGAACTCCGGCAACACCATACGCGCTGCGCTGGTTGGCATCGACTTTGGCAAGGGCGATTTTGCAGCCAGCCTGGAAGAGCTGTCGCTACTTTCGCGCACCGCCGGGGCTGAACCGATCACCACCGTGACCGGCCGTCGTGCCAGTCCGGACGCCGCGCTTTTCGTCGGCTCCGGCAAGGCGGAAGAGATTGCCCAGGCCGTGGCCGACCTCGAGCTGGAGATCGTCATCTTCGACCATCCGCTGAGTCCTGCGCAGCAGCGTAACCTCGAACGCAACCTCAAGGTTCGAGTGGTTGACCGCACCGCGCTGATCCTCGATATTTTCGCCCAGCGCGCCCAAAGCCATGAAGGCAAGGTGCAGGTCGAGCTGGCGCAACTGCAGCACCTCGCCACACGCCTGGTGCGCGGCTGGACCCACCTTGAACGCCAGAAGGGCGGCATCGGCTTGCGTGGTCCGGGCGAAACCCAGCTTGAAACCGATCGCCGGCTGCTGGGTGAACGGGTCAAGGCCTTGCGCGCCAAGCTGGGCAAATTGCACAAGCAGCGCGTGACCCAGCGCCGCTCGCGTGACCGGAACAAGGCGTTTTCAGTATCGCTGGTCGGTTACACCAACGCCGGCAAGTCGACACTGTTCAACAACTTGACCAAGGCCGGCGTGTATGCCGCCAACCAGCTGTTCGCCACCCTGGACACGACTTCACGCCGGGTCTACATGGGCGAGGCTGGCAGTGTGGTCATGTCCGATACCGTCGGCTTCATCCGCGACTTGCCGCACCAGCTGGTGGCGGCGTTTCGCGCGACGCTGGAAGAAACCATCCATGCCGACCTGCTGCTGCATGTGGTGGATGCGGCCAGCCCGGCACGGCTGGAACAGATCGAGCAAGTGAATGCGGTGCTGAAGGAAATCGGCGCCGACCACATTCCGCAACTTCTGGTCTATAACAAGATCGACCTGGCCGGGTTGGAGCCGGGTCTGGAACATGATGAATATGATAAAATCCGGCGGGTTTTTATCAGCGCCCAGACCGGTTCGGGCATTGATTTGCTAAGGCAGGCGGTTGCCGGATATGCACAGGCGTCATCTGGCCTGCACTCCACGGGAGAGGAGCGCGAGCACCAAGAGGTGAAGCACTGATTCGATTAGCTTTCCAACCCAAATAACTCAAGCGGATCGCAAACAGAATGCTCGGTTCCCTAATCAAAAAATTCGGATTGAAATTTTCGCTGAACGATCCGCGCTGGGGCCGAGGCTCCGACGGTGACGACCAGCAGAACCAGGGCGGCAAGCGCGGGCAGGAAGGCCCGCCCGACCTCGACCAGCTCTGGCGCGATTTCAACCAGCGCCTGAACCGCCTCCTTGGCAGCAAGGGCAACGGCGGCGGCAATAACAATGGCGGCGGTTCCCGTTCCGACATGCGCGGCGCCGGCATTGGCGCGGGCGTGGTGCTGGTCATCGTGCTGTTCCTGTGGCTGGTCAGCGGTTTCTTCATCGTGCAGGAAGGCCAGACCGGCGTGGTCATGACCTTCGGCCGCTACAGCCACATGACGCCGGCCGGTTTCAACTGGCGCTGGCCGTATCCGATCCAGTCGCATGAAATCGTCAACGTATCCCAGGTGCGCACGGTCGAGATAGGTTACCGGACCAACGTGCGCAACAAGCAAGCCAAGGAATCGCTGATGCTGACCGACGATGAAAACATCATCGACATCCAGTTCGCCGTGCAGTACAAGCTGAAAAACGCATCTGACTGGGTGTTCAACAACCGCGACCAGGAAGAGATGATCAAGCAGGTTGCCGAAACCTCGATCCGCGAAATCGTCGGCAAGAGCAAGATGGACTTCGTGCTGTATGAAGGCCGCGAAAAAGTCGCGTTCGAAACCAGCCAGTTGATGCAGCAAATCGTTGACCGCTATCGGTCTGGCGTGCAGATCACCAACGTCACCATGCAGGCGGTGCAACCGCCGGAACAGGTGCAAGCCGCGTTTGACGATGCGGTGCGCGCTGGCCAGGATCGCGAACGGCAGAAGAATGAAGGCCAGGCTTATGCCAACGATGTGATTCCGAAGGCGCGCGGCGCCGCGGCGCGCTTGCTGCAGGAATCAGAAGCTTATCGCGCCCGTGTGGTGGCCAATGCCCAGGGCGATGCCTCGCGCTTCAAACAAGTGCTGGTCGAGTACCAGAAAGCACCGGCTGTCACGCGTGACCGTCTCTACCTTGAAACGATGCAGCAGATATTCGCCAACACGGCCAAGGTGATGGTCGATGCCAAGAGTGGCAGCAACTTGCTCTACCTGCCGCTGGACAAGCTGATCGCCCAGGCCGCGGCGGAAAGTGGCAAGGCGGCGCCGGCCGCAGGCAGCGCCAGCGCGCCAACAGTGGCGCCGCCAGAACCACCGGCGGAAGCCTCGGCCAAAGGCCGCGAGTCGCGCAGTCGCGACAGCCGTGATTCGCGTGATCGGGAGGTGCGCTGATGAACCGCCTTTTTTCTTACGCGATCGCCGCGCTGATCCTGTTGTCGATTGCTTTCTCGACCATGTACGTGGTGGACCAGCGTCGCTTCGCCATCGTGTTCGCACTCGGTGAAGTCAAGCAGGTGGTTAGCGAGCCTGGCCTGCATTTCAAGTTGCCGCCGCCGTTCCAGAATGTGATCTTCCTCGACAAGCGCATCCTCACCCTGGATTCGCCTGACGCCGACCGTTTCATCACGGCGGAAAAGAAGAACATCCTGGTGGACTCCTTTGTCAAATACCAGATCGTCGATCCGCGCCTGTTCTTCATCAGCTTCGGCGGTGACGAGCGCCGCGCGCATGACCGCATGGCCCAGACCGTGAAAGCCGCCCTCAACGAAGAAATCACCAAGCGCACCGTGCGTGAAGTGATCTCCGGCGAGCGCGGCAACGTGATGGATGCGATCAAGGTCAAGGTCGCCGAGGAAGCGAAGCAGATCGGCGTGGGCATCGTCGACGTGCGCTTGAAACGGGTCGATTATGTGGAGCAGATCAATGCATCGGTCTACGACCGCATGAAAGCGGAACGGACCCGGGTTGCCAACGAGCTACGCTCGACAGGTGCGGCGGAATCGGAGAAAATCCGCGCTGATGCCGACCGGCAGCGCACCGTCATTCTGGCTGAAGCCTATCGCGACGCAGAAAATGTGCGCGGTGATGGCGATGCCAAGGCGACGGCGATCTACAGCCAGGCCTTCGGCCAGAATCCGGAGTTTTACAAGTTCTACCGCAGCCTCGAAGCCTATCGCGCCAGCTTCAAGAACCGCAGCGACTTGCTGGTTCTCGATCCGAGCTCTGACTTCTTCAAGTACTTCAAGGCCCCGGGCGGCGCTGCTGCGCCGGCTGCATCACCCGCCAGGAAGTAGTGGCTGGTGTCTGAAGCGTGGTTCCTGGCAATCGGATTGGTGCTGGTCCTGGAAGGGATCGGCCCGTTTGCCTTTCCTGGCCGCTGGCGCCAGGTCTTTGAATATATCTCCAGGCTTTCCGAAGGCCAGGTCCGGTTCTTTGGCCTGCTGTGCCTGTTGCTTGGCCTGGCCGTCATCGGACTGGCCGAAATTTTTTTCTAAAAGCGCAGTCTTTTGTCATGCCCAACTGGCTCCTCCCCGAGAATATCGCTGACGTCTTGCCGTCTGAAGCGCGCAAGATAGAAGAATTGCGCCGGG
Source organism: Paucimonas sp. (assembly GCA_028292545.1). Classification (GTDB taxonomy): domain Bacteria; phylum Pseudomonadota; class Gammaproteobacteria; order Burkholderiales; family Burkholderiaceae_D; genus Lacisediminimonas. The sequence continues at coordinate 32,676 of JAQGMC010000019.1, forward strand.
ACTTGCTGGACCGTTTCCGCTGCTATGGCTATGAACTGGTCATGCCGCCGATGCTGGAATACCTGGAATCGCTGCTGCCCGTGGCTGGCCACGATATGGATTTGCGCATGTTCAAATTGGTCGACCAGCTTTCCGGTCGCACGATGGGCGTGCGCGCCGACATGACGGTGCAGGTTGCCCGCATCGACGCCCACTTGCTGAACCGGCCCTCGGTCACCCGGCTGTGCTATGCCGGCAGCGTGCTGCACACCCGTCCCTCCGGCTTGCATGCCACGCGTGAGCCGCTGCAGATCGGCGCTGAAATCTATGGCCATGCTGGCCTCGAAGCCGATGCCGAGATCCAGGAATTGGCGCTGGGTTCGCTGGCGCTGGCCGGCTTCGCCAAAGTGCGGCTGGACCTGTGCCACGTCGGCATCTTCCGTGCGCTGATGCGCCTCGACCCGGCGGCGGCCAAGCGCCGCGATGAACTGTATGCGCTGCTACGGACCAAGGATGTGCCGGGCTTGCGCGAGGCCACCCGCGATTGCCAAGACAGCGTGCGCGACGCCTTGCTGGCCTTGCCCGCGCTGTATGGCGACAGCAGCGTGCTGGCGCGCGCGCGCGAGGTCTTGCCGTCCGATCCGGCGATCCACATTGCGCTCGATGAATTGCAGTCGCTGGCCGACCTGGCCGGACCGGCTTCGGTCACAATCGACCTGGCCGACCTGAGCGGTTATGAATATGAAAGCGGCGCCATGTTTTCGGTGTATGTGCCCGGCTTGCCTAATGCGGTTGCGCGCGGCGGGCGCTATGACCACGTCGGCGAAGCTTTCGGCCGGGCTCGCCCGGCGACTGGCTTTTCGATGGACTTGCGTGAGCTGGCGCGGCTGATGCCGGGCGCAGCGCCAAAAGCAGCGATCCGCGCCCCCTGGGGGCGAGACGATGCGCTGCGTGAGATGATTGCGGGCTTGCGCGCTGCGGGCGAGATCGTGATGCAAAGCCTGCCCGGGCATGAAGACGACCAGGACGAGTTCGAATGCGACCGCGCAATCGGGCTCGAGAATGGAAAATGGATACTCAAAAAGTTGGAAAAATGATGTCGAACCAAAGCACGGCGAGGAATGTGGTGGTGGTCGGCACCCAATGGGGTGACGAAGGCAAGGGCAAGGTCGTCGACTGGCTCACGGACCATGCGCAAGGCGTGGTGCGCTTCCAGGGAGGCCACAATGCGGGCCATACGCTGGTCATCGGCGGGCAAAAGACGGCATTGCAGCTGATTCCCTCGGGCATCATGCGCCCGGGCACCGCCTGCTACATCGGCAATGGCGTGGTGCTGTCGGTGCCCGACCTGCTGCGCGAGATCGACAAGCTGGCCACCGTTGGCGTGGAAGTGATGTCGCGCCTGATGATTTCCGAAGCCTGCCCCATCATTCTTCCGTACCACACGGCGCTGGATGCCGCGCGTGAAGCGGCCCGTGGCGCTTCCAAGATCGGCACCACCGGCAAGGGCATCGGCCCGGCCTACGAAGACAAGGTGGCGCGGCGCGCGATCCGCGTTTCAGATTTGATGAATGCCCAGCGTTTCAGCGAAAAGCTGCTGGAAAACCTGGACTATCACAACTTCGTCCTGACCCAGTACCTGAAGGCGCAGGCGGTTGACTTTGAAAAAACGCGCGATGAAGCGCTGGCTTATGCCGAGCGTATCCGCCCGATGGTCAAGGATGTGTCGAGCGCGCTGTATGCCGTGCACCAGGCGGGCGGTCGCATCCTGTTTGAAGGCGCGCAGGGCAGCCTGCTCGACGTCGACCACGGCACCTATCCCTATGTAACCTCGAGCAATTGCGTCGCAGGCAATGCGGCCGCAGGTGCTGGCGTGGGTCCGGGCATGCTGCATTATGTGCTGGGCATCACCAAAGCCTACACGACGCGCGTCGGGGCCGGTCCTTTCCCGTCCGAGTTGCCAACGGATGCCGGCGTGGGCAAGCACCTGGCATCGGTTGGCCACGAGTTTGGCACGGTAACGGGCCGCCCGCGTCGCTGCGGCTGGTTCGATGCGGCGTTGCTCAAGCGCTCGGTCCAGATCAATGGCGTGTCGGGCATCTGCCTGACCAAGCTTGACGTGCTCGACGGACTGGAGAGCCTGAATATCTGCACCGGCTACAAGCTCGATGGCCGTGACGTGGATATCTTCCCTTGCGGCGCCGAAGAAGCGGCCAAATGCGAGCCCGTATACGAAGAGATGCCGGGCTGGACCGAAACCACCGTTGGCGCCAAGTCGATGGATGCGTTGCCAGCTGCTGCGGTCGCTTACATCAAGCGCCTGGAGCAACTGCTGTGCGTGCCGATCGACATGATCTCCACAGGTCCCGATCGCGAAGAAACAATCGTCTTGCGCCATCCGTTCAAGTAACACGCCTGCGCCACAACACACTGCCATGCCGGTTTCGGATGACGAGCACCTTTGGGTGAGCTGGGACGAGTACAACCGCGATGTCGAAGCGCTGGCATTGCAGGTGGCGGACTCTGGCTGGCAGTTCGACCAGGTGCTGTGCCTGGCACGCGGCGGCTTGCGGCCAGGGGATGTATTGTCGCGGGTGTTTGAAGTGCCGTTGGCGATTCTCTCTACCAGTTCTTATCGCGCTGAGGCGGGAACAGTGCAGGGGGAGATTGCAATCAGCAGGCACGTCAGTTCGACTGCGGGCGCGTTGCGGGGACGGGTGCTGGTGGTGGATGACCTGGCGGATTCGGGTGTGACGCTGCGGGCAGTGTGTAAACAATTGATGGCGGATTTCCCGGACGTGACGGAGGTGCGGACGGCGGTGATCTGGGCTAAGGCTTGTTCCACGTTCAAGGCGGATTATTGTTTGAAGTATCTGGAGAAGAGTCCGTGGATACACCAGCCGTTTGAAGTGTATGACGGCATGGGGATAGCGGGGCTGCGGGGGAAGTGGGGCAGGTGAATTGAAGCCACGGTATCCCGTCCCTTTCAAGGGGAGGGTTAGGGTGGGGATGGGGTCAACGTTATGACGCCCTTGCGCGGTGTTTAGCTTGCGGGGTTTTTAATTTCCGCGCTTCGCGCGCAAGTTTGATTGGAAGGGGCCGGTCCAGAAGGATCGGCCCCTTTTTGTACCACGGAGGGAGCTCGGTCACGTTCCGCGACCCCGCCTGGCCTTGCAAGGCCAGGCTTTCGAGTCCCTCGCGCGAAGCCCGCAGGGGCTTCGCTCGTGGGCACCTTTTCTTTGCGCGCTGCGCGCGGGTAAACGAAGAAAGGGCCAGTCGTTGACTGGCCCTTTTGTCTTGGTGCCCACGGAGGGACTCGAACCCCCACACCTTGCGGCACATGGACCTGAACCATGCGCGTCTACCAATTCCGCCACGTGGGCAACGGAGAACAGGATTATAGCGGAAAACTGCCGGTCGTCAATTCTTGAAGGGCGATATTTCACAAAAAAATGTCCGGCACAACGGATAGGTACAAAGCAAATAAGGGATCTGTCCGTTACACTAGCCGAAGTATCAATCTCGGATCACTTTTTCTACATCGACCACATCCACTCTTGAGTCAATTTCCTTATTCCATTCCCAGCAGGGAAGAAATCCTCGGCGTGCTGCGCAAATCCGGCGAGCCGCAGGACATTGAAACCCTCGCGCGCGCCTTGAGCGTCGGCGACGATGAACTCGACGGCCTCACGCGACGATTGAATGCAATGGAGCGCGATGGCCAGATCAAGCCTAATCGCGGCGGCCATTACCAGCTCGCGCATTCCACCAACTTCGTCGTCGGCCGCGTCACCAGCCATCGCGACGGCTTCGGCTTTGTCATACCCGATGACGGCAGCACCGACTTGTTCTTGTCCGACAAGGAAATGCAAAAGGTGCTGCACGGCGATCGCGTGCAGGCGCGCATCACCGGCACCGACCGCCGCGGACGCCCCGAAGGCAGTATTGTCGAAGTCATTGAACGCGCCAACACGCATGTGATCGGCCGCTTGATCAATGAGAATGGCGCCTGGCTGGTCGTGCCCGAAGACAAACGCCTGGGACAGGAAATCTTGTTGCAAGGAACGCCGGGCAAAGCGAAAACGGGACAAGTGGTGAGCGTTGAACTGGTGGAGCAACCGTCACGCTACAACCAGGCGGTGGGTCGCGTCACTGAGGTGCTGGGCGATATAGATGACCCCGGCATGGAAATCGAAATCGCGGTGCGCAAATACGGCGTGCCGCATGAGTTTTCGGATACGGCCAAGAAGCAAGCCAGCAAGCTGCCTAACGAAGTGCGGCCCGTCGACCTGGAAGAGCGCGTCGATTTGCGCGATATACCGATGGTCACCATCGATGGCGAAGATGCGCGCGACTTCGATGACGCCGTGTATTGCGAGCCGGTCAAGATAGGACGCAGCAATGGCTATCGCTTGATCGTCGCCATCGCCGACGTCAGCCACTACGTAAAGCCGGGCGATGCGCTCGATACCGATGCGCTCGAACGCAGCACCTCGGTCTATTTCCCACGGCGCGTGATCCCCATGCTGCCGGAAAAACTTTCCACCGGCCTGTGCTCGCTGAATCCCGCAGTCGACCGCCTGACACTGGTGTGCGATGCGGTCATCACGGCCAAGGGTGAGATCAAGGCTTACCAGTTTTATCCGGCCGTAATCCACTCGGCGGCACGGCTGACTTACACGGAAGTGGCTGCTGTGCTAGCCAATACGCGCGGGCCGGAAGCGACGCGCCGCATGACACTGGTGCCGCACCTGCAGCACCTTTATGAAGTGTTCCAGGCCTTGCTCAAGGCGCGCCATCAGCGCGGCGCAATCGATTTCGAGACCACGGAAACCTATATCGTTTGCAATGCCGCCGGCAAGATCGAACAGATCCTGCCGCGCACCCGCAACGATGCGCATCGCGTGATCGAGGAATGCATGCTGGCCGCCAATGTCTGCGCGGCCGACCTGCTGGAACGCCACAAGCATCAGGGCGTGTACCGCGTGCATGCGGCGCCGACCAAGGAAAAGCTGACCCAGCTGCGCACCTTCCTGAAACAGCTCGGCCTGCACTTGGGTGGGGGCGATGATCCCAGCGCATCTGACTATGCAGAACTGCTGAACAAGGTGAAGGAGCGGCCCGACGCCACGCT
>JAQGMC010000039.1 GCA_028292545.1 Paucimonas sp.
CACGCCGGCAGCAAACCAAACCAAGCCGGCAGCCAAGCCATCCACCCCCCCACCGTTACACACGAAACAAAACCATCTAGCTACCATCCCGCCGCCATGCTATCTTTCCCGCAAGCAACGAACCACCCAAAAGGCCCCGGCTGCCCAGCCCCCCCCACTCCACCCCCATGCCCCGAGCTCGAGTCGCCTCGCTAATAGCACAAACCTCCCACAAGGCCGCCTTCCTGCACGGCCGTGTGAGGCAACTGCTCGCCTGGCCCCTTGCCTGCGGCCTGCTGGCCTTCACCCTCTGGTCCGTCACCGAAAACCAGTTGGCAAAAGACCGGACGGTCGCCGAACGCGGCGTGCAAAACCAAGCCACTGCCCTCGCCCGCTCCTATGCCGAGCAGCTGAACCGTTCAACCCAGCTACTCGACCAGATTACGATGTCAATCCAGTATTACTGGGAAACCACGGGTGGCCGTGTCGAGCTGGAGGAACAGCGCCAACGCGGCCTTTTCCCGAATTCCTCCCTCTTGTACGTGAATATCTTCGGCCCGCAGGGCGAAGTGAAAGCCACCACCGTCGAAGGCGTGCGCCGGCTCAGTATCGGCGACCGGCCCCACTTCCTGGTTCATAAAAACGCGCTCGAACCGATCGGCCTGGGCATCAGCGATCCCCTGCTTGCGCGCATGACTGGCCGCCCTATCGTCTCCTTCAGCCGCGCCCTGCGGACAGCGGACGGCGGCTTCGGCGGCATCGTGTCGATCAGCGTGGAACCGGCCTGGCTGGTTTCGTATTACGACCTGGGCAACCTGAACAAACGCGATGTGCTGCTGGTGCGCAAAAACAGCGGCACGGTGCTGGCTGAAACAGTCGGCCGCGAAGTCCAGTTGCGCGGCGATATCTTCCGGCAGCAACCGGATTTGGCCGACGCCTCCGGCATGCGCCTGCTCGACGCCAGCCATTTCACCGACGCGACGGCGCGCTACGTGGCCTGGATGTCGCTGCCGGACTATCCGCTGACGGCCCTGGTTGCCATTTCCGCGACGGAGGCGATGGCGCCGTTCGAAGCATCCTCGGCGCGCCATCGCAATATGGCCTGGGCCGCGACCGGCCTGCTGGCGCTGCTGGCCCTGGTCGGCATGGGGTTTACCGCGCGCCTGGCATGGCGCCGCCACCAGGGTGAACGGGCGCGCGCGCTGTATGGCATCTCGGTGGGCGGGGGCGCTGAAGCCTTCTACCTGCTGGCCCGCAGGGGTGGCCGGCAAGGCCATGCCGGCGAATGGGAAATCATCGATTGCAATGAGCGCGCGGCAGAAATGTACCGGGCGCGCCGCGGCCAGTTGGTTGGCCGCAAACTGTCTTCCTTCTTCAGCGGCCCGGCTTACCAGACGCTGGCGGCCATGCTGGAACAGACTATGCAGCAGGGCAGCATGCAGGACGATTACCAGGTGCCGCCGGGCAGCCAGTTGCATGCAACCTGGGTGCACCGCCGCTTTACCCGTACCGAGCATGGCGTGGCCCTGATGTTGTCCGACATCGGGCAACGAAAGGCGCATGAAGCGGCGCTGTCGCGCATGGCCACCACGGATGAACTGACGGGCCTGCCAAACCGGCAATGGCTGAACAATTACCTGCCCGAGGCGCTGGCGCGCGCGCGCCAGCGTAACGGCCAGGTGGCATTGCTGTTCCTCGACCTGGATGACTTCAAGAATGTCAACGACACCCTGGGCCATGACGCCGGCGATGAATTGCTGAAAGCGGCAGCGCTGCGCCTGCGCGCCGTGATCCGGCCGCATGACCATGCGGTGCGCCTGGGCGGCGATGAATTTACCGCCATCATCGAAGGCATCAGCGACGAACAGGCGATTGCAATGGTGGCAGACCGCATCGGCTATGCGCTGGGCGAACCCTATGGACTGGGCGACGGCCGGCCGCATCACGTGCATGCTTCAGTCGGCGTGGCCTTGTTCCCCCAGGATGGCGAGGATGCCGCCACCCTGCTCAAGCATGCCGACATTGCCATGTACGCGGCCAAGGCGCGCGGCAAGTCGAACTGGCAGTTTTTCAAGCCGCATTTGTCCGATGCGCTGGTGGAAAGGCTGGCTGCGCGCCAGGCCATGCGCGACGCCATCGGCGGCGACCAATTCACGCTGTCTTACCAGCCGCGGGTCGACTGTTATACCGGCACCCTGTGCGGCTTCGAAGCGCTGCTGCATTGGCAGCATCCGCAACGCGGCTTGCTCGACGCCAAACAATATTTACCGGTGGCAGAGGAAGCCGGCTTGGTGGGTGACCTGGGCCGCCTGGCCATTGCCAAGGCTTGCCGCCAGCTTGCGCAGTGGCGCGATGAAGGCGTCGCGCCGCCGCCGCTGTCGGTCAACATTGCGCCGCGCCAGTTCCGGCTTGGCGGCGTGCTGGCCGCCCTCTCGGCCAGCCTGGCGGAATGGGATTTGCCGGCGTCGTTGCTGGAAATCGAAATGACTGAATCAAGCCTGATGGAACATGCGCGCGCCGCCGCAGAGGAACTGGCGACGCTGCGCGAGCTTGGCGTGCGTTTGCTGGTGGATGATTTTGGCACCGGCTTTTCTTCGCTGTCGATGCTGCAGACGCTGCAGGTGAACGCAATCAAGGTCGATTCCTCGTTCACCGCGCGCCTCAACAGCGACCAGCGCAGCAAGGCCTTTTACCAGGCCATGGTGTCGATGGCGCATGTGTTGGAACTGGACGTGGTCGCAGACGGCGTCGAAACCGCGGCCCAACTGCGCCTGCTGCAGGAACTGCAATGCAACCAGGTGCAGGGCCCCATCGCCTGCAGCCCGGTCAACGCGGATGCGGTGCCGGCGCTGGTGCGCCAGCATGTGCTGCTGCCAGCCGCTTTGATACGCACGCGGGCGGCAGCCGCTGGCGAGCTCAGCGCCGCGTTCGACGCCGGCTGACGGCACGCAGCATCAGCAATCGCCACACGCCCGGCAAGGGTGTCTGGTGCGGAATCGGATCTTGTGAAGGCGTGGGTTCGGGCTGGGGTATTTCCACCGGAATCGGATCGTTGCCCGGTATCTGGTCGGGCGAAGTCTGGGCATCGCGTCGCAGCCGCCGCCCGGCGGTTGGCGCTTCGTGTACTTGCAGCATGGCACGCTCTCCTGTGCTTGGTAATTGCCAGGTTATGGTCGCCATCCTAGCCTGCGCACGGCGCGCTCGCTTGCGCCCGCGCAGGAGGCTTGGGCATTGCCGCGCGGTTCCTGCCCCGCTTGCAGCCTGGCGCAAGCCAGGCATGCCCGTTACAGCGCCAGGCGCCCGGCTTCCGCCGACGGCGCACCCGCTTGCTCCCCGGCTTTGCCGGCGCGGATTTTATGCAGGCGCCACCAGGATGGATACAAGGCGCGCGCATCGGCGCGGGCATAGCGGTCGTCGATCAGCATCAGCACGCCACGGTCGCTTTCATTGCGGATCACGCGGCCAGCCGCCTGCACCACCTTTTGCAGCCCGGGAAAGAAATAGGTGTAGTCATAGGCGACGCTGGCGCCGAAACGCTGGGCCATGCAAGCGCTCAGCGCCTCGTTCACCGGGTTCACCTGCGGCAGGCCCAGGGTGGCGATAAATGCGCCCACCAGGCGTGTGCCAGGCAAGTCAATGCCTTCGCCAAAAACGCCGCCCAGCACCGCGAAACCGATGCCCTGCCCGTCTTCCACAAAACGCGCCAGGAAGGCATTGCGCGCGGTTTCATCCATGCGCCGCTGCTGCTCCCACACCGGCACGGCTGGCCAGGCGGCGCGAAATGCCGCCAGCGCTTTTTGCAGGTAGTCGTAACTGCTGAAAAAGGCCAGGTAATTGCCAGGCGCTTGCATGAACTGGGCACCGATCAAAGCCGCTATCGGGGCCAGTGAGGCATCGCGGTCGGCATAGCGGGTCGACACATCGGTGACGATCTTCACGGCCAGTTGCTCGGGCCGGAAGGCAGGCGCAATGTCGACCCAGGCGGTGGTGTCGGGCAAGCCGAGCGTGTCGGCATAAAAATGCCAGGGCGAGAGCGTGGCTGAAAACAGTACGCAAGCCTGGGCTGCGCCAAAGCGCGGCCGCAGGAAAGGCGCGGGTATCAGGTTGCGCAGGCAAAGCAGCGGCCGGCGCGAGGCGGCATGCTCAGGCCGCGTCAAATCGAATTGCGAATGGTGGTCGAACAGTTCGGCTACCCGGGTGAAATGCAAGGCATCGAAATAAAAGCGCTGCAGGGCCGGCCCCAGCGCCGTCGCCTGCTCACTCAATAAATCGGTAATGGCCGACACCGCCTGCTGCAAGGCCAGCAGCAGCTTGTCGGGCAAGTCGCAGATCGCATAGTCGCCCTCGAAGCCGGCAGCCAGCGCCGACCATTGCCGGTCGACCCGCGCCAGCACTTTGGCCAGTTGCGCGGGTGCTGCCAGTTGCGCCTCGCGCAGGCTGGCGGGATCGAGTTCGGCGCTATACATCTTGCGGCCGCGCTCGAGCAGGTTGTGCGCCTCATCCACCAGCACCGCCGTGCGCCAGCCTGACTGCTGCGCCATGCCATGCAGCATGGCGCCCAAGTCAAAGTAATAGTTGTAGTCGCCGGCGATGACGTCACTCCAGCGCGCCATTTCCTGGCCCAGGTAATAGGGGCAGATTTCATGCGCCAGGCCGATTGCGCGCAGCGCTTGCTGGTTAAGCATCCCGGCCTGCGCAGCGTCGCGCCGCGCCGCCGGCAAACGGTCGTAAAAGCCTTTTGCAAGCGGACACGATTCACCATGACAAGCCTTGTCCGGATGCTCGCAAGCCTTGTCGCGCGCCACCAGTTCCAGCACCCGCAAAGGCAAGGCCGGCGCCTGCTGTTTCACACGCTGCAAGGCATCCACCATCAGGCTGCGGCCCGAGGTTTTGGCGGACAGGCAATAGAGCTTGTCGAGTTGCTGTCCCGGCATCGCCTTGAGCATGGGGAACAGGGTGCCGATGGTCTTGCCAATGCCAGTGGGCGCCTGCGCCAGCAGCGGCCGGCCGGAGAGCGCCG
>JAQGMC010000061.1 GCA_028292545.1 Paucimonas sp.
GCGGCCCGATGCATCGATCAGCCTGCGCACCGCCGCGATCTTTTTCAAGGCTTCCGGAATAAAGGATTGGCCGCCAAAGCCGGGATTGACCGACATGATCAGGACGATGTCGACCTTGTCCATGACGTGGTCCAGATAATGCAGCGGCGTGCCGGGGTTGAACACCAGTCCGGCCTTGCAGCCCTGGTCGCGGATCAGCTGCAGCGTGCGGTCGATGTGGTCCGACGCTTCCGGGTGGAAGGTGATGATATTGGCGCCGGCTTTGGCAAAGTCGGGAATGATGCGGTCGACCGGCTTGACCATCAGGTGCACGTCGATCGGCACCTGCACGTGCGGCCTGATCGCTTCGCATACCAGCGGCCCGATGGTCAGGTTCGGCACATAGTGGTTGTCCATCACGTCGAAGTGGATGATGTCGGCGCCGGCGGCGACGACATTGCGCACTTCCTCACCCAGTCGGGCGAAGTCGGCAGACAGGATGCTGGGTGCAATGCGGTAGGTGGTCATGAATGCAGGCGTGGTCAGGATCAGGCGCGTATTTTACCCTCCGGCCCTGCAATCGCTTGTCAGGGCCGGCGATTTCGTGTGCAATCGGAAAGGGGCAGGTCAATAACAGCGGAGAACCGGATGGCAGCGTATGAATTCAAGGTGTCGGTCGTGACGCGGTACCTGGCGGAGCAATCCGATCCGGACAAGTCGCAGTTCGTTTTCGCCTATGGCGTCACGATAAAAAACCTGGGATCGGTGGCGGCACAACTGATCTCGCGGCACTGGATCATCACCAACGCCAACGAGCAGGTGCAGGAAGTGAAAGGCCTGGGTGTAGTCGGGCACCAGCCCCTGCTGCAACCCGGGGAGCAGTTTGAATACACCAGCGGCGCCACGCTGACGACGCCCCAAGGTACCATGCGTGGCGAATACTTTTGCGTGGCAGAGGATGGCACCCGCTTCGAGGCGAAAATACCTGAATTCGTGCTGTCGCTGCCGCGCACCCTTCACTAATCCTGCTTTGAGTCATCCTTGGTATGCACCTGGTCGACGTCATGGCCAGGCTTCTTGCTGGAAAACATGGTCCACCAAACAATAAACACCAACAGCCCCAGCGCCAGCAGCGCTTCTCCCGCCAACAGCCACATACAGACCCCCTCGCTTGCCCGCTTTTCCTGGGTCGCCAGTCTACCTGCAATTGCCTTGCTGCTCGCGCTCGCAGGTTGTGCAGTTCGCCCTGCTGCGAAAGTCGAGCCGCAGGTGACTGTGCCGCAAGTGACTGTGCCCCCGGTGAGCGTGCCGCCCGGCGCGGCGCCTGTCCCTAAACCCGTTGCACGGCTGCAAGCTGTCAGCTTCACCGAACTGCCTGGTTGGAATGCGGACGATTTACGCCAGGCCTGGCGACCGTTCCTTGTTTCCTGCGAAGTGCTTGCGCGCAAGCCGGGCTGGGGCGAACCCTGTTCCGTCGCGAAAACCGTCAATGAAACTGACGTCAAAGGCGTGCGCCTGTTCTTTGAATCCTTTTTCGTGCCGCACAAGGTCATCAATCCAGATGGGACTGAGCGTGGACTGATTACCGGTTATTACGAGCCCTTGCTGAAAGGCGCGCGCAAACGCGGCGGGCCGTTCCAGACGCCCCTATTCAAGGTGCCGGACGACATGGTCACGGTGGACCTGACTTCGGTCTATCCCGAATTGAAGGGCATGCGCTTGCGAGGCCGCCTGGTCGGCAACAAAGTCCTGCCCTATACGACGCGGGCCGAAGCCGCCAAGTCCAACGGCATGGCGGGCAAAGAATTGCTGTGGGTCGACAATGCCATCGATGCATTTTTCCTGGAGGTGCAGGGGTCGGGCCGGGTGCAACTGGCCGACACCGGCGAAACGGTGCGCGTGGCCTATGCGGACCAGAACGGCCATCCGTACAAATCCATCGGTCGCTACCTGGTGGACAAGGGCGAGCTGACGCTGGACCAGGCGTCGGCCACATCGATCAAGGCCTGGTATGCCGCCAATCCGTCGCGGCGCCAGGAGCTGCTCGATGTGAATCCAAGCATGGTGTTTTTCCGGGAAGAGAAGTTGCCTGCCGTCGAGCAGGGCCCGAAGGGCGCGCTGGGCGTGCCGCTGACGCCCCTGCGCTCGATCGCCATCGATCCGCAGGTGCTCGCGCTTGGCGCGCCGGTCTTCCTGGCTACGACGCATCCCGGTTCAGACCAGCCACTGCAGCGCCTGATGATGGCGCAAGATACCGGCGGTGCAATCCGCGGCGCGGTCAGGGGGGATTTTTTCTGGGGCTTCGGTGCTGAGGCAGGCGAGCGCGCCGGCAGGATGAAACAGCAAGGGGCCTTGTGGATATTGCTGCCCCGCCCTGCGTCATGAGTAGCGCTCGCGAACGCGCGTTTCAGGTGCCCGGTCCGGCGGCCGGCGCTCGGACATCGCGTTCGCAAGCGGGATATCCATGCTGGCAATATGCAGGCCCAGCCACTTGGGCAGCAAGTCGGAAATAATTTCACGGCCGAGTTCGATATCGCCGTCCAGAATCCGGGAATGCGCGCAATGCAGGCCGCGCAATACACGCCCGTGCTGTTCGCGATGACTCTTGACTAAGGCCGGGTTGACATCGTCCAGTCGCTCTTCCTCCTCGCGAAAGGCGGTTTCCAGCTTGCCGATTAGCGCACGATATGCTTTGCAGAAGTCCCGGTCGGATGCCTCGTTGGCTTCCTGTAGCGCCTGGGCCAGGCGGCAATGATGGTCGTCCAGCCACCGGAGGCCAGTCGTGAACCCGGGCGACCATATCTCATACAACATCACAGGCTCTCCCGTGTCATTTAGCCGTTGTATCTTAGGCACGGGAGCCTTTGCGGGTTTGATCGAGCTCAACGGTTGGCCGGTAGCGCCGCTCATTGAGTCGGCCCGCTAGAATGGCGGCCTACATTACTGATAGAAGGAGGAAGACATGGCTTTCGAGAACATCTTGGTGGAAACCAGGGAGAAGGTCGGTTTGATCCGGTTGAACCGCCCAAAAGCGCTCAACGCACTAAATGACAAATTGATGGATGAACTGGGAGCGGCGCTTCAAGCCTTCGACCAGGATCCCGAGGTTGGCTGCATCGTCCTGACCGGCAATGAAAAGGCGTTCGCGGCTGGCGCGGACATCGGCGCCATGTCGTCCCTTTCCTATATGGATGTCTACCAAGGGGACTACATCACACGTAACTGGGAAACACTGCGGCGCATCCGCAAACCGGTGATTGCCGCCGTATCCGGGTATGCCCTGGGAGGAGGCTGTGAGCTCGCCATGATGTGCGACTTCATCATCGCCGCCGAGAACGCGAAATTCGGCCAGCCGGAAATCAAGCTGGGCACCATACCGGGTGCGGGCGGCACGCAACGTCTTCCTCGTGCCGTATCGAAGGCCAAGGCAATGGACATGTGCCTGACCGGGCGCATGATGGATGCTGCAGAAGCAGAGCGCGCAGGACTGGTGTCGCGCGTGGTGCCGCTCGAGCGCATGCTGGATGAAGCGCTGGAAGCCGCCGTCGTCATTGCAAGCATGTCATTGCCTGCGCTGATGATGACCAAGGAAGCAGTGAACCGCGCCTATGAATCCACGCTCGCGGAGGGCATACTTTTCGAGCGCCGGATGTTCCATTCCACCTTTGCAACGGAGGACCGGAAAGAGGGCATGAAAGCTTTTTTAGAGAAGCGCTTGCCACGGTTCCAGAACCTTTGATATAGTTCGCCTCCCGTCGCGAAACGGCACTCAAAACGAAGTGCCAGCGAGTGCCAAAAGTGCAGCACGCGACAGGGATGTAGGTCCGTCAATTTGGTGTCGCAGCGAAAGAAAAGCGAAACAAAAAAGTTGACGGGATACAGAAAACGCCGCATAATCTCATTTCTCTGCTGCTGACGAACAAAACGATTCGAAAGCGAGCTGATCGGTCCGGAAGGGCGAGGTTAGCCGGAGTAAAGGTTCTTTAAAAATTAACAACCGATAAGTGTGG
>JAQGMC010000069.1 GCA_028292545.1 Paucimonas sp.
GAGAGCATGACCATCGCCGGCAATTGATTCACCCGCCGATTCACCCACCGATTCACCCGCCCGGGCGCTGCGCCCGGCGGCAAGCCTGAAACGACAAGGGCCCCGATTCCGGGGCCCTTGTCACATCTGCTCAAGTCTTGCAGCCGCTTATTTCTTGTCGCTGTCAGTCGAGAAATTCAACTGCGGTTCCTGCGGCTGTCCCTTGCTTTCTTCCTTGCTTTCCGGTTCTGCTGGCAGGTTCAGGCCGCCTTCGCCGGAACCCGGTTGTTCGCCAACTGGCGGCTCTGGCGGCGGCAGGTCGATCTTGAGTTCGATCTGTTCCTTCATGTCCACGCGCTTATCGATCGAAACGATCTGCGGGAAGATGATGATCAGTGCCACCATCACGACCTGGATCAGCACGAAAGGCACGGCGCCCCAGTAAATGTCGCTGGTCTTGACCTCCGCCGGCGCCACCGAGCGCAGGTAAAACAGTGCAAAGCCGAAAGGCGGGTGCATGAACGAAGTCTGCATGTTCACGCCCAGCAGCACGCCGAACCAGATCAGGTCGATACCCAGCTTTTCCGCCACCGGGCCCACCAGCGGCACCAGGATGAAGGCCAGTTCAAAGAAGTCGAGGAAGAAAGCCAGGCCAAAGAACAGCAGGTTCACGACGATCAGGAAGCCGGTCGCGCCACCCGGCAGTGACGTCATCAGGTGCTCCACCCACAAGTCACCGTTCACGCCGCGGAAAACCAGGCCGAATACGGAGGAGCCAATCAGGATGAACATCACGAAGCAAGACAAGCGCGTGGTCGATTCCATCGCCTGTTTCAGCAGCCCGAAGGACAGGCGCCGGTTCATCAGGGCCAGCACCAGCGCGCCCATCGCGCCCATGCCGCCACCCTCGGTCGGGGTCGCGATGCCGACGAAGATCGTGCCCAGCACCAGGAAGATCAGGGCCAGCGGCGGCATCAGCACGAACACCACTTTCTGGGCCATACGCGACAGCATGCCCAATTTCAGCGTGCGGTTGATGACTGCAACCGCGAATGCGAAGCCCATGCCGACCGCCATCGAATAGACGATCACTTCATCGGTAGCCTTGTCCGGGTGGGTGGAGACGTACCAGCGCGCGAAGAAGTAAGAGAGGCCGACGGTCGCCAGCACCAGCACCAGCAGCGACACGGCGCCGCTCGCGCCGTTGGGTTCTTTCAGGTTGCGCGCCTCAGGCGGCAAGGCTGGCACGGCCTCTGGACGGAACAGGGATACCGCGAGCACATAACCGGCATACATCGCCGTCAGCATCAGGCCGGGCACGAAAGCGGCCTTGTACATGTCGCCCACGGAGCGGCCGAGCTGGTCGGCCATCACGATCAACACCAGCGAAGGCGGGATGATCTGCGCCAGCGTGCCGGAAGCGGCAATCACGCCGCTGGCCAGTTTCTTGTCATAGCCGTAACGCAGCATCACCGGCAACGAGATCAAGCCCATCGAGATCACCGATGCGGCGACCACGCCGGTCGTGGCAGCCAGCAGCGCGCCAACGAAGATCACGGCATAGGCAACACCGCCGCGGATTGGGCCAAACAGTTGCCCGATCGTGTCGAGCAAATCCTCGGCCATACCAGAGCGTTCGAGGATCAGGCCCATGAAAGTGAAGAAGGGGATCGCCAGCAGCGTGTCGTTGCCCATGATGCCGAACAGGCGATTGGGCAGCGCCTGCATCAGCTCCGGCTTGAGCAAGCCCAGTTCGATGCCCATCAATCCAAAGAACAGGCCGTTCGCACCCAGTGCAAAAGCCACTGGAAATCCCGACAGCAGGAACACGACCAGCGCCGCGAACATGATCGGCGCCATATTGGCAATGAGGAACTCAGTCATGATGGCCCGCGCCTATTTCAGTTGGTTGGCGGCCTTGATGGCCTCGATTTCTTCTTCGGGCGTGGCGACCTGCTTTTCAAGCACGCTGGCGTCGACCCGGCCGGCGAGGAAGCCGATGCGCTTGATCAGTTCGGATAGCCCCTGCAGGGCCAGCATCGCGAAACCCACCGGAATCATCATCTTGGCTGGCCACAGCAACAGGCCGCCGGAATTGCTCGACAGCTCTTGGCCCTGGAAGGACAGCAGCGCATAAGGGATGGAGTAGTACAGGATGATCAGGACCATCGGCAGCAGGAAGAACACGGTGCCGAGGATGTCGATCCAGGCCTGGGCCCGTTTTGACAGGCGGCCGGCGATGACGTCGATGCGAACATGTTCATTGCGCTTGAGCGTGTACGACGCCGCCAGCAGGAACATCAGCGCAAACAGGTACCACTGGATTTCAAGCCAGGCGTTGGAGCTGCGGTTGAAGATGTAGCGGATCAGGGCATTGCCGCTGCAGATGAGGACCGCCCCGAGCAGGGCCCAGCTGACGGCGAGGCCGATCTTTTCATTGATCGCATCAATCCATCTGGATAGAGAGAGGAGAAACGACACGGTAAGCTCCAGTTTTTATCTTTTGTCACAGGCCGCTCGTGGCGCCTGTTCCCTGTGCCACGGGCGTGCCGCGGCTGCCGCGAGTATATGTCAGTTTGACTTCGTTTCGGCGAAGTACTTGCATATCGACAACCAGTCACTGCGGGCGGGAGCCAAAGTGAAGCTGAGGCGACAAAAAGATGCACAACCGGCTTCCCGGCGCGGCGCTGGTAAGCTGGAATCAGCCCAGCAGTTTGCGCGCCTCGCCGATTGCGCGCCGCACTTGCGCCGGCGCCGTGCCGCCTGCATGGTCGCGTGCGGCGACTGAGCCTTCCAGCGTCAGGACAGCAAAGACGTCTTCGTCGATGAGCGCGGAAAACGCACGCAGGCGTTCCAGCGGCAAGTCGGCCAGGTCGCATTTTGCATCGTCACAGGCGCGCACTGCGCGTGCCACGGCTTCATGCGCGTCGCGGAAAGGCATGCCCTTCTTGACCAGGTAGTCTGCCAGGTCGGTTGCCGTGGCATAGCCTTGCAAAGCCGCCGTGCGCATGGCTTCCGGCTTGACGCTGATGCCGCGCGCCATGTCGGCGAAGATGCGCAGCGTGTCGATCACGGTGTCGGCCGTGTCGAACAGCGGTTCCTTGTCTTCCTGGTTGTCCTTGTTGTAAGCCAGCGGCTGGCCCTTCATCAAGGTCAGCAGCGCAACCAGGTGGCCATTGACGCGGCCAGTCTTGCCGCGCGCCAGTTCGGGCACGTCGGGATTTTTCTTTTGCGGCATGATCGACGACCCGGTGCAAAAGCGGTCGGCAATATCGATGAAGCCCACGCGCGGGCTCATCCAGATCACCAGTTCTTCCGACATGCGCGACACATGGGTCATCACCAGCGCTGAAGCGGCGCAGAATTCAATCGCGAAATCGCGGTCGGAAACGGCATCCAGCGAGTTGCGGCAGATTTCCTCGAAACCGAGCGTGCGCGCCACGCGTTCGCGGTCGATCGGGAAGGTGGTGCCAGCCAGCGCAGCCGCGCCCAGCGGCAGGCGGTTCACGCGGCGGCGGCAATCCTGCATGCGTTCGGCGTCACGGCCAAACATTTCAACATAGGCCAGCATGTGGTGGCCGAAAGTGACCGGCTGCGCCACTTGCATATGGGTGAAGCCGGGCATGATGGTGTCGGCATGCTGCTCGGCCAGGTCCAGCAAAGCCAGGCGCAAGTCGCGCAACAGGACGGTGATGTCGTCGATGGCGGCGCGCAGCCAGAGCCGGATGTCGGTTGCGACCTGGTCATTGCGTGAGCGGCCGGTGTGCAGCCGCTTGCCGGCGTCGCCTACCAGTTCGGTCAGGCGTTTTTCAATATTGAGGTGGACGTCTTCCAGGTCGAGCAGCCATTCAAACTGGCCGGCGGCGATTTCACCCTTGATCTGCGCCATGCCGCGCTGGATTTCAGATAAATCTTCGGGACTGATGATGCCTTGCGCGGCCAGCATGTCGGCATGCGCCAGCGACCCTTCGATGTCGAAGTTGGCGAGTCGCTTGTCGAAAAAAACCGAGGCGGTATAGCGTTTGACGAGGTCGGAGACAGGTTCTGAAAAGCGGGCCGACCAGGCTTCGCCTTTTTTGGAGAGTTGTGCAGTCATGATCTATGCCGGTGGAATGGCGCGATTATAAAGCAAGCGGCAGGGCGCACCGCCGCCCACCGCCGGCACCGCCATTCATCACCCAGGCCGGCGCCGGGCAGCAATCAACCGGTATTGCGCAAGCCGGCCGCCACGCCATTGATCGACAGGTGGATGCCGCGCTGCACGCGCAACTCTTCCTGTTCACCCTCGGCTTGTTCTTGCTCCGCGCGATTGCGTTTGATCAGCTCGACTTGCAAGTGATTCAGCGGATCGAGATAGGCCAGGCGATTCTTGATCGATTGCGCCAGCGAAGGATTGCCGGCCAGCCTTTCATCCTGCCCGGTGACGAGCGCCAGGCAAGCCACCGTTTGCGCATGTTCGGCTGCAAGCCGCTTGAAAATGGATTGCCGCAATTTGCGGTCCTGCACCAGTTGGGCATAGCGGGAAGCAATGGCAAGGTCGGTTTTTGCCAGCACCATGTCCATATTGGAAATCAGCGCGGCAAAGAAAGGCCATTCGCGCAGCATGCCGCGCAACAGCGCCAGGCGCTTGCTGCGCTGGGTGGCGCCGCCTTCGTCCAGCCAGGCCGATACGGCTGAACCGAAGCCATACCAGCCAGGCAGCAGCAGGCGGCACTGGCCCCATGAAAAACTCCAGGGTATGGCGCGCAAATCCTCGATCCGGCGCGTTGCCTTGCGCGCTGCCGGACGTGATCCGATATTGAGCTTGGCAATTTCTGCGATCGGCGTGGAATCGAAAAAATAGTCGGCGAAGCCCGGTGTCTCGTACACCAGGTTGCGATAGGCGGCATACGCCTTGTCCGAGAGGGCCGCCATCACTTCCTCAAACTGGCGCAAGCGTTCGCCGCTGGCCTGGCCGCTCTCGGGCGCGAGGCTGGCTTCCAGCGTTGCTGCCACCAGCAGTTCCAGGTTGCGCCTGCCAATGCCGGGATTGGAATATTTGGATGCAATGATTTCACCCTGTTCCGTGACCCGGATCTGGCCATTTACCGTGCCGGGCGGCTGCGCCAGGATCGCGTCATAGCTGGGGCCGCCGCCGCGGCCAACCGTGCCGCCGCGTCCGTGGAACAGGCGCAGGCGCACGCCGGCTTCGTTGAACACCTCCACCAGCCCGAGCTCGGCCCGGTACAGTTCCCAATTGGAGGTCAGGAAGCCGCCATCCTTGTTCGAGTCGGAATAACCCAGCATGACTTCCTGCAGGCCGCCACGCCGGGCAACCATGCGCTGCACCAGCGGCAGGCTGAGGAAAGCCTGCATGATCGTCGCGGCCTGGCGCAGGTCAGGTATCGTTTCGAACAGCGGGATCACTGCGAGGGCGGCGCTGCCTGCGCCGTCGTTGTCGTCCTTGTCGCCATCATTGTTTGCGCTGTCGCGCGCTGGCCGGAACAGTCCCGCTTCCTTTTGCAGTACCAGGACTTCGAGCAGGTCGGACACGGTTTCGGTGTGAGAAATGATGTAGTTGCGCACCGCGGCTTCGCCATACCGTTTGCGGACTTCACGCGCGCCGGCAAAGACCGCCAGTTCGGTCGCGGTTTCGGCGCTATAGCTGAGCCAGGGCGATACCAGCAGCCGCGGCTGTGCCAGTTCATCCAGCAGCAGTGCCACCTTGGCTTCTTCATTGAGGGCGGCGTAATCAGCCACGGCCCCGACTTTGGCGAACAGTTCAGCCAGCACCCGTTCATGACCATCAGAACTCTGGCGCAAGTCGAGCGTGGCGAGGTGAAAACCAAACACGGTCGCGGCCCGCTTCAGGGCTGCCAGGCGCGGCCGCACCAGCAGCGCGCCGTGATGCGCCAGCAGCGAATCGGTCAGCACTTGCAAGTCGGCGGTAAATTCTTCGGGCAAGCCGTAAGGCGCGGCCGGCGCCACTTCGCGCCGCAGCACATGGCCGGCGCCCAGGCCACGCGCGGTGGCCGCCAGCCGGGCATAGATGCCGGTGAGGGCGCGCCGGTACGGTTCATCGGCCCGATGCGGCGAGGCATCGGGGGACAGGTCGGCCAATGCCTGCAGCGGTGCGCTCACATCCACCAGCAAAGTCGAGAGCGACAATTCCGCGCCCAGCGCATGCACTTCTTCCAGGTAGAAATCGAGCACGGTGCTGGCATGGCGCGACAGCGCCAGTTGCATCGTGTCGGCATTGACGTTGGGATTGCCATCGCGGTCGCCGCCGATCCAGCTTCCCATCTGCAGGAAAGCCTGGGTCAAGGGCAGGCGCGCGGCGCGCTGGCCGAGGTGGGCCGACAATTCATCCTCGATGTCTTCATACAGCGCCGGCAATTCGCGCAGGAAGGTGATGCGATACCAGGAAAGCGCGTTTTCTATTTCATCGGCTACGCTCATCCGGGTGTAGCGCAGCATGCGGGTTTGCCACAGCGTGGCGATGCGGGCTTTCATCTGCGCTTCATTGTCGGCCGCTTCGCGCGGCGTCATTGGCGCTTCGCGCGCGGCCAGCAAGCCTGCTATCGCATGTTCGGCATCGAGCGTGCTCTTGCGTTGCACTTCAGTCGGGTGTGCCGTCAGCACGGGTGAAAGCAGCGCCTCGTCAAAGAATTGCCGCGCACGGCGGGCGCCGCCGGGCGCTTCGCATACCCGCTCCAGCGCCCGCGCCACCGTCCCCGGCTGCGCTGCTTCCCCCGCCAGCAGCCGCGCGCGGCGGCGACGGTTCTGGTGCTGGTCTTCCGCAATATTGGCCAGGTGGGAAAAATAGGAAAAGGCGCGCACCACTGAAATGGTCTGGGCCTGGCTCAGTTTCTTGAGCAGCTTGTCAAGTTCGGCAGCTGCCGCAGGATCGGCATCGCGCCGGAAGCGCACCGCTGTCTGGCGTATGGTTTCAATGATGGCAAAGACATGGTCGCCTTCCTGCTCGCGCAGCACCTCGCCCAACAGCCGCCCGAGCAGCCGTATGTCTTCGCGCAACGGTTCATCCGGGTCGGGGCTGGTCCTCGCGGGCGGTCGTGTTTTCTTGCTGGCGGGCGTGGCGGACATGTGGCAACCGGTTAGTCATCAGTAAAAGGCCCGGCAAGCGCCGGGCCGCACAGGGGTGCGTGTTAGAATTCCGCACGCAAAAGCAGAGGCTGCGGCTGTGTCGCGGTGAGCGGCGCGCTCGCCAAAAGCCCCACAGCCGTCCCCGAGCATCCATCCAAAGAGTACGTTTTGATCCAAGCAAAACACGCGCAACACGCTTTTGCCGGAAAACTGGTGATCGCCTCCCGTGAAAGCCGTCTCGCAATGTGGCAGGCGGAACATGTTCGCGCCATGTTGCAAGAACTATACCCACAGGCGAGCGTGGAAATCCTCGGCATGACCACGCGCGGTGACCAGATACTTGACCGCACGCTGTCCAAGGTCGGCGGCAAGGGCTTGTTTGTCAAGGAACTGGAAGTGGCGATGGCCGAGGGCCGTGCCGATCTTGCCGTGCACTCCCTGAAAGACGTGCCGATGGAACTGCCCGAAGGCTTTTGCCTGGCCGCGGTGCTCGAGCGCGAAGATCCGCGCGACGCTTTTGTCTCTGGCAAGTACGCGACCCTGGACGAGCTGCCGGCGGGCGCGGTGGTGGGCACCAGCAGCTTGCGCCGCCAGGCCCTGATTGCAGCGCGCTTCCCGCACTTGCAAGTGCGGCCGCTGCGCGGCAACCTTGACACCCGCATGGGCAAGCTCGACCGCGGTGACTATGACGCCATCATCCTGGCCGCGGCCGGCCTCAAGCGGCTTGGCCTGCCCGAACGTATCCGCAGCTTGCTCGATCCGGTCGACAGCCTGCCCGCGCCAGGCCAGGGCGCGATGGCGATCGAAGTCTTGTCCGCACGGACCGACCTGCCCGGCTTGCTGGCGCCTTTGAACCATGCGCCCACGGCTGCCGCCGTGACGGCTGAGCGCGCACTGTCGCGCGCCTTCGGCGGCAGTTGCCAGATTCCGCTGGCTGCATTTGCCGAAGCCGCCGGCGCCGGCCAGATGCGCTTGCGCGGCATGGTGGGCATGCCCGATGGCAGCCGCATCGCCCGGGCCGAAGTCAGCGGCCCGGACGGCGATCCCGAACAACTTGGAAAGAACCTGGCGCAAGCGCTGCGCGCGCAAGGCGCCGAAGCCATCCTGGATGCCTGTCGCAGCAGCGATGCCTGAGACCGTCATCATTACCCGGCCGCTGCAGCAGGCCGAGCCTTTGGCGCAGCGCGTGCGCGCCGCCGGGGCGGAGGCCGTGCTGTTCCCGCTGCTGGAAATCCTGCCGCTTGCGGACGACCGCGCGATACGCCAGGCGCTGGACGGGCTGGAACAGTATGCGCTGGTGGTTTTCGTCAGTCCCAACGCCATCGACGCTGCCTTCGGCTACCGGGCGCGCTGGCCCGAGGGCTTGACCATCGGCGTGATGGGCGAGGGCAGCCGCCAGGCGCTGGCAAGGCACGGCATCGGAGCCCACAATGCCCGCGTCATCAGCCCGCGCCATCCCGATCGTACCGATTCCGAAACCTTGCTGGCCCAGCTTGACTTGCCCGGGTTGCGTGGCCAGCGCGCGCTGTTGATCCGCGGCGAAAGCGGCCGGGAATTGCTGGGAGAGGCTTTGCGCGCAGCCGGTGTCACGGTCGACCAGGTTGCGGCTTATCGCCGCGCGGCGCCGGCATGGGATGCCGCGCGTGCCCAGGCGCTGGATCGCCTGCTCGACAGCCAGGCTACCTGGGTCATCACCAGTTCCGAAGCTTTACGCAACCTGGCCGCCATGGCTTCGCGCCTGCCGCAGCCTGGCAGCCGCGCGCGCTTGCTGCGCAGTCGTTTGCTGGTTCCCCACATCCGGATCGAAGAAACTGCGCGCGAGCTTGGTTTTACCTGCATTCAACGCAGCGGATCCGGCGACGAACACATGCTTGCCACGCTACAATTGCGCTAATGGAAGAGACGCCCCTCACCGCTTTGCCCCCTGCAACCGCTCCGGCCCGGCTCGCGCCTTTCTGGAAGCAGCGGCTTGCCGTTGTCATACCTGCGCTCCTGGTGGCGCTGATTGCGCTTGCCTGGTGGAGCGCGCACAGTGAGTTGCGCGAGCTGCGCCGCGAAACCGCCCAGCGGCTGCAAGCGGGTGATTCCATCAACAGCGAAACCAGGCTGGTGATGAAAGCCGCCCAGGACAGCCTGAAAGAATTGCAAGCCAAGGTGAATGTGCTGGAAAGCAAGCAGGGTGAGGCGCAAACCCAGCAACTGGCACTGGAACAGCTTTACCAGGAACTGGCGCGCAATCGCGACGAGTGGGCGCTGGCCGAAATTGAACAAGTGCTGTCCACCGCCAGCCAGCAATTGCAACTGGCCGGCAATGTGCGCGGCGCACTGATCGCGCTGCAAAACGCCGACAGCCGGCTCTCGCGCACCGACAAACCGCAATTCATTACCGTGCGCCGGGCGCTGGCGCGCGACATGGAAAAACTCAAGGCGCTGCCGGTGGTCGACATGACCGGCCTGGCGCTGCGCCTGGACAGCATCATTGGCCAAATCGACAGCATGCCGCTGCTGGCAGATGAAAAGCCGGCCGTGCCGGCGGTGCAGCCGCGCAATGCGCGTCGCGCCGCCCCTGGCGAGAAACCGGGCCGCCCAGGTTGGGTCGCCAGCTTGCAAGACGCCTGGACCAACTGGTCCAGCGACATGTGGAATGAAGTGCGCCAGTTGATCCGGGTGCGCAGCGTCGACAATGCGGATGCGCTGCTGCTGTCGCCAAGCCAGGCTTATTACGCGCGTGAAAACCTGAAACTGCGCTTGCTGAATGCGCGGCTGGCACTGTTGTCGCGCAATGAGTCGGCCTTCCGCAGCGACCTGATTGCGGCGCAAGACGTGATCGGCCGCTATTTCGACACCCGGGCGCGCCAGACCCAGACCACCCAGGCGCTGCTGCGCCAGGTGCAGTCCAGCAACCTGTCGATCGAGATGCCGTCCCTGAACGAGAGCCTGGACGCGGTGCGCAACTTCAAGGCAAAGCCCTAGGCCATGCGCATCTTCCTCTGGCTACTCGGACTGTTTGCCGCTGCGATCGGGCTGGCTGTGCTGGCGCGCTTCAATGCCGGCAATGTCGTCTTTTTCTATCCGCCCTGGCGGGTGGACTTGTCGCTGAACCTTTTCGTGGTGCTGGCGGCGCTGCTGTTCATGACCCTGTTCGGCATCCTGCGCGCGCTGCGCACGGCCCAACTGTTGCCGCAAAAGGTTGCGCAATACCGTCGCGACCGGGCCGATCGGGAAGCCAATCGCGCCTTGCGCGAGGCCTTGAAAGCGCTATTCGAAGGACGTTTCGGCCAGGCGGAAAAAGCCGCTTCGCGCGCTTGCGCCGTGGCTGACAATGCCGGCGTGGCGGCGCTGGTCGCGGCCCGCGCCGCTCACCGGTTGGGACAAGCGGAGCGGCGCCAGTCATGGCTGGCCCGGGCTTCCGAAGATGAATCGCTGCGCACTGCGCGCCTGATGACGGAAATCGAACTGCTGGTGGACGAACACCATCCCGAGCAGGCGCTTGACGCCGTGCGCGAATTGAACCGGTCCGGCACGCGCCACATACATGCATTGCGCATGGCGCTGAAGGCGAACCAGGCTGCCAAGAACTGGCCGGAAGTGCTGCGCCTGGTGCGCACGCTGGACAAGAACAATGCGATCCATCCGGCGCTGTCGCAACGGCTGCGCGAACTGGCTTATGACGCCGTGCTCAGCGATGCCAGCCATGACCCCGAATCGCTGCGCCGCGTATGGTTTGCCATTCCGGCAGACGACCGCGGCCAGGCGCCGATCGCCGCCCGCGGCGCACGTGCTTTTTCCAGCCGCGGCTTGCATGAAGAAGCGTCGGCCATCATTGAAAAAGCGCTTGCCGTGGACTGGGACGACCGCCTGGTGCGGGCCTGGCGCGGCGCGGCGGGCACAGAAGGTTCGGCCACACTTCTGGGACAGATCGAACGCTGCGAGCAGCAGTTGCAGCGCCATCCAGCCGATGCCGAGCTGGCGCTGACCTTGGGCATTTTCTGCCTGCGCCAGAAGTTATGGGGCAAGGCCCAGCGCTGCCTGGAAATGGCTTTGTCGGACACGACCGATCCAGACACCGTGCGCGAAGCCCACCTCAAGCTGGCGCAGTTGCATGAAGCGCTGGAAGACCCGGAGCAAGCCGCTTCGCATTATCGCCAAAGCGCACTCGCCGCCCTGCTGTAACCGGTGCCAGCATCGTCGGTGCCACCCGAAGCCTGCTTCCGGTGGATCGGGGGCACAATCTTGCCGACTGTCCATACCGCGGCCCCGCCGTGAATTTTGCGCCAATCCGCTCGCAGGCCTTTGGACACGGCCCTGCACCACTTATAATCTTGGGCTTGCCGGTTTGCGCTTGCTGCGCACGACCTGGTTATTCCTGCCAAGCGGGAATTGCCCGGGTCGGTCGCGCAATTTGCGGTTGTGCCGCCCGCTTTCGCATTCATCCTTAATCCGCTTTTTCATTCGTCAATCAAGAAGGCATCATGAGTCTTAATCTCGTCCCCTCCGGCCGCGACCTGCCGAACGACTTCAACGTCATCATTGAAATCCCGATGAACGCTGATCCGATCAAATATGAAGTGGACAAAGAATCGGGCGCGATTTTCGTCGACCGCTTCATGGGCACGGCCATGCACTATCCCTGCAATTACGGCTACATCCCGCACACACTGGCCGCCGATGGCGACCCGGTCGACGTGCTGGTCATCACGCCTTTCCCCTTGTTCCCGGGCGTGGTGGTGCGCTGCCGTCCGCTGGGCATCCTGAAGATGACCGATGAAGCCGGCGGCGATGCCAAGGTGCTGGCCGTGCCGGTCAACAAGGTGCTGTCCATCTACAGCCATTGGGAAAAGCCGGAAGATTTGAACGACCTGCGGCTGCAGCAGATCCAGCATTTCTTTGAACACTACAAAGACCTGGAAGCCGGCAAGTGGGTGAAGGTGGAAGGCTGGTTCGGACCGGAAGATGCGAAGGAAGAAATCCTGACCGGCGTGGCCAATTATGCAAAGGCAGCGAGCAAGCCTAACTTCTGATGAAGGGAAGCTGAAGCAACACCGTGGTGCGCCACGCGAAACCCCGCCGGCTCCAGTCAGGCGGGGTTTTTTATTTCGGGTGCACCTTGGCGCGCGACCGTTTCCAAGTTGCAAGTGAACCTGAACTGCATCGCTAGTATGCTCAGTTGGCAGCGCCAGGTGCAGCCGCGGCGCACGAGTCAGCCGGATTCGAGCCAGCCCGCGCCAGGCGGTGTGCTGCTCAGCGCGCGAACGGATTACGCTCGTTCAACTCGCCGATGTAATTTTCCATGCCGCTGTTTTCGCGCGCCAGGAAGCGTTCGATCGCGTCCGAAAACGCCGGATGCGCCAGCCAGTGTGCCGACCAGGTTTGCTCCGGCAAGAAACCGCGCGCCATCTTGTGTTCGCCCTGCGCCCCGCCTTCGAAGGAAGCGATGCGGTTTGCAATGCAAAACTCCAGCGGCTGGTAGTAAGCCGTTTCGAAATGCAGGCAGGGGTGATGCTCAAGCGCGCCCCAGTAACGCCCATATAGCTTTTGCGCGTCATGTACCAGCAGCGACGACGCAATGGGCCGGCCCTCGCGCTCGGCCACGACCAGCAGCAGGTTGTGCGGCATCGTTTGCCCGATGCGCAGGAAAAAATCCAGGTTCAGGTAGGGCGTGGAATGATGTTCGCGATAAGTGCGGTCGTAGCAGCGCTTGAAGAAGCGCCAGTCTGCCTCGACCGCCTCGACGCCTCTTATCTGGCGCATGTGGATGCCGGCCTCGGCCACATGGCGCCGTTCGGCGCGGATATTCTTGCGTTTCTTTTGCTGGAGCGTGGCCAGGAATTGCTCGAAATCGGCGTAGCCCGCATTCTGCCAATGGAATTGCACGCCCCGGCGCAGCATGAAGCCGGCGGCCTGCAGCGCCTGCGCCTGCTCCGGCGGCGGATACAGGATGTGAGTGGATGACAGGCCGTTCGCCTGTTGCAATTCGCAAAGCGCGGCCAGCAGGGCGCTGCGGCTGGCTTCATCGCGCGCCATCAGGCGCGGGCCGGTCACTGGCGTGAATGGAATCGCCGACAGCAGCTTGGGGTAGTACTCCAGGCCGTTGCGCTGGTAAGCGTCGGCCCAGGCCCAGTCGAACACATACTCGCCGTAAGAGTGGTCCTTGACGTAGAGCGGCAGCGCAGCGACCAGTTCTTGCTGGTCCCATAGCGTCAGGAATTGCGGCAGCCAGCCGCTTTCCTTGCTGGCGCTGCCCGACTCATGCAGCGCGTGCAGGAACGCAAAGGACAGGAAGGGATTGCTGTCAGCCTGGCTCAGCGCCAGCGCGTCCCAGGCGGCTTGGCCGCACTGTGCAAGGGAGGAAATGATGCGCGTGCGATAATCCAGGTTCAGCCTCTTTGCAGTGCTTTCAAGTGGCGGATGCAGTGCGCTGGCCTGGGGCTCCTGCCCCTAGCCCCGTGTGATGCGCATGCTCTGCCGCAGTGACGGACATTTTACGGAATTTGCGGCTGGACGTTTTCCATTCCGGCTTGCGACGCCAAGTCTGTTGAACCTGTGCACTGGGCAACGATCGCACCAAGACGAATCCGAAAACCACAAGCAGACCGAGGTAAAGATGGCCCGCCAGCCTGCCGAATTCTTCAATCTCTACACACATGATTTCGCCCGCGTCGCCGTGGGCGTGCCGCGTTGCCGGATTGCCGATCCGAAATCCAATGCCGCCGAGACCCTGGAGCTGGCGCGCCAGGCGGCAGCCAAGGGCGCGGTATTGATCGCCTTTCCGGAACTGGGCTTGTCGGCCTACACCTGCGACGACTTGTTCCACCAGCGCGCCTTGCTTGACGCCTGCGTCGATGCGCTGGGTGACATTGTCACCGCCTCGCAGCAATTGCCGCTGGCGATGATTGTCGGCCTGCCGCTGCAGGTCAACCATTTGCTGTTCAACTGCGCAGCCGTCGTTGCCGGCGGCAAGATCCTGGGCATCGTACCGAAAAGCTTCCTGCCCAATTACGGCGAGTTTTACGAAGCGCGCCAATTCAATCCGGCCGACCAGGCGCTGGTAACGGAAATCGATTTGCTCGGCCAGCGCGTGCCTTTCGGTGCGCAGATCTTGTTCCAGGCTGAAAACCTGCCGCTGCTGCGCTTTCATGTCGAGATTTGCGAAGACTTGTGGGTGCCGATTCCGCCATCCTCGTTCGCGGCGCTGGCTGGTGCGACGGTGCTGGTGAACCTCTCGGCATCCAATATTGTGGTCGGCAAGTCGGGCTATCGGCACCAACTGGTTTCGCAGCAGTCGGCGCGCTGCCTGTCGGCCTACCTCTATTCATCGGCCGGCAAGGGCGAGTCTTCCACCGACCTGGCGTGGGATGGGCAGGCGCTGGTTTGCGAGAATGGCAGCCTGCTGGCAGAGTCGGAACGGTTTTCCGATGAATCGCATTTGATCACAGCCGATGTGGACCTGGAGCGGCTGTCGCGCGAACGCATGCGCACCACGACTTTCGGCGCCTCGGTGCGCCGCCATGCCGGCGAGCTGGCAAAGTTCCGCAGCGTTTCTTTCGCGCTTGAACTGCCCACGAGCGGCCGCCTGCCATTGCAGCGCGAAGTTGAACGTTTCCCTTATGTTCCTGCCGACCGCGTGCGGCGCGACGAACGCTGCGAAGAGGTTTACAACATCCAGGTCCAGGCGCTGGTGCAGCGCCTGTCGGCATCGGGCATCGACAAGGTCGTCATCGGCGTGTCGGGCGGGCTCGATTCCACACATGCATTGCTGGTTTGCGCCAAGGCGATGGACCGCCTGAAACTGCCGCGCGCCAATATCGTGGGCATTACCATGCCTGGCTTTGCCACCAGCGGACGCACCCTGCAGCAGGCGCGGCAATTGATGGAAATTGTCGGTTGCACTGCGCGCGAAGTGGACATCCGCCCGAGCTGCCTGCAGATGTTGAAGGATATCGGTCATCCGTATGCCGAGGGCCAGGAAAAATACGACATCACGTTTGAAAATGTGCAGGCTGGGGAGCGCACCAGCCACCTGTTTCGCATTGCCAACCTGGAGGGCGGCATTGTGATTGGCACCGGCGACCTGAGTGAATTGGCGCTGGGTTGGTGCACTTATGGCGTGGGCGACCACATGTCGCATTACAACGTGAATGCCAGCGTGCCCAAGACACTCATTTCGCACCTGGTGCGCTGGGTTGCGGAAACCGGCCAGATCGGCAATTCCGGTTCTGAAGTGTTGCTGGCCGTGCTGGGAACTGACATCAGCCCGGAACTGGTGCCCGGCAAATCAGCGGATGCGCCGGAACAGAAGACTGAAAGCGCGATTGGCCCCTATGAACTGCAGGATTTCAACCTCTACTACATCCTGCGCTTCGGGTTTGCGCCAGCCAAGGTGGCCTTCCTGTCCTGGTCGGCCTGGCATGACGCCAGCGCCGGTCGCTGGCCGGAAGAGGCGCATGTGGCGCGCAACGCCTATGCCATAGCAGACATCAAACGCAACCTGGGTATTTTCCTGCAGCGTTTTTTCAAGACCAGCCAGTTCAAGCGTTCATGCATACCGAATGGCCCGAAGGTCGGTTCCGGCGGTTCGCTTTCGCCGCGCGGCGACTGGCGCGCACCAAGCGATTCGGAAGCCGTGGTGTGGCTGGCAGACTTGGACAATATTCCGCAGTGAGGCCAGGCGCCGCGCCGGAAAAGCCGGCCGGGCCGCGCAGCGAAACATTGGAGCGGGGTGCGAACAGCGGCATCGTCGCGAAGCATTGAAGATATACTGCTGGCAACAGCCCGCCATTCCTACCGAAGGAGCATTTCGTGAAACAGATCACTGCAATCATCAAACCGTTCAAGCTCGACGAAGTCCGGGAAGCGCTGGCTGAAGTCGGCGTGTCCGGCTTGACGGTGACAGAGGTGAAAGGCTTCGGTCGCCAGAAAGGCCATACCGAGCTTTATCGCGGCGCGGAATATGTGGTCGATTTCCTGCCCAAGGTGAAAATCGAAGCGGTGGTGGATGACAGCGTCGTCGACAGCGCCATGGAAGCCATCATCAAGTCTGCCCGCACCGGCAAGATTGGCGATGGCAAGATTTTCGTGCAGACCATCGACCAGGTGGTCCGGATCCGCACTGGCGAAACCGGCGCCGACGCAGTCTGAGTTGCACCGAGGCGGTGGCCGCGCGGCTGCCGCCTCAAGCCTTCAGCAGTACCACCACGGCGCCGCTGCCCCCATCTATATTGCGCGCCTGGCAAAAAGCAATCACCTCGTCTTTTTGCACCAGCCAGTTCCTTACCTTGTTTTTCAGCACCGGTTCACGGTTGACTGAACCCAGTCCCTTGCCATGTATGATCCGCACGCAGCGCACGCCGCGCCGGATCTGGTTGCGCAGGAATTCGGCCAGCGCCTCGCGTGCCTCGTCCCGCCGCAAGCCATGCAGGTCAAGCTGGGACTGGATCACCCATTCGCCGCGCGCCAGTTTTCGCAACACATCGCGGCCGATGCCGGGACGGACATAACTGAGCGCTTCATCCGATTCGAGCAGCGCGTCGATGGTGAATTCATCGGACAGCGACTGTTCCAGCGCCGCTTGTTCGTCGGCTTCATGCTGGCGGGCGACCGGCGGCGGCGGGGAAGGGCGCAGCGCAGCCCGGTCCGGCGGCACCAGCGGTGCAACTGGGCCGATGCTGCGGCGGAACAAGTCCGCTTCCTGTGCGGCGCGGGCTTCGCGTTCGCGCCGCTCCGCCTCCTGCCTGCGTTGCGCTTCCTGCTGCGCCTTCAAGTCTGCATGCAGCGACTTCAGCGCGCTGAAGTCCTTGAATTTCCCGGCCATGCTGGTGCTCCTGCTACTGCAATGCTGCGGGCGCTGCGCGCCCGGGATCAAGCGTCCTGGCTTTCCAGGTAACGCTGTGCGTCGAGCGCGGCCATGCAGCCGGTGCCGGCGCTGGTGATCGCCTGGCGATACACATGGTCCTGCACGTCGCCAGCGGCGAATACGCCGGGCACGTTGGTGGCCGTGGCCATGCCTTCAAGGCCGGATTTGGTGCGGATATAACCATTATGCATATCGAGCTGGCCTTCGAAAATGCCGGTATTGGGCTTGTGGCCGATGGCAATGAAAACCCCGTGCACCGGCACTTGCGTGATGCTGCCATCCGTCACCGACTTGACCCGCAGTCCATTCACGCCACTGTCGTCACCGACCACTTCCTCCAGCGCGTGGTTCCAGCGGATCTCGACCTTGCCCTCTGCAACCTTGGCCTTCAGGCGATCGACCAGGATAGGTTCGGCGCGGAACTTGTCGCGGCGATGGATCACAGTCACCTTGGTGGCGATGTTGGACAGGTAGAGCGCTTCTTCGACCGCCGTATTGCCGCCGCCGACCACGGCCACTTCCTGGCCGCGGTAGAAAAAGCCATCGCACGTGGCGCAAGCCGATACGCCTTTGCCCATGAACATTTCCTCCGACGGCAAGCCCAGGTACTGGGCCGAGGCGCCGGTGGCGATGATCAGCGCATCACAAGTGTATTCAGCGCTGTCGCCCACCAGCCGGATCGGCTTTTCAGCCAGGTAGGTGGTGTGGATATGGTCGAACACGATTTCAGTGTTGAAGCGCTCGGCGTGCTGCAGCAGGCGCTGCATCAGTTCCGGCCCTTGCACGCCCAGCGGATCGCCAGGCCAGTTTTCCACGTCGGTCGTGGTCATCAGCTGGCCGCCTTGTTCGACGCCGGTGATCAGCACTGGATTCAGGTTGGCCCGTGCCGCATAGACTGCAGCGCTATAGCCGGCCGGACCGGAACCAAGGATCAGGACACGGGCATGCTTGGGCTTGGAATTGGACATGAGGATTCTCTGTTCTCTTTGCGGATGGATCGGAAGGGCTAAACAGTCGGATTCGCCGCGGATGCAGCTGAAAAGCATAAGGAAAAAGCATAAAACGGGCTGGAATACGCTTGCGCTGAAGCTTGCATATGGTCGTATTCCGGATTACTTCAATGCCGCCGCTGATCGCGCCAGTGGCAGGTCGCACACGCCTGCGGACAATTGGCGACAGGCTTGCCTGAATTAATCGATGCCGCCCGTTAAAACTGGTTAAGATTATAGTCGTTTCATGCTGCGCTGCATCCGCGGCGCCGCGCCGGCCGCCACCTCGCCAATCTGATTGCTTGGCCCAGCTGGCGGATTTTTTGCAGTCCAGACCGTTCCGATGACGCGAGCCACCACGACCACCGCTTATACCCGCAACACCGCGCCGCCCGAGCCCTTGCCCAACAGGCTGGTCCGCATCCTGACCGAGGCCCGCTGGCTGGTGCTGGCAGTGCTGACGGCTTACCTGATGCTGATCCTGCTGAGCTATGCCAAGGCCGATCCCGGCTGGTCGCATGCCAGCAGCGTGCCGCGGCTGCATAACTGGGGCGGACGCATGGGTGCCTGGACCGCCGACCTGATGCTGTTCATCTTCGGCCTGTCGGCCTGGTGGTGGTGCGTGCTGATGCTGCGCGGCGTCTGGGGTGGCTATCGCCGCCTGTCGCAAAAATTCATCCTGCAGCAAGAGCCCACGCCCGACCATCGCCATGAAAAATGGATCGGCGGCGCCGGTTTTGCCCTGATGTTGCTCGGCAGCGTGGGTATCGAAGCGCTGCGCATGCATAGTTTGCCGGCGCAGTTGCCGCGCGCACCAGGCGGCGTGCTGGGCGACCTGGTCGGCCGGGCAGCCCACAATATGCTGGGCTTCAATGGCGCCACGCTGATCCTGCTGGCCTTGTTCGGCTTGGGCTTTTCATTGTTCTTCCAGGTGTCATGGCTGTCGGTGGCCGAGCGCATTGGCGCCGCCATCGAACTGGGCGTGGTGCGAGTGCGGGGCCTGGTCGACGCCCGCGCCGACCGCAAGCTGGGACAGGAAGCAGCCGTCAAGCGTGACACTGCGGTGGTGCAGGAACGTGCGCGCATTGTCGAAGCGCCGCCGATCCGGATCGAACCGCAAGTGGTGGCCGTGCCCAAGTCGGAACGGGTGGAAAAGGAAAAACAGGTCGCGCTCTTCACCGACTTGCCCGATTCTGACCTGCCGCCGCTGTCGCTGCTGGATGAGGCGCCGCAAAAGCAGGAAACAGTCAGTGTCGAAACGCTGGAATTCACCAGCCGCCTGATCGAGAAAAAACTTTCCGACTTTGGCGTGGAAGTCAAAGTCGTGGCGGCGTATCCGGGTCCGGTCATTACCCGTTACGAGATCGAACCCGCGACCGGCGTCAAGGGATCCCAGATCGTGAACCTGGCGCGCGACCTGGCACGGGCGCTGTCGCTGACATCAATACGCGTGGTCGAAACCATCCCCGGCAAGAATTTCATGGGCCTGGAATTGCCCAATCCCAAACGCCAGATCGTGCGCCTGACTGAAATCCTGGGTTCTGCCGTCTATAACGACAGCAGTTCGTCGCTGACGGTCGCGCTGGGCAAGGACATTGCGGGCAACCCGGTCGTGGCAGACCTGGCGC
The DNA here is from genome assembly GCA_028292545.1 of Paucimonas sp. Classification (GTDB taxonomy): domain Bacteria; phylum Pseudomonadota; class Gammaproteobacteria; order Burkholderiales; family Burkholderiaceae_D; genus Lacisediminimonas. The sequence goes on from JAQGMC010000069.1 coordinate 19,533, forward strand.
GCATGCCGCACCTGCTGGTGGCGGGGACCACGGGTTCGGGCAAGTCGGTGGGCATCAACGCCACCATCCTGTCGCTGCTATACAAGGCCGACCCGAATGCCGTGCGCCTGATCCTGATCGATCCAAAGATGCTGGAACTGTCGATCTACGAAGGCATTCCGCACTTGCTGGCGCCGGTCGTGACCGACATGCGCCAGGCTGGCCACGCCCTGAACTGGGCCGTCAACGAGATGGAGCGTCGCTACAAGCTGATGTCCAAGCTCGGCGTGCGCAACCTGGCGGGCTACAACCAGAAGATTGCCGACGCCGACAAGCGTGAAGAAAAAATCCCGAACCCCTTCAGCCTGACGCCCGATGCGCCCGAGCCGCTGGACAAGCTGCCAACGATCGTCGTCATCATCGATGAACTGGCCGACTTGATGATGGTGGTGGGCAAGAAGGTCGAGGAACTGATCGCGCGCATTGCGCAAAAAGCGCGCGCAGCCGGCATCCACCTGATCCTGGCGACGCAACGGCCATCGGTGGACGTGATCACCGGTTTGATCAAAGCCAATATTCCAACGCGCATAGCCTTCCAGGTCAGCAGCAAGATCGATTCACGCACTATCCTTGACCAGATGGGGGCCGAAGCCTTGCTCGGCATGGGCGACATGCTTTACATGCCCCCTGGCACCGGCTTGCCGGTGCGGGTGCATGGCGCATTTGTCTCCGACGAGGAAGTGCACCGCGTGGTCAACCACCTGAAAGCCCAGGGCGAGCCGAACTACATCGAAGGCATACTCGAAGGCGGGACATCTGAAGAGGGCGGCGACAGCGCCGAGGGCAGCACTGCCGATGGCAGTGGCGAATCCGATCCGATGTACGACCAGGCGGTTGCGGTGGTGCTGAAGAACCGGCGCGCGTCGATCTCGCTGGTGCAACGACATTTGCGCATTGGTTACAATCGGGCCGCCCGCCTGCTTGAACAAATGGAGCAGAGTGGCGTCGTATCCGCAATGCAGTCCAACGGCAACCGCGATATCCTCGTACCAGCCAGTAATTCCGGCGATTGACGCACATCCGTCCGCAGGACGTGTGCGCCGGTGTCCGGTAATGGCGGAGGAAATCCGCAAGTCCACACGTCCGAACAACAGGAAGGAACCCGTTTTGAAACGACCCCATGTCGCGTCTGCCGCGCTCGCCTTTGCTGCCTGCTCCCTCGCATGGAGCGCCCCGTCCCACGCCAATGCGCTGGACCAGTTCAAGGCCTTCGTCGCGTCGACCAAGGCGGCCAGCGGCGAATTCACGCAGCGCGTCGCGCGCCAGGATAAGGGCAGCATGCAGCTGTCGAAAGAATCCAGCGGCAGTTTCCAGTTCGCCCGTCCCGGCAAATTCATCTGGACTTACCGCAAGCCGTATGAACAGGTGCTGCAATCCGACGGCCAGAAGCTCTATATCTACGATCGCGACTTGAACCAGGTTACCGTGCGCAAGCTGAGCGGCGCGCTCGGCTCCTCGCCGGCTGCGATCCTGTTCGGCAGCAACGACCTGGAAAAGGAATTCACGCTGAAAGAGGGCGGCACGCGCGACGGCATCGCCTGGCTGCAAGCCACGCCCAAGTCGCGCGACACCACTTTCGAATCGATCGGCATAGGCTTGCGCGATGGCGCGCCGGCGGCGATGGAACTGCGTGACTCTTTCGGGCAAGTCACGCTGCTGAGCTTCACGCGATTCGAGAAGAATCCGCCCATGCCCGACAACCAGTACCGCTTCGTCGTGCCCAAGGGCGCCGACGTGCTGGAACAGTGACGGCGGGGAAGGGCGCAGGCATGCTGCAAGGCGTTGACGATCGCAATGCGGCCTTATCCATTCCGCTGGCCGAACGAATGCGGCCGCGCACGCTCGACGATGTGATTGGCCAGTCGCACCTGCTGGCAGAGGGCAAGCCGCTGCGCGTGGCCTTTGAATCTGGCCAGCCGCATTCCATGATTTTCTGGGGGCCGCCCGGCGTGGGCAAGACCACGCTGGCGCGCCTGATGGCAGACAGCTTCCAGGCTGAATTCATTGCGCTGTCGGCGGTTTTGTCGGGCATCAAAGATATCCGGGAAGCAGTCGAGCGGGCGCAGATCGTGCAAGCAAACGGCCGCAGCACGATCCTGTTTGTCGATGAAGTCCATCGTTTCAACAAGAGCCAGCAAGATGCTTTCCTGCCGCATGTGGAAAGCGGCTTGTTCACCTTCATCGGTGCGACCACGGAAAATCCTTCGTTTGAAGTGAATTCCGCTTTGCTGTCGCGGGCCGCAGTCTATGTGCTCAAGCCGCTGACTGAGGAAGACCTGGGCCAGTTGCTCGAGCGCGCCTGCAGCCAGGCGCTGGACGGGCTCAGTTTCGACGAAAAGGCGCGCGCGATGCTGGTGGCCAGCGCCGATGGCGATGGCCGCAAGCTGCTCAACAACCTGGAAATCGTGGCCCGCGCCGCGCAGACGAAAAAGACGGCCCAGGTTGACCAGGCCTTGCTCGCCGAATGCCTGGGTGACACGCTGCGCCGATTCGACAAAGGCGGGGATGCGTTCTACGACCAGATCTCTGCCCTGCACAAGTCAGTGCGCGGCTCGCATCCGGACGCGGCTTTGTACTGGCTGGTTCGCATGCTTGATGGCGGCGCCGATCCGCGCTACCTGGCGCGGCGCCTGATCCGCATGGCATCCGAAGATATCGGCCTGGCCGACCCGCGCGCGCTGCGGCTCACGCTGGATGCGGCAGAAACCTATGAAAGGCTGGGCACGCCCGAAGGCGAGCTGGCGCTGGCTGAAGCCGTGGTCTATCTCGCTTGCGCCGCCAAATCGAATGCGGTCTACAACGCCTATAACGCGGCGCGTGCCTTTGTCGCCCGCGACAAGACCCGCCTGGTACCCGAACACTTGCGCAACGCGCCGACCAAGCTGATGAAGGAGCTTGGTTATGGCAAACTGTATCGCTACGCGCACAACGAGCCGGATGCCTATGCAGCTGGCGAAACCTACCTGCCAGAGGGCATGGCCGAGCCCGGCTGGTACCAGCCGGTGCCGCGCGGGCTGGAATCAAAGATCGCCGACAAGCTGGCTTGGCTGCGCAGCCTGGACCGGGACGCGCGCAAACCCTAGGGGAGACAAGCATGGACAAGAATGCATTCAGCGATCAATTGCAGCAGGATGGTTTTGAGATCGTCACAGTCACCATGCCCAGCGGCGAGCGAGAACTGCATTCCCATCCTTTCGAAGCGCGCGCCTTGATCGTGGCCGGGGAAATCACGATTGCCACCGCCGAGAATGAACGGCGGTACCAAGTCGGCGACGTATTCCATCTCCAGCCCGGCGTGCCCCATACCGAGCGCTATGGCCCGGATGGCGTGGAGTACCTGGTCGGGCGTAAGTCTTCGTAGCTCACGGCAGCGTCCCTGCTGTTGCTGCATCCCCGGCAGCGGACCCGGCAAGCCAGCTTGCCAGGCCGCTGCCGCTGCATTTTGCTGTAGCTGGCGCAAAGAGCGGGTCGCTGCGCTTGCTACAATGACGGTTTTGACATTTTCGTCTCCCCTTTTCCGGCAACAAACATGATCGACATTCAACTCCTGCGCAAGGACATCGCTGCCGTCGCCACCCGGCTGGCGGCGCGCAAATTCAAGCTGGACGTGGAAGGTTTCAATGCGCTCGAAGCCGAGCGCAAGCAGATCCAGACTCGCACCGAGGAGCTGCAAGGCAAGCGCAACAGCCTGTCCAAGCAAGTCGGCATGTTGAAAGGCAAGGGCGAGGACGCAAGCGCCGTGCTGGAAGAAGTGGCGGGCTTGGCCGAGGAACTGAAGGCATCCGCCGCGCGGCTGGAGGTCGTGCAGGACAAGCTGAACCGCTTTATGCTCGACATTCCCAACCTGCCGCATGAGTCGGTGCCCGTGGGCGCGGACGAGAGCGGCAATGTTGAATTGCGCAAGGTTGGCACGCCGCCCAGCTTCGATTTCCCGCCACGCGACCATGTCGACGTCGGCGAAAAGCTCGGCCTGGATTTCGACGCCGGCAGCAAGCTCAGCGGCGCCCGTTTCACCGTCATGAAAGGTGGACTGGCGCGCCTGCATCGCGCGATCGCCCAGTTCATGCTGGACACGCACACCGGCGAACATGGTTATACCGAGTGCTACACCCCTTACATGGTGAATGCCGCCGCCTTGCTCGGCACCGGCCAGTTGCCCAAGTTCGAAGCCGACCTGTTCGCCGTAAAGAAGGGTGGCCAGGAAGGCGAGGGCGAGCCGCTCTACCTGATCCCCACTTCAGAAGTCACCTTGACCAACCTGGTCAGCGGTGAAATCCTGCCGTTTGAATCGTTGCCCATGCGCCTGACCGCGCACACGCCGTGCTTTCGTTCCGAGGCCGGCAGTTATGGGCGCGACACGCGCGGCATGATTCGCCAGCACCAGTTCGACAAGGTGGAAATGGTGCAGGTAGTGGCGCCCGAAGCTTCCTACCAGGCGCTGGAAGAAATGCTTGGCCATGCCGAGACGATCTTGAAGAAGCTCGGCCTGCCGTACCGCGTGATTACGCTCTGCACCGGCGACATGGGTTTTGGATCGGCCAAGACCTATGACATTGAAGTCTGGTTGCCGGCCCAGAACACCTATCGCGAAATTTCATCCTTGTCGAACTGCGAGGCATTCCAGGCGCGGCGCATGCAGGCGCGTTTCCGCAAGGGGCAGGGCAAGCCTGAGCTGGTGCACACGCTCAACGGTTCCGGCCTGGCGGTGGGTCGCACGCTGGTGGCGATACTTGAGAATTATCAGCAGGCCGATGGCAGCGTCGCCGTGCCCGAAGTTTTGCAACCGTACATGAACGGCCTGAGCGTATTGGCTGCTTGAACGCAAGAAGTTATTTTCAATTCCAGCGATACTCTGCTACAATCGCGGACTTCGAGAAACGCCGACCGCATTAATCGAACCGCATCAGGAGAGGTGGCAGAGTGGTCGAATGTACCTGACTCGAAATCAGGCGTACGGTTTCCCGTACCGTGGGTTCGAATCCCACCCTCTCCGCCAGAAATACAGATAAGCCCTTGATTATTCAAGGGCTTTTTCTTTTCTGGATTCCGTACCCACAAAGCTACCCCCAATTGAAACACTCGCTTGCCGAGGCTCAGGCTTCGAAGGTGCCGTCGCGCCTGACACGCGACACCCGCCTCAAGTCAGTTCAGTCGTCGACAGTGAATCGAGAGCTGAACCTCCAATCTAGTTTTTACTACGGCAGCGAAAGAGTGGCACTGGATGGAGGCTAGCCCGACCAAGGATCTGCGCCGACCGAAGGCTGCAGAGTCGCGCAGCAGGTCATCCCAATGAAGATGGGATTAAGCGCCTGTGCCACGCATTAGGGTCCGACGGCG
>JAQGMC010000094.1 GCA_028292545.1 Paucimonas sp.
AAAGTTACTCGCCCGCCGGGGCGAATTCCCGGCTTCACACAAAGAAAAGAAAATAAGTTTTATAAGAATAGAAAACCAACGCCGGCAGCAAACCAAACCAAAAGCCGACCAGCAAGGTCACTCCAAAACCACCCCCTTCAACATCTCCCTAGCCACAATCAACTCCTGCACCTCCGTCGCCCCCTCATAAATCCGCAACGCCCGCACCTCCCGGTACAAACGCTCAAGAACCTCCCCCACCTTCACCCCCCGCCCGCCAAACATCTGCAAAGCCGCATCCACCACCACCTGCGCATTCTCGGTCGCGGCCAGCTTGGCCATCGCCGCCTCGCGCGTGGACGCAACCCCCACCACATCCCGCAACCATGCCGCCCGATAAGTCAGCAATGCACTGCTGTCGACCAGCGTCGCCATCCTCCCCAATTTCGCCTGCGTCACCTGCAAATCCGCCAGCGTCCCGCCAAACATCCTCCGTCCGGCAGCATGCTGCAACGCCTCATCCAGCGCCCGCCGCGAAAACCCCAGCGCCGCGCCCGCGACGGAAACGCGGAAAATATCCAGCGACCGCATCGCCAGCTTGAATCCTTCCCCTGGCGCGCCCAGCATGCGCGACACCGGCAGCCGCACCCCATCGAAGCGCAATGTCGCCAGCGGATGCGGCGCCATCACTTCAATGCGCTCGACAATCGAGAACCCCGGATCATCCGCATACACCACAAGAGCCGAGATCCCACGCGTGCCCGCAGCAGCACCCTCGCCGGTGCGCGCAAACACCACATACACATCCGCAATCCCGCCATTGGAAATCCAGGTTTTTTCACCCGTCAGCACATAGCTGCCCGCTTCCTCCCGCGCCCGGCACTGCATCGCCGCCACATCGGAACCGGCATCCTTCTCCGACAATGCAAACGCCGGAATCAATTCCCCCTTTGCCACCCGCGGCAAAATCGCCGACTTCAATTCTTCCGATCCTGCCAGGCCAATGGCGCCGCTACCCAACCCCTGCATCACGAAAGCAAAATCGGCCAGGCCATCGTGGTAAGCCAGGCACTCGCGCGCCAGCGCCACCGCGCGCGAATCGATTTCGGGGTAAAGGCCGCCGTAAGCCCCCGGCACGCAGGCACGCAGCAATCCAGCCTGCCCCAGCCGCGCCACCAGCTTGCGGCAGGAAGCATCGACATCATGATGGTCGACATCGTCCAGCGCGCCGGAGCGCGCAAAGCCCTCGACCCGTTCGACGAACGCAGTATGTTCAGGAGAAAAGAAAGGCCATTGCAAGTGGGCATGGCGCTGCGGCGAGCTCGGTAGCGGTGACAAGCGATCTCCAGTCAGGCGTTGGACAGTGGCAGCCGGCACGGCGCCCTTGAATCAGGCGCCGGTTTCGAAACCCGCAAACAGCTTGTTCAGCATCGGGCCGGCGGCAGCCTGGTCGTTGTAGCCGAATGTGCCCTGGTCGCGCAATTCCTCGGCGGCGCGCATGAAGCCGCCCAGCGCAGCCCGCGCCAGCGAACCGCCAACGCTGACGCGCTTGACGCCCACGCCAGCCAGGTCTGCCATCGTCAGCTTGTTGCCGGCATAGCCCATCAGCACATTCACTGGCCGGTCGACCGAGCGCACCACGGTGGCAATGTCGTCCAGGGATTTGAGCGCCGGGGCATACAGCACATCGGCCCCGGCTTCCTGGTAAGCCTGCAGGCGGCGGATAGTGTCGGCCAGGTCAGGCCGGCCGACCCAGTAATTTTCAGCGCGCGCGGTCAGCATGAACGGGAAGGGCAGGGAACGCGCCACCTCGACCGCGGCGCGCACCCGGTCTGCGGCCCGCGCCAGTTCATATTGATCGGTCGAGCCTTCGCCCATCGAGTCTTCGATCGAACCGCCAACAAGGCCTGCGGCAGCCGCCAGCGCAATGGTTTGCGCCGCTTGGGCGGCATCATGCGAAAAGCAATTCTCAAGGTCGGCGCTCACCGGCAGGTCGGTGGCGGCGCACAGTTGCTGCAGGTGCTCGAGCATGGCGTCGCGGCCAAGTGCGCCATCGGGTTTGCCAAGTGAAAAAGCATAGCCGGCGCTGGTGGAAGCCAGGGCCTTGAAGCCCATATGCTGCAGCAGGCGCGCACTGCCAGCGTCCCAGGGATTGGGTATGACGAAAGCACCGGGCTGCTGGTGCAGCAATTGGAAGGCCTTGGCTTTTTCGAGCTGGGTTGGCATGGCGACGCACTCCTGGGCCAGGGTGGTGGCAGCAATCGTGAATGGGGTGGGGTGGGTGGGTGCGTTGACCCCATCCCCACCCCCGCCCTCCCCTTGAAAGGGAGGGAGCTTTCAGGGTACTGCAAGGGTAAAGCGAAGACTCGGAATACCTTCCCTTTGAAGGCCATCCCACCCACGCCTGGCAGGGCGGGGGGCTTAGAAGGGACCGATATGAACCGAAGGATCAGCTCAGTTCAGAGATGAACTTGGTGTTCAGGTAGCCATCGAAAGATTCGATGCCGCCTTCGCTGCCCATGCCGCTATCCTTGATGCCGCCAAACGGCGTTTCAGCCAGCGCGATGCCGAAGTGGTTGACGTTGACCATGCCCGCTTCCAGGTTGTTCGACACATAGCGCGCCGTCTTCAGCGAGTTGGTGAACACATACGAAGCCAGGCCGAAGGGCAGGCTGTTCGCACGGCGCAAAACATCGTCGGTATCGCTGAAGCGGGTTACCGGCGCCACCGGGCCGAAAGGTTCTTCGAGCATGATGCGGGCCGTGTCCGGCACATCGCGCAACACGGTGGGCGGGAAGAAGAAGCCGCCGGAGCCGGACAGCGCTTCGCCGCCCAGCATCGCGGTGGCGCCGCAGGTGACGGCTTCATCCACGAATTGCTGCATGGCTGCCACGCGCCGTTGGTGCGCCAGCGGGCCCATGCGCGTGTCCGCTTCGAGGCCGTCGCCCACTTTCACTTTTTGCAGCGCATCGACGAACACGGAAAGGAAGCGGTCGTAGGCTTTTTCATGCACATAGAAGCGACTGGGCGCCACGCAAACCTGGCCCGCATTGCGTTGCTTGAGTCCGGCCAGCACGGTAGCAGCCTGCTCCACGTCGGCATCGTCGAATACCAGCACAGGCGAGTGGCCGCCCAGTTCCATCGTGACGCGCTTCATGTGGGCGCCAGCCAGCGCCGCGAGCTGCTTGCCCACCGGTACCGAGCCAGTGAAGGATACTTTGCGCACGATCGGCGACGTCACCAGGTGCTGCGACACTTCGGCCGGCACACCCCAGACGATATTCATGCAGCCCGGCGGCAAGCCGGCGTCATGGAAAATTTTTGCCAGCGCGACCACGGCGCTGGGTGAATCTTCCGGTCCTTTCAAAATCATGGTGCAACCGGCGCCAATGGCCGCCACCATCTTGCGGATCGCCTGGTTGAGCGGGAAATTCCACGGCGTGAAAGCCACGCAGACGCCGACCGGTTCGCGCACCGTGTACTGGCGCACCGAAGGATTGCGCGGCGGGATCACGCGGCCATAGATGCGGCGGCATTCTTCGGCATGCCACTCTGCATGTTCGGCGCCTGCGGCGACTTCAATGCGCGATTCGGCGATCGGCTTGCCCATGTCCATCGTGATGCCGCGCGCGATTTCCTCGCTGCGCTCACGCGCCAGTTCTGCCACCCGGCGCAGGATCTTCGAACGCTCCAGCGGAGAAGTGCGCTTCCAGGATTCAAAGGCTTTTTGCGCCGCGGCCAGCGCCCGGTCGAGGTCATTCTTGCTGGCGTGCGGCAGCTTGCCGATCGGCTTGCCGGTGGCAGGATTCAAGACATCCTGGGTCTTCTCCACATCGGCGGCGCTGATGAATTTGCCGTCGATGTACATTGAAAGTTCTGGGTACATGCGTGTTGTCTCCGGGTTTAGAACGATGAAAATCCGCTGCCGACCGCAGTCGTGCAGCGCGTAGTCAGGAATGAGGATGTTGCCTGAAGCGCGTTGGCCATGCCGCCGACTCCTCGTCGGAGGCAGCAAGCAAAGGCTGGCCTCCGGTTTATGCGGAGCCGCCAGTGTAGTCGATTCGGTGGCCGGACACATCGACCGGTGATCGCGACAGGCCATGCGCAGGCATCGGCAAGCGCCTGCCAACTGGGCTCAATAAGTCGTGGCGGGAACGGCCAGCCACTGGCCCAGGCACTGTTGCACTTGCGGATAGTAGCCGGGCGGGTCAGGGCAGTAATACCACCACTGCTGTTCTGCCGGCGCTGGTTGCGTGCTTGCCAGCGGCGCCGGATAGGGATAGGGATCGGGATAGATGAAAAGCGGCACCGGCACGCCAACAAAGCCGTGCTGCCGGAAGTGATGGCGATGCAGGTCATGCCGATGCAGGTCATGGCCAAAGCCCGGTTGCGCGACGTGGTGCTGGTGAGGGAAGCGCCCGAAATTGCCGTGCCCCTGGAAATGGCCGGGATTACCCGCAGCTCGCCCGCTCAGCGCCGAGGGTGCATGAGGCGCAATACCTTGCCGTCCCCCGCTCAGTGCCGAGGGTGCATGGGGCGCAATACCTTGCCGTCCCTGCATGTGGGACCTGGCGCCGGCGAACCCGTGCTGCTGCGCGCCGTGACCGTGTGCAAGGCCGTGCGGCGCTGCCAGCAGTGCTGCCAGCACCAGCGGCACCAGCAGCACCGCCCAGAACCAAGTCGCTGTGAAGCAATACCGCCTTGCGGAAATGTTCGCCTGCATGAAGCTGCTCGCCCTGGCAGAACCAGGATAGTGAAGACATGCCGGTGCGGTTGGCTGAAGCTGCGGCGCCGGTTACCGCTGGGGGCGGCTTGTTCATTTTTGGCATGCGGCGGATGCCCGCGATTGACATGCGTCAAGGCCCCTATTGGCGATCATTACCAACTGGTCGATAACCGTCCGGTGGTCCGCATTGAACCGGGCGAGGCCAGCGGTGACATATGCGCTCCGTTTTCGATTCCCTCCTGACCAATGACGCCATCCACCGGAACCCCTTCCAGCATCGATCCCTTAGCCCAGCTCCTGAAATCGCGTTTCCAGGCATGGCAACCGCCGCAGCGCGCGCCTGTGCAACCGGCGGTTAATGTGCGCGACACCTGGCCAGAAAAGCTGGCCCCGCTCACTAATGAGGAAGCAGGCACGGTTGCGACGCCGGGCGTGGCAATTACAGTCTCCGAACCCGAGTTGGTGCGGCTGCCGGCAGGCACCCCGGCAGCGTCCGGGCCGGTCGCGGCCAACCCGGCGCAGCCGGCCCAGCTCATGCCGCAACAGGACCAGGCCCGGGCCCTGCTGCAGGAAATGGCGAACGCCGGCAACCCCCTGGCGGAATACCAGCTGGCCTGCATTCATGCGGATGGCCTGGGCGTGGAAAAGGATGAGGCGCGCGCCGTCCACCTGTTGCGCAGTGCAGCCCAAAAGGGCGAGGCCAGCGCCCAATACTTGCTCAGCTTCATGCTGGCGGCGGGCCGCGGTACGCTGCGCTCCCAGGAGCAGGCGCTGGAATGGCTGCGCAAGGCGGCGGTGCAAGACCATCCCGGCGCGCTCTCCACGCTCGGGCAAATGCATGCCGAAGGCCGCGGCGTCGAGCGCGATATTTACCAGGCCTTGCTCTATTTGCACAAGGCGGCCGGGCTTGGCGACGCCGAAGCCCAGTGCATGCTGGGATGCATGAGCATGCGGGGACATGCCGTGCCAAAGGATGAGTTGCTGGCCATGCACTGGCATCGCCTGGCTGCGGCCCAGGGTAACGCCCGTTCCCAATGCGCCCTGGCGCTGGCGCTGGTGACAGGCCCGCAAGCCACTCGCAACCCGCAAGAGGCCCACCGATGGGTTCGCAAGGCCCTGGCCCAGAATTTCCCGTCGGCCTGCACCGTCCTGGGCTACCTGTATGAGAATGGCGAGGGCGTACAGATGAACAAGCAAACCGCCTTCGTGTGGTACCAGCGCGGCGCGCTGCTTGGCGATGCGGGCGGCCAATGCAGCCTTGCCTTCCTGTTGCAAACCGGCTCGGGCACCCTCAAGGATGAGAAGCAGGCAGCTGAGTGGTACCGCAAGGCAGCTGACCAGGGCCATACCAGTGCGCAGTGCAACCTGGGCTACCTGTATGAAACGGGGCGCGGCGTGGGCCAGGATTTGCAGCAAGCCGCAGCCTTGTATCGCCAGGCTGCCGAGCGCGGCGAGCCCTGCGCGCAAACCAACCTGGGCCAGATGCTGGAAACCGGCCTGGGCCTCGAGCGGGATGAAGCGCTGGCCCGGTACTGGTATTCCAGGGCGGCAGCCAGGGGCGAAGCCAAGGCACAAAGCCATTTGAAACGACTCGATGCGGGTTCGGCGGACGGTTCACGCGATTGAGCCGGGGCAGGCCAGCAGCGCAAGCGGAACCGGAAGCGGAACCCGAAGCGGAACCCGAAGCAGAACCGGAACCGGAACCCGAAGCGGCGCGCGTGTGCCAGCCGGCCTTACAAGTGGTCCGGTGTCTCGTTGAACAGGTTCCAGGCGGCGATGAAAAGCGCCGCCACCATCGGCCCGATCACGAAGCCGTTCAACCCGAACAAGGCCATGCCGCCGAGCGTGGAAATCAACACCACGTAATCCGGCATGTGGGTATCCTTGCCCACCAGGATCGGGCGCAGCACGTTGTCAACCAGCCCGATCACCAGCACACCATACGCCAGCAGGGCCGCGCCCTGCCACACCGACCCGGTCAGCAGCAGGTAGAGCGCCACCGGAAACCAGACGATGGCAGCACCGATCGCCGGCAGCAGTGACAGGAAACCCATCACCACCGCCCATACCAGCGCGCCCTGTATCCCGAGGTACCAGAAGGCCAGACCGCCCAGTGCGCCCTGGGTGATCGCGACCGCGATATTGCCCTTCACGGTGGCGCCCACGACCACGACGAACTTGGTGAACAGGTGGCGCTTGTAGGCCGGGCTCAGCGGAATCGAACTGCGGATGCGGGTGGACAGGTCAGTGCCGTCGCGCAGGAAGAAGAACAACAGGTACAGCATGATGAAAAAGCTGACCGCGACATTGAAGGTGTTCTGGCCAATATTGATGGCCTGGCTGGCCAGGTACTGGCTGCCCTCCATGGCGGCCGTGGCGAGCTTGGTCTGCAGCGACGACAGGTCGAGCAAGTCCAGCCGCGCAAGCTGGCGCACCATCCATTGCGGCAGCGCCGCGATAATCTGCTCGAACATGGTGGCGAAATTCACCTCGCCGCTGCGCATGCGGCTCACCAGCTCTGCGGTTTCCTGCACCAGCGAGGCCGCGATCAGCGTCAGCGGAAAAATCACGAGCACCAGGCACAGGGCCAGCGTCAGCAGCGCCGCCAGCGAGCGGCGCTGTCCGAGCCGGGGCAACATCCTGTGATACAGCGGCGTGAAAAGGATCGCGAGTATGGCGGCCCAGAACACGGCGCCGTAGAACGGCATGATGATCAGGCCGAAGGCCAGCGTGATCAGCACCAGGAAAGCGAGGAAAGTATTCTTTTGCAGTTCGGGATGGCTCATTGGGCACGCCGTGGCGACGGCAAGTAGGGGCGATGCCCGTATGCTACGCGATTGCGGCCCTGGCGCCCTGATTACGCCGGCATGGCGCTATTGTTCCGGATCTACGAAGCGCATCATGCTGGCAGGGTAGCGTTCTCCTGACACGGCATCGGGCGCAAACAGCGCATCCAGCTTTTGCACCACGTCGCAGGGCAGCGTGATTTCAGTGGCGATGCGGTTGATTTCCAGCGTCGCCAGGCGGGTGATGCCGACCAGGGGCGCCAGGTCGTCTTCACGTTGCAGCAGCCAGGCCAGCGCAACCTGGCTGGCGGCAAAGCCCAGGCCCTGTGCGATTTCCCCAAGGCCGCGCACCAGCGCCATGTTGCGTTCGTAATTCTCGCCCTGGTAGCGCGGGTCAAGCCGGCGGTAATCGCTGCGGTCGCGCTCTTGCGCCGGCCGCGGCGTACCTGCGACCAGGCCGCGCCCGAGCGGCGAGAACGGCATCAGGCCAATGCCCAGTTCGCGCGTCAGCGGCAGCAGCCTGGCTTCCAGGCCGCGTTCGAGCAGCGAATATTCACTCTGCAGCGCCGTGATCGGATGCACCGCATGGGCGCGGCGCAGCGTGGCGGCGCTGGCTTCGGACAAGCCGAGGTAGCGCACCTTGCCTTGTTCCACCAGGCGCGCCATCGCGCCCACCGTTTCTTCGATCGGCACAGCCGGGTCGACCCGGTGCTGGAACAGGATGTCGATGTAATCCGTTTTCAGTTGCGCCAGGCTGGCCTCGACCGAAGCCACGACCGCGGCCGGACTGCTATCGGTAGCGTCGATGCGGCCATCCTTGAGCACCAGCCCGAATTTGGTCGACAGCACGACCTGCTCGCGCTTGCCCTGCACCGCCCGGCCCAGCAAGGCTTCGTTGCTGCCACCGCCGTAAATCGGCGCCGTGTCGAAAAGCGTGTAGCCGGCATCGATGGCGGCATGCACCAGGCGCACCGGTTCGACCGCTTCAGCCAGCGCGCCGTAAGCGCCGGTCAGGCCCATGCAACCAAATCCCAGCGCCGATACGCGCATGCCCTGGCGCCCCAGGGTCCTTTGTTTCATCGCCATGCTTTTCCCTGCGCTGCTTGTGAACGGTTGCCGGCGCCATGCGTGCCGGGTAGGTTTGCAGTCTATTTATGAAACAGCGCGCTGTAAAGCCGGCCAGGACGCTGCGCGATGATTTCCCGCAGCGGTCGCCCATCCATCGAATGAAGGCAAAACATGGCGCAGGGCAAGACGCCCGGACCCGCTTGCCAAGCCACACCTGCCTAGGTATAGTTTAGTTATGCAAGTGACGACGCCTGCGACGCCAGGCGAGGAAGCGCCCGGTCCCCAGCCGGTCAAATCCGGCGCAATCCGGCGTCAAGCACATAACCACAACAGCAACCGGGACCCGCTCACGCCGCCACGCCATGACAGCCAGGACGCCACCGCAAACCCGTTCCGCCTTCTTCCATCACAGCCAGATCGCCACGCGCTGGATGGATAACGACATGTACGGCCACGTCAACAATGTCGTCTACTACGCTTACTTCGACACCGCCGTGAACCAATACCTGATCGAGCAGGGCGTGCTCGACCCGGTGCGCTCCAAAGTGATAGGGCTGGTGGTGGAAACGCAATGCCGCTACCACAGCTCGATAGCCTTTCCCGACATGGTGACGGCCGGCATACGCGTGGGCCATGTCGGCAGCAGCAGCGTGCGTTACGAAGTCGGCATCTTCCGCAATGATGAAGACGTAGCCGCAGCCGAAGGGCATTTCGTGCATGTGTATGTCGACCGCGAAAGCAACCGGCCGACACCATTGGCTGACAACTTCCGCGCCGCGCTCGACAAATTGCGCGCTCGCAGCGCCGCAAGTGAATAAGCCGCAGCGGCCCGCCTCAACCGGATAGAGGAATCAACAAGCATGGAAAAAATGACAGGCGCACAGCCAGGCAGCGAGGACATCATCGTCACACTGGTCGACGTGGTGGAAGAGCCGGGCTGGGATGGCCCCGATAGCGGCGCCGCGCGCGCCTCCAGCGCCGTGCCGGCGCACAAGGCTGCGATCGTCACGCTGAACCGGCCACGCATGCGCAATTGCGTGTCGCTGGCGATGTGGAAAGACCTCGGGCGCATCTTCACCGAACTGGGCGCCGACCCGCAGGTGCGCGCCATCATCCTGACCGGGGCCGGCGGACATTTCTGCGCCGGCGCCGACATCAGTGAATTCGCCACCGTGCGCGCCACCGTCGAACAAGGCGTGGAGTATGAAGTCGCCGTGGACGACTGTTGCGACGCAATTGCCAACACGCCCAAGCCGACGATTGCAGTCATCAATGGTTTTTGCATGGGCGGCGGCTGCCACCTGGCGATGTCCTGCGATTTCCGCATCGCCGCGCATGATGCGCAGATCGGCATTCCGGCAGCGCGGCTTTCCATTGTCTATGGTGTGCGCGGCACCCAGCGCTTGCTGGCGCTGGTGGGCCTGGCCAATGCCAAGCGGATCCTGTATTCAGCTATGAAATTCGGCGCTGACGAAGGCGTTCGCATCGGCTTCCTCGACCGCAGCGCCGAAGACCCGATGCGCAGCGCGAAATCGTTTGCCGCGGTGATGGCTGACAATGCGCCGCTGACGATTGCCGGCACCAAGGTCTTGCTCAACGGCTTGTCCATGGGCATGGGCGTGCTCAACGACGAAATCGTCAATGAAGTGGTCGAGCGCGCCGTCGGCAGTGAAGATTATCGCGACGCGCGCCAGGCTTTCGTTGAAAAACGTGCGCCTGTGTTCCTGGGCAAATGATCCCGCCCAACGCATCCAACCCGCACAAGGAAAACCAGACATGAAGCCGCCCCGGTTCCGCTATGTGCGTCCCGGCACGCTCGATGAAGCGCTGGCTGCGCTGGCCAGCGCCAACGGCGAAGGCAAGGTGATAGCCGGCGGACAGAGCCTGATGCCGATGCTCAATTTCCGCTTGCTGAGCCCGGCGCTGC
Source organism: Paucimonas sp. (assembly GCA_028292545.1). Taxonomy (GTDB): domain Bacteria; phylum Pseudomonadota; class Gammaproteobacteria; order Burkholderiales; family Burkholderiaceae_D; genus Lacisediminimonas. The sequence goes on from JAQGMC010000094.1 coordinate 10,487, forward strand.
TGGTGGATATCAACCGCATCGCCGGTCTCGACCATATTGAAGAGCATGAGGGCGGCTTGCGCATCGGCGCGCTGGTGCGCCATCACAAGCTGGAAACCTCGCCGCTGGTGGCGCGCCTGTTCCCGGTGGTGACGGCGGCAATGGCCCATGTCGCCCATCTCGCCATCCGTAACCGCGGCACCATCGGCGGCAGCATCACGCATGCCGACCCGGCGGCTGAATTGCCGATGATGATGGTGCTGCTCGATGCCCGCGTAACGGCGACATCGGCGCGCGGCCAGCGCGTGATTGGCGCCACCGATTTCCTGGTCGCGGCCCTCACGTCTGACGTGCAGGAAGACGAAATCGTCACCGAAGTCACGCTTCCGGCCCTGCCTGCCGGCGCTGGTTGGGCTTTCGAGGAAGTGGCGCGCCGCTCGGGTGACTTTGCCCTGGCCGCCGCCAGCGTCATCCTCACCGTGGAAAACGATCGCGCCAGCCATGTCCGCATTGCGGTGATGGGCGTGGCCGATACGGCGCTGCGCCTGGGCGCTGCAGAAGCCGCCTTGCTCGGCCAGGCTTGCGACAAAGCCAGCCTGGATGCAGTGGTGGCCGCGGTGCGCCAGGCCGTGACGCCGGAAACCGACTTGCATGCCTCCGGCGATTACCGGCGCCACCTGGTTGGCGTGCTGGTGCGCCGCGCCATCACCGCTGCGTGGCAACGCGCAAAAGGAAATCAAAATGCATGACCAACACAGTCCGGACCAAGCCGGCGACACAGGCGCCATCGATGAAATCGATGACATCGACGACATCAAGATCAGCGTCGTCGTCAATGGCGTGCGCTATGTGCGCCGGGTCGAGCCGCGCATGCTGCTGGCCGACTTCCTGCGCCATACCCTGTGCCTGACCGGCACCCACGTCGGTTGCGAACATGGCGTGTGCGGCGCCTGCACCATCATCGTCGATGGCAGCAGCGCCCGCTCCTGCCTGATGCTGGCGGTGCAGGCCGACGGTTGCGAATTGCGCACCGTCGAAGGCCTGGGCAGCATGGATAAGCTCAGCCCGCTGCAGCAAGCCTTCCAGGATTGCCATGCCTTGCAATGCGGCTTTTGCACGCCCGGCATGCTGATGACTTGCACCGACATGTTGGAAAAATATCCGCTCGCGAACGACGAGGAAATCCGCGAAGGCTTGTCCGGCAATATCTGCCGCTGCACCGGTTACGTGAACATTGTTGAAGCCGTGCGCCGCGTGCGCGACGCCAGCCAGGAGAAGCCGCAATGAAAATGCATATCCTTTCCGGCGGCCGCTTGCGCATGAAGAAAAGCGTCTACCTGCCCGATGCCGAGCGCAGCGAAACGATAGACTTGCCCGTGTCCTGCTTCCTGCTGCGCCATCCCCAGGGCAATGTGCTGTTCGACACCGGTTGCCATCCCTCGACAGTGGATGACGCCGAGGCGAGATGGGGAGCGATGGCGCGCGCCATGGTGCCCATTGGCGGCGCGCAGGAAAACGTGGTTGACCAGTTGAAGCTGGTTGGCCTGGCGCCCGACGATATCGACGTCGTCGTCAATTCCCACTTCCATTCCGATCATTGCGGCTGCAATGAATTCTTCCGCCGCGCCACCGTGGTTTGCCATGCTGATGAACTGGCTGCCGCAACCGCTGCCGATGCCGACAAGCGCGGTTACCTGCCGGTGGACTGGAAGCAGCCGATGCCGATTGAAACTATCACAGGCCAGCGCGACCTGTTCAATGATGGACGCATCGTGCTGCTGCCGGTGCCAGGTCATACGGTCGGCATGACGGCAGCGCTGGTCGGGCTGGACAAGTCGGGCGAGTTCCTGCTCGCGTCCGACGCCGTGGCTTTGCGCGCCAACCTGGCGCGCGACCTGAATCCGCGCAATACCTGGGATGCCGAACTGTCGTCGAAATCAATGCAGGAAGTGCGCCGCATCGAGGCGGGCGGCAGCACAGTAATTTTCGGCCATGACGACGAGCAGTGGAAAACGCTGAAGACCGGCGCCGAATTCTACGACTGAACCAGGCGACTGGTTTCCCCGACCGGATCCGGCAAACGAATCCGGTAATGAATGCGGCGGTCGCGATGCGCACCGCCGGCACTGAAGGATGGACCAACATGGATGGATCGCGCACCCCTCCGGTGGCAAGCAAGCCGGGACTGGTCGGGCAAAGCATCAAGCGTAGCGAAGACCCGCGCCTGTTGACCGGCAACGGTCGCTATGTGGACGACCTGCAGCTGCGCAATATGCTGCATGTGGCGTTTCGCCGCAGCGACCAGGCACATGCGCTGATCAAGGGCATCGATGCCAGCGGCGCGCTGGCGATGCCGGGCGTGGTCGGCATCTTTACCGCCGACGATATGGAGCACATGGTCAAGCCCGTGTTCGCCACCTCGCGCATGCCCGACTATCATCCGACCGCGATCTGGCCCCTGGCGCGCGGCAAGGTGCGATTTGTCGGCGAAGCCGTGGTTGCGGTGTTGGCGGAAAGTCGCTACCTGGCCGAGGATGCAGCCGAGCAGGTATTCATCGACTTTGAATCGCTGCAGCCACTGGTCGACCCGGAAGCTGCGGCTGAACCCGGCGCGCCCCTGCTGCATGAAGAAGCCGGCACCAATATCCTGGTGCAGCGCGAATTCCGGCGCGGCGAAGTGGATGCCGCTTTCGACGCCGCGCCGGTGCGCGTGGGCAGCCGCTTTCGTTTTCGCCGCAAGACCGCGCTGGCGATGGAGAACCGGGCTTACCTCGCTGACTATGACCAGGGCCGGCGCGAACTGACGCTGCACAGTTCCACCGGCGCGCCCGGCATCGTGCGCGATGCGCTGGTTGAAATCCTTGGCATGCCGGGCAGCCGGGTGCGCGTGGTGGCGCCCGATGTCGGCGGCAGTTTCGGCAGCAAGGTGTCGCTGTATCCGGAAGAGATCGTGGTGAGCGCCTTGTCGCGCCATTTATGCCGTCCCGTCAAATGGACTGGCGACCGGCTCGAAGACTTGACCTCGACCAGCCAGGGTTTCGACGAAACGGTCTATGCCGAACTGGCGGTGGATGAAGCCGGTTCCATCCTGGCCTTGCGCGCCGATGTGGTGGGCGACGTGGGCGCGTATTCGATTTATCCATGGACCGCCGGGCTGGAGCCGGTGCAAGTGATCAGCTTCATGTCCGGCCCCTATCGGGTGCCGGCCTATCACGGCAAGGTGCGCGGTGTGGCCACTTGCAAGGCGCCGCTGGGCCCGTTTCGCGGCGTCGGCCGGCCGACTTCCACCTTTGTGATGGAAAGGCTGGTCGACATGGCGGCGCACCGGCTGGGGATCGATGCGCGCACGATGCGTGAACGCAACCTGGTGCGGCCGGAAGAATTTCCCTACAAGACGCCGCCCGGCATCGTGTGGGACCGCTCCGGTTTCCAGGAAGGCTTGCAGCAAGCTTGCGAAATGATCGACTACGACGCGCTGCGCCGCATGCAGCAGGATGCGCGCAAGCAGGGGCGCTGGGTCGGCATCGGCATCGGCAGCTATGCGGAATTGTCGGGCATCGGCTCGCGCATTTCCGCTTCGCCCGGCATGCCGATCAACACCGGCACCGAAATTTCAACCATCCGCATCGACCCGAGCGGCGCCATCACCGCTTACTTTGGCATTGCCTCGCATGGCCAGGGATTGGAAACTTCACTGGCGCAGGTAGTGGCAGATGAACTTGGCGCGCGTTTCGAAGATATTCGCGTCGTGCAGGGCGACAGCGCCGTGGTCTCGCACAGCACCGGCACCTATGCCAGCCGCAGCGCCGTGCTGGCCGGCGGCGCCGGTACGCTGGCAGCGCGCGGCTTGCGCGGCCGCCTGGCGCGGGTGGCTGCGCATTTGCTGGGCAGCGATGCATCGCATATCGCCATTGCCGACAGCGTGATTACAGCGCTGGATTCGGGCAAGACCATCACCATTCCCGAACTGGCCGACATCGTTTATTCGCAAATGGGCAAGCTGCCCAAGGATGCGATTGAATTGCTGGAAGAAACCCAGTCCTACGATCCAGTCTGGGGCACCACCAGTTCCTCCACCCATATCGCCGTGGTGGAAATCGATCCCGAAACCTATATGGTGAAAGTGAAGCAATACGTGGTGGCTGACGATTGCGGTCGGGTCATCAATCCGCTGATCGTGACTGGCCAGGCGCATGGCGGCGTGGTGCAGGGCATAGGCGCGGCCCTGCTGGAGGAAGTGGTGTATGACGAAGGCGGCCAGATACTGACCGCCAGCCTGGTCGATTATGTGGTGCCCAGTGCGCCCGAAGCGCCCGACATTCGCGTTTCACATGTGCAGTGCGGCGCGCCCGCCACCGTCGGCGGCTTTCGGGGCGTGGGCGAGGGCGGCACCATCGGCGCGCCGGCTGCAATTGCGAATGCCGTTTCCGATGCGCTGCTGCCGCTGGGCATAGAAATCAATGAATTGCCGGTGACGCCGGAACGCCTGTTCCGGCTGCTGGAAAACCATCGCGCAAGCGCCGGCGGCTGAGCCCGCTGCAAGCGGCAACCTTCCAAGCAAGACATTCACAACACAACAAGGGGACCAGGATGAAAACCGACATGAGCAACAAGGTAGCGCTGGTGACAGGCGCAGGGCGCGATGTGGGTCGCGAGATTGCGCTGGCGCTGGCTGGAAATGGCGCAACAGTGGCCGTCAACTACAACCGCTCGGGCGCCGAGGCGCAGGCAGTGGTGGATGAAATCAGCGCCGCCGGCGGCAAGGCCAAAGCCTACCAGGCCAGCGTGGGCAGCTATGAAGAGGTGCAAAAGATGGTGGCTGCCATCGTGCAGGATTTCGGCCGCATCGACATCCTGGTCAACAACGCTGGCCTGGTGATCAGCGAGCGCTTCCTGGCCAGCACGCCGGAAAGCTGGGCCAAGCAGATCGATGTCGACCTCTACGGCACCATCCACACTTGCCATGCGGTGGCGCCGCACATGGTCAAGCAGAATGGCGGACGCATCATCACGCTGACGGGCGACTCCTCGCGTGTGGGCGAGAATGGCATTGCGGTCGCAGCCGCGGCGCGCGCCGGCGGCATTGCGCTGTCGAAGTCGCTGGCCAAGGAACTGGGCCGCGCCAATATCACCGTCAATTGCGTGTCGCTGGGCTTGATCGAGACTGCGCATTCGGACGCTGACTTTCTGGCCGCCAACCGCGACAAGATCCTGCGCAATTACGCCATCCGCCGCCTGGGCAAGGCGTCCGACGTCGCGCCCACCGTGGCTTTCCTGGCTTCGGATGAAGCGGCCTGGATCACTGGCCAGGTGTTGAGCGTGAACGGCGGCTTCTGCATGGTCTGAGCCGGTTGGCGCAAGCGCGAACCAGCGGCGGCAGGTACAAAAGCAAAACGGGAGGGACGATGATACATACCGAATTGATCAAACCAGTCGCAGGCTTGATTCGCGAGCATGCGCAGGCGCGGCCGGGCAAGCTGGCCTTTCGCGATGGCCGCTCGGCCGTCACTTATGGCGAACTGGCGCAGACCACCGCCATGCTGGCCGGGCATTTGCAGGATGCCGGGCTGGAGGTCGGCGACAGCGTCGCAATCCTGCTGCCCAATTCGGTGGAATGGGTGCAAAGCTGTTTTGCCGTGCTGCGCGCCGGCGGCGTTGCCGTGCCGATCAGCCATGATTCGACCGAACCGGAAGTGGCTTACCGGATAGAGGATGCAGCCTGCAAGGTCATCATCGTGACCGACACCCGCGCGCCGCTGGCAGCGTCGCTGATGGCGCGCTTCCCGGCCTTGAAGACAATGATCGTGGTGCAGCGCGAAGGCACGGCCGGCGCCGCGCCCGTGGCTGGTGCGCCCGCCAGCCTGCAGTTTGCCGCGCTGTGCCAGGCGCCGCCGTGCTCGCAGCCGCGCGACCTCGACCGCATCGACGCCAGCTCCTTCATCATTTACACCTCCGGCACCACGGGTCGGGCCAAGGGTGTGCTGCTGTCCGAGCGCAGCATGCTGTGGGTGACGGCAGCTTGCTGGGTGCCGATCGCCGGCTTGAATGAAAACGACCATGTGCTCTCGCCCTTGCCGCTGTTCCATTCCTATGCGCTGAACCTGTCGGTGCTGAGCATCCTGGCCGTGGGCGCGTCGGAAACGATACTGGAAAAATTTTCCACATCGGACGTGATGGCGCAACTGAAGTCGGGCGGCTATACGGTCTTCCCCGGCGTGCCCACCATGTTCCATTACCTGCTCGAAGCAGCGCGCGCCGATCCCGGCTGCCGCTTCCCTGGCTTGCGGCTGTGCCTGTCAGCCGGCGCCATCATGCCGGGGCCGGTCAACCAGGAATTTGAAAAGCGTTTTGGCGTGATGCTGCTCGATGGTTATGGCATTACCGAAACCTCGACCATGGTGACCCTGAATGCGCGCAGCGGCACGCGCGTCATGGGTTCCTGCGGCTTGCCCGTGCCGGGCCTGTCGACCCGCATTGTCGACCTGGCCGGCGAAGATGTGGCGCAAGGGGAGGAGGGCGAACTGATCGTGCGCGGTCCCAACCTGATGGCGGGTTATCACAACAAGCCGGCCGAAACCCAGGCCGCGGTGCGCAACGGCTGGTATCACACCGGTGACCTGGCGCGCTGCGATCGCAACGGTTACCTGACCATCACCGGCCGGCTGAAGGAATTGATCATCCGCGGCGGCCAGAATATTGCGCCGGCCGAGGTGGAGGAAGCGGTGGCCTCCTTCCCCGCGGTGCTCGACTGCGCGGTGGTTGGCGCGCCGCACCAGCACCTGGGCGAAGTGCCCGTCGTGTTTGTCGTCGCACGCCCCGGCATGGAGGTCGATACGCAAGCGCTGGTTTCCCATTGCCGTGAGCGCCTGTCGGCCTACAAGCTGCCCGATTCAGTTCATGTGGTGCCGGAAATCCCGCGTACCGGTTCCGGCAAGATCCTGCGTTTTAGGCTCAAGGAGTCGCTTGCGTCGCAGTAAGGACGAAACAACATGGCTGCCATCCTGACCCAGGCGCCGGCTTCGCCGCCGGCCCGATCCTTCCCGGGCATCAGCCGTTTTTGCTCGGTGGGTCGCACGCTCGAAATCCTGTCCGACGCCTGGAGTTTCATGGTGTTGCGAGAAGCGTTTTTCGGCGCGCGTCGCTATGAACAATTCCAGGCTGTGCTGGGTTTGCCACGCACCACCCTGGCCAAGCGCCTGAACCACCTGACTGAACTGGGCCTGTTGCAGCGCATTGCGTATTCCTCCGGCGCCTTGCGTTTCGAGTACCGGATGTCGCAGGCCGGGCTTGACCTGTTCCCCACCATGATGGTGTTGCTGGCTTTTGGCGACGCTTGGCTTGGCGGCAGCGACAAGGGCCGCCCGCCGCTGCAATTGATCCACAAGGAATGCGGCCATGCCTGCTCGCCGGTGGTGGCTTGTTCCGCCTGCAATGGCAGCGTCGACCTGCACGACGTGCAGTATCGCAGCGGTCCTGGCGCCGGCAGCAGCGCCGAAGTCGCCGAGCGCAAGCGTTCGCGCCGCGCTTCCGACCCCGGCGTGCTGGAGCGCGGGCGGCCATGCTCGGTGGCGCGCACGCTGCAAATCATCGGCGACCGCTGGAGCTTCCTGGTTTTGCGCGAAATGTATTTTGGCGTGCGCCGCTTCGATGAATTTCAGACCAACCTCGGCATCGCCAGCAATATCCTGACCGATCGCCTGCAGCGCTTGGCCGGCCACGGCATCGTCGAGCGCCATGCCTACCAGGTCCGGCCCGAGCGTTTTGAATATCGCTTCACGCCCAAGGGCATGGATTTGTATGGCTCGATGATCGTGATGATGCGCTGGGGCGACAAATGGCTGTCGGCCGGCCGCCCGCCGCTGCTGTTGCGGCATCGCCCGTGCCAGCACGACTTTCATGCGCAAGTGGTGTGCAGCCATTGCCGCCAGCCGCTCGATGCGCACAACGTCACCTATTTCACCCGTTATGCCTTGCCCGGCGCGGCTGCCACGCATGCGGTGGAACGGCCGGTTTCGGATTTCGGCGCCGAAGAAAACTGACTTGCTTAAATAGACCTTGATTGCCAGATTGGCCCGCGCTGACGAGGCTAGCGGCATGCCAATCCGCGCGCCGTCGCGCTGCAATATCGCCGCTTTGCAGCAATGAAAGACCGACGTCTTCAGTAGGTGCCGCCGGAATTTGCTTTGACTTTCCAACAAGCGTTCATTACCCTAGTTTTTCGAGTCAGTGTCTTGTATAAAAATACTGCAAGGCTGTGACCCGGATAATCTGCAAATAAAAAACCAGTCCCGCAAGACGGACATCCTGGAAGGAGTGAGACATGAAAAAAATGTGGCAGATGTTGCCTTGCGCAGTGCTGGTGGCTTGCGCGATGGGCGCTGCATCAGCGCAAACCGCCAAGCCTTTTCGGATTGGCGTGATGACGGATTTGTCGGGCCAGTTCTCGCATGAGTCCGGCGCCGGCGCGGTCAATGCCGTGAAGATGGCGGTGCAGGATTTCGGCGGCAGCGTACTGGGCCGGCCGATTGAAATCGTCACCAACGATCACTTGAACAAGCCGGACGTAGCCGCCAGCAAGGCGCGCGAATGGTTCGACACGCAAGACGTCAGGATGATCAACAACCTGATCAATTCCGGCGTCGCGCTTTCCGTCATCAATGTCGCCAAGGAAAAGGACCGGATCGCAATCGTCAACGGTTCCGGTTCCTCGCGCATCACGGGCGACGCCTGCACCGCCAACAGCATCCACTATTCGTATGACACCTGGGCCCTGGCCAATGGCACAGGTGGCGAGATCGTGAAGCAGGGCGGCGATTCCTGGTACTTCCTCACGGCAGACTATGCGTTTGGCCATGCGCTGGAAAACGATACGTCGGCAGCGGTCAAGTCCAAGGGTGGCAAGGTCGTCGGCTCGGCGCGTTATCCGATTGCGACCTCTGACCATTCCGCTTTCCTGTTGCAGGCGCAGGGTTCCAAGGCCAAGGTAGTGGCGATCGCCGGTTCTGGCACGGGCTTCATCAATGTGGTGAAGTCGGCGCATGAATTCGGCCTGACCAAAGGCGGCAAGCAGATGCTGGCCGGTTTGCTGGTATGGGTGACGGACGTCGATGCGATGGGACTGGAAATCGCACAGGGCCTGACGCTGACGACTGCTTTCTACTGGGACCGTAATGAAGAGACCCGGGCGTGGTCGAAGCGCTTCTTTGCGCTGACCAAGCGCATGCCGACGATGGGCGATGCCGGCGATTATTCGTCGACGCTGCACTATCTGAATGCCGTGAAGGCGGTGGGGTCGGATAACACCGCTGCGGTGATGGCGAAGATGAAGGCAACGCCGATCAACGATATGTTTGCCAAGAATGGACGTATCCGCGCCGATGGACGGATGGTGCATGACATGTATGTGTATCAGGTGAAGAAGCCTTCGGAGTCGAAGTATCCGTGGGATTACTACACGTATAAGTCGACCATTCCAGCGGAGAGGGCGTTTCGGCCTTTGGCTGAAGGGGGATGTCCTTTGGCTAAAGGGTAAGGGTTGGGTTGGCCTGACCTGGCCGGTGGATTTGAGAGTCGCGCCTGCGGTCGCCCGGGCTTGGTGCGATGGCTTTAGCCGAAGGGTCTGAGGCTCGTGCCTCCGGGATGAAGAAGGGTTTTCGTTTTTTCTTGGCCGCAGGTTTTTGGGTCGGTGCCTCCGGCCGGTGAAAAAGAGGTTTTCTTTTTATCTTTGTTAAGCCGGGAATTCGCCCCGGCGGGCGACTCCCTTTCTCTTCGTCGCGCCGAAGAGAAAGGAAGCAAAGAGAAGGGCGCTGGACATTCGGCTAGCGGTGTTCGACGTGCACGACCCACGGAGACGCTTGGGCCGGTGGTGTGCTGGTCGTCGGGCACGGGTGCCGGCCATGGCTTTGCGTCTGACCGTGAGGCTGTAAACCGTTTAAATGCCGGTGGCTGTGAGAGGCGGTGCGTTGTCTCTCCGGGTGGCTGACCCTCGAGGTTGGCCGGTGGTGGGTGCCTTCGCTTTCAGCGTTTGGGCACCGGGCCAGGGATGGGGTGAACCGTTTGCATGCCGCCACGATGACGGTCGCTGGGTGTCTGGCTGGGGGGCTGACCGTTCAGTTTGGCGCGGTGCCTTCGTTTTCAGGTTTGGCACTGGGTGGGTGGCGGAGCGCGCTTGAGCAAGGTTCGCCGCTGCTTGACGATCAGCGTCGCTTGTCGGCGATGGACAGGCTATCGAAGGTAGCGGTGCAGGCGGGTGTCAGGGCGTGAGAGCGGGCGATGATTTGTTGTTCAGAGGCTTTGAGGTCAGTGGGACCGCACCAGAGCCAAATGATCTTGTCGCGGGCGCAGACGGCAAGGACTTGGCCCCGGTAGGTGCCCTTTTCCGGCCCGTCGAACACGCCTTGCAGGCTGAATATTGCGCCGGGTTTGGAGGAAAAACGTCCGACCCGGGCATTAATCGCTTTCATCGCGGAATCGGGTTCGCGGAAAGCGGCTTCCCATTGCGCTGGCTTGAGGTCGCCACATTCGCGCTCGACATCATGCCCCGCATTCTTTACCTGCAACATGATCCGGGCCGGGATGCCCTCGAACGTGCCGGAAAAGGATTGCACCAGGTCGGCAGCCTCCTCCTCGCCAGCACGCCAGCCAGCGGGATACCGGAAGGAAAGCGCGACGCCTTTCGCCTTTGGATGCTTGCCCGTCTCATACTTGACGCCACTCACAGCCGCCTCGCCCGCCGCACTACCAGCCTGCGCTAACGCAGCCGTTGCCGCCAACATTGACAACGCGACGTACACCACTGCGATTTGCTTCTTTATCGTTATCTTCATCATCCCACCCGGCCATGCATGCAGCGACGAACTTGCCACGCCAAAACGCGACTGTCAACGACACAACGCGGCGATTGCGAATAGGACCAAGCGAAACGAGCCTAACTATTGCAGAGCAGTGAGTCACCACGAGAGACGACACGCCGGTAAAGGAACATCAGACGAAAACGGTCCATCGCACCAGACAGATGCCGGTGCCCAAACGCTGAAAGCGAAGGCACCACCCCCCAGCCGAACTGGAGGGTCCGCCATCCGGAGAGACAACGCACCGCCTCTCACAGCCAGCGGCATTTAAACGGTTTACAGCGTCACGGTCAGACGCAAGACAATGACCAAATTCCGTGCCCGACGACCAGCACACCACCGGCCCAAGCGTCTCCGTGGGTCGTGCACGTCGAAGACCGCTAGCCGAATGTCCAGCGCCCTTCTCTTTGCTTCCTTTCTCTTCGGCGCGACGAAGAGAAAGGAAGTCGCCCGCCGGGGCGAATTCCCGGCTTAACAGAGATAAAAGAAAACCTCTTTTCACCGGCCGGAGGCACCGACCTCAAAACCTGCCGCCAAGAAAAAACGAAAACCCTTCTTCACCGGCCGGAGGCACCGACCTCAAAACCTGCCGCAAGAAAAAACGAAAACCCTTCTTCACTGGCCGGAGGCACCGCCCTCAAAACCTGCGGCCTTCTCGCCCGCCGGGTGGGGCAAAAACCCCGGCCTCACCCTTTCCTCACTAACTCCCCCGCCCGCGCAGCGATCTTCTCAATCGCCCGATCCAGCACCCGCCATTCCTCCTCATCCAGGCCGGATAAAAGAAACGCCTCCCGCTCCAGCACCATCGGTACCAAACGCTCATACAACTCCTGCCCGGCCGGCAGCAACCGCACCAAGTGCCCCCGCTTGTCGCCCGGATCCGGCGACCTCCCCACCAACCCATCCCGCTCCAGCCGTGCCACGGCGCGACTCACCCGCATCTTGTCCAGCGTGCTGCTCTCCAGGATGAACGCTGTCTTCACCGCCTCCCCGCCCGCGAGGGCGGCAATCACCCGCCACTCATCCCGCGTCAGCTTGAAACGGCTGGAATAGACCTGTGCGGTGGCCAGGCTGACGATCTCAGCCAGCCTCGCCACCCGATAAGGAAAAAATTTCTGGAGCTCCATACTGCCAAGTATCCCACGCCCGTTTGTGCGACGGATGACCGCTCGCAGCAACTGGCGAATTCCACCCCAATCCCTGCGCAAATCACTTGACGCTGGCGCCGATAAGCCATACCGTAACATCGGTTACTAATCCGCAAACCGCCTTGCACCCGCCATGGAGCCGCCATGCAAATCCAACGCATCCATCATGTTGCCTACCGCTGCCGTGACGCGAAGGAAACCGTAGACTGGTACGTGCGCCACCTGGGCATGCAATTCGTGCTGGCCATCGCCGAAGACCAGGTTCCCTCCACCGGCGCACCCGACCCCTACATGCATGTTTTCCTGGATGCCGGCCAAGGCAACATCCTCGCCTTCTTTGAAATTCCGGCTGCGCCGCCAATGGGCCGCGATCCGCACACGCCGGATTGGGTGCAACATCTGGCTTTCAAGGTCGATAGCGAAGCCGCGCTGCATGAAACCCGTGCCCGGCTGGAAACGGCTGGCGTGGCGGTGGTCGGCGTCACCGACCACACCCTGTTCAAATCGATTTATTTCTTCGACCCGAATGGTCACCGCCTAGAGCTGGCGGCCGATTGCGCAACCGACGAACAAATGCAGAAACTGGATGCAGTGAAATGGGAAATGCTGGAAGAATGGTCGCGCACCCGGCGCGCGCCGCGCCACGCCGCCTGGATGCATGAGATGCGACCGGTGCCAGGCAACAGCCCGGCCGGCGTGATGCAGGGCAGGGCCTGAGGACTATCCGCGTGCAAGCCACTTACCACTATCCCGAATTTCCCTTCCGCCCGACTGAAGCGCAGCGCGAAGGCCGGTTGCAGCGGCATCCGGTGGTCATTGTCGGCGCCGGGCCGGTGGGCCTGGTGGCTGCGCTTGATTGCGCGCGCCGCGGCCAGCCTGTGGTGGTGCTGGACGATAACAATACCGTCAGCATCGGCTCGCGTGCCGTGTGCCATGCCAAGCGGCCGCTGGAAATCTATGACCGGCTGGGTGTGGCCGGGCGCATGGTGCAGCAGGGCGTGAGCTGGAACGTGGGCCGGGTTTTCTTTCGCGATGCGCAGGTGTACAGCTTCGACCTCTTGCCCGAAGCTGGCCACAAGATGCCGGCCATGATCAACCTGCAGCAATACTATGTTGAGCAATACCTGGTCGAAGCTTGCCAGGCTTCGCCACTGGTGGCGCTGTGCTGGAAACACAAGCTGCTGGATTTGAAACAGGATGCCGATGCGGTGCGCCTGCGCGTTGACACCCCGGACGGGCAGTTCGACATGGAAGCGCAATGGTTGCTTGCCTGCGATGGCGCCAACAGCGATGTGCGGCGCCTGGTTGGCGCAGCCTTCAACGGCCAGCAATTCCACGACCGCTTCCTGATTGCGGATGTAGTGATGAAAGCCGATTTCCCGGCCGAACGCTGGTTCTGGTTCGATCCGCCGTTCCACCCGGGCCAGAGCGTGCTGCTGCACCGCCAGGCCGACCATGTCTGGCGCATTGATTTCCAGCTTGGGCCGGATGCCGATCCGGCCGAAGAAAAGAAACCGGAAAACGTGTTGCCGCGCATCCGCGCGATGCTAGGCCCGGATGTGGAATTCGAGCTCGAATGGGTGTCGGTCTATCAGTTCGCCTGCCGCCGCATTGATCAGTTGCGTCACGGCCGGGTGCTGTTCGCCGGCGATGCCGCGCACCAGGTGTCGCCCTTCGGCGCACGTGGCGCCAACAGCGGCGTGCAGGATGCCGATAACCTCGTATGGAAGCTGAAGCTGGTAATCGATGGCGCGGCGCCCCCCGCGCTGCTGGACAGTTATCACGAGGAACGCTCGCTGGCCAGCGACGACAACCTGCGCCATTCGACCCGCTCCACCGATTTCATTACGCCCAAAAGCCGCGCCAGCCGGCTCTTGCGCAATGCGGTGTTGCAGCTTGCGCGACACGAGCCTTTCGCCCGCAAGCTGGTCAATAGCGGCCGGCTGTCCACCCCCACGCCCTACTTGTCTTCATCGCTGAACACGCCGGACGAAGCGCCGTTCGCCGGCGCGATGCAGCCCGGCAGCAATTGCGCCGATGCACCCGTGACGGTGGAGGGAAAAGACGCCTGGTTCCTGGAACAACTGCCCACCGGATTCAGCTTGCTGGTGTTTGGCGCGGTCGGGCAAGCCGGTCCGGTTGCGCTGGGCGCGATCGCGGCCAGCGTGCTGCGCGTCGGTGTCGACCTGCAGGATAGCCACGGCTTGCTGATGCAAAGATATGACGGCAAGCCGGGCACGGTCTACCTGCTGCGGCCGGACCATCATGTGGCGGCGCGCTGGCGCAGGTTTGACCGCGAAAAAATCCGCGCCGCGCTGGCGCGCGCCTGCGCGCTTTGAAGCCTTGCCAGGAAGATTGCAGCATGCCGACAATACCGCCCATATCCCTGGACCCGATTGGCCCCGGCGCCAGTGGGCTTGAGACAGGAGCCGCGATGCCTTTGAACCGTGAACTGAATATTCCGGATCCGGATGGATTCTATGAAGAGCTGATCGGGATGCAGCGCGACCTGGACGATGACCAGGCCATGCTGTTCCAGGCGCGCTTGCTACTGGTGCTGGCCAACCATATCGGCGACCGCGCGGTGCTCACGGAAGCAATGGAAACGGCCCGGCGCGACCTGTAAGCGGCGAAGGCCCGCGCTGCGGATCAGGTCAGCCTACCTTTGCAGCTTCGCTGGCCAGGGCCGACTGGCGTGGTGCATTGCCAGTCCGGGCTTGGCGCAAGGCCGACGCCGCCTCGCGCACGGCAGTGACGCTGGCTTCCCATCCGATGCAGGCATCGGTGACAGACTGGCCATAAACCAGTTTTGACAGGTCGGCCTGGATTTTTTGCGCGCCTTCGACCAGGTTGGATTCGAGCATCATGCCGACCACGCTGGTATTGCCAGCGCAAACCTGGCGCACCACGTCATGCATCACCGCGACCTGGCGCTGGTGGTCCTTGTTTGAATTGCCGTGGCTGCAATCGACGACGATGGATGCCGGCAGCCCGGCTTTGCGCAGCAGGGCTTCAGCTTGCGCCACCGATTCGGCGCCATAGTTGGGCGCCTGGCCGCCGCGCAGGATCAGGTGGCCATGCGGATTGCCGGCGGTGCGGATCACGGATGTCTTGCCTTCGGCATCCATGCCCAGGAAGGCATGCGGCGCCAGGGCCGATTGCATGGCATTGATTGCCACCGCCAGGCTGCCGTCGGTGCCGTTCTTCAAGCCTACCGGCGTGGACAGGCCGCTTGCCATTTCGCGATGGGTTTGCGATTCCGTGGTGCGCGCGCCGATCGCATTCCAGCTCACCATGTCGCCCAGGTATTGCGGCATCAGCGGGTCGAGCGCTTCGGTGCCGATGGGCAGTCCCATCTCGCCAATGTCGCGTAGCAACTGGCGCGCGATGCGGATGCCGCGCACGATGTCGAAAGAGTCATCGCGGCCGGGATCGTTGATCAAGCCTTTCCAGCCCACGGTCGTGCGCGGCTTTTCGAAATACACGCGCATCACCAGCAGCAAGACGTCGGCCACTTCCGCCGCCAGCGGCTTCAGGCGCGCCGCGTAGTCAAGCGCCGCTTCCGGGTCATGTATAGAGCAGGGGCCGATGACGATGAAGCGGCGCGCATCCCGACGCTCAAGAATGTCTTCCAGTTGCGCGCGGCCGTTCAGCACCGACGCCAGCGATTTCTTCGTATGCGGGATTTCCTGCTGTATCAGGGCGGGAGAGGGCAGGCTTTCCTGTGACAGGATGCGGGCGTTGATCAGTTGCTTCATGGCGGAGGGGGAAGGGCAGGGGAGGCAGGTGGGAAGCCTGCCATTTTAACCGCTTGCGGGCTGCAAAATGACTTGCGCAGGGAATGCCAGAGTTTCACCCAACGACGCATCCCGGAAGCTCCCTCCCTTTCAAGGGGAGGGCGGAGGGTGGGGATGGGGTCAACGAACGCCTGCAGTGAGGCTTGCGTCCATTCAACGAACGCCTGCAGTCAACCCCATGCCCCTCAGCCTTTCGCCGCCGCCCGCAGCGAAGCCACCGTCGCCCGCGGCGTCAGCAAATCCGGATCGGTGCGCACTTCAATCAGCGCCGGCTTGCCGGCATTGCGCGCTTTCTCGAACGCAGCCGCGAAATCTTCAGTGCGTTCGCACAGCATGCCCAGGGCGCCATACGACTGCGCCAGTGCGGCAAAGTCGGGATTGGTGAGCGCGGTGGCGTGCACCCGTTCCGGATACTCTTTTTCCTGGTGCATGCGGATGCTGCCATACATGCCGTTATTCACCACCACGAAGATGATATTGAGCTTGTACTGGACTGCGGTAGCCAGTTCCTGCCCGTTCATCAGGAAACAGCCATCGCCGGCGAAACACACCACGGTGCGCTCGGGATGAACCAGTTTGGCGGCAATTGCGGCCGGCACGCCATAACCCATCGTGCCGCTGGAAGGCGCGAGCTGGGTGCGGAAGCCGCGGTACTGGTAAAAGCGCTGCACCCAGATCGTGTAATTGCCGGCGCCGTTCGTGATGATCGAATCCGCCGGCAGCGTTTCGCGCAGGTGCTGCATCACTTCACCCATGTCGACGCCGCGCGCAACCGGCGTGTGTTTGCAGTTGTCGACATAATCCTGGCAGGCCGCAGCAGTCCACTCGCGCCAGGGCGTGGCCGCTGGCTTGGGCAGGGCAGCCAGTTCGCCTGCGAATTCGGCCATGCCGGCATGGATTGCGAGGTTGGCATGATAGACATGGCCCAGCTCGTTCGGGTCAAGGTGCACATGCACCAGGCGCTGCGCCGGCTTGGGCACTTGCAGCAGCGTATAAGCCATGGTCGTGGTTTCGCCCAGGCGCGGCCCGATGGCGAGGATCAGGTCGGCTTTGCGGATGCGATCGGCCAGCTTGGGATTGATGCCCAGGCCGGCTTCGCCGGCGTAATTCGGATGGCGGTTGTCAAACAAGTCCTGGCGACGGAAGCTGCAGATCACCGGCAAGCCAAAATTTTCTGCGAAGCGGGCGATGCCTTCGCTGGCCTGGCGCGACCAGCCGCCGCCGCCCAGCATCACCAGCGGCTGTTTCGCGCCGGCCAGCATCTGTTGCAACTGGGTCATCGCTTGCGGGCCGGGGTGATAGGCCACGCGCTGATAGCGCGGCGTGTCGGCCACGCTTGCCATTTCAGTCAGCATGTCCTCGGGTATCGCCAGCACGACCGGGCCGGGACGGCCCGCCGTGGCGATATGGAAAGCGCGGTTGATGAATTCCGGAATCCGGCGCACATCGTCGATCTGGTCTGCCCATTTCGCGATGCCGCCATACATTTGCCGGTAGTCGATTTCCTGCCAGGCTTCGCGGCTGACCGTGTCGCGCGCCACCTGGCCCACAAATACGATCAAAGGCGTCGAATCCTGGCGCGCGGTATGGATGCCGATCGCGGCATTGGTTGCGCCCGGTCCGCGCGTGACGAAGCAGACGCCCGGTTCACCGGTCAACTTGCCATAAGCTTCAGCCATGTGGGCCACGCCGCCTTCCTGGCGGCCGACGATCAGGTTGATGTCGTCGCGCGCGCTGTAGAGCGCATCGATCACGGCCAGGAAGCTTTCGCCCGGCACGCAAAACGCAGTTTTCACGCCGTGGATGCGCAGGGCATCGACCAGGATTTCGCCGCCCGTCCGGGCCGTTTTTTGCTCGCTCATCTGTATGTCTCCTAAGTTCGATTCGTGTCGGGGGCCGCGGCCCTCCGTGCTGCGTTCGCCAATCCGCGCCGGCGCTGGCCGTGTTGCCTCGCGCATTATGCCGCGCTGAGGGGAATACTACCGGCCCGGCTTCATGCTGCCTGTACGCCGGGAAGCGCCTGGCTTGCCAGGCTGCTTCGCGCCGATGCTGCAGCCAGCGGTGTTTCACTGGCATGGCGCACATAACTGCGATCCAGTTGCGCCGTGCCAGGGCAGCCAAGCAGGGCCAGGTTGAGGTCGATTTCCTTTTGCAGCAAACCCAGCGCAGCCTGCGCGCCGTTTGCGCCATCCAGCGCCAGTCCGTACATGGCGGGCCGCCCGACGAAGACGAAGCAGGCGCCCAGCGCCAGGGCTTTCAGCACATCGGTGCCGCGCCGGAAGCCGCCATCGATCATAACCGGAAAGCCGGGAACCGCAGCCACCACTGCCGGCAGCGCATCGATGCTGGCGATTGCGCCATCAAGCTGGCGCCCGCCATGGTTGGACACGATCACGCCATCAGCGCCAATGGCTTGCGCATGGCGCGCATCTTCCGGCCGCAAGATGCCCTTGATCACCAGCTTGCCTGCCCAGTGTCCGCGCAGCCAGCGCATGTCGTCCCAGCACAGCGCGGCGCGGCCGGCGCGATGGTCGCCGCTGGTGGCGGTAACGATGGCGTTGCCGCGCGTGGCGGTGAAATTTTCGAAATGCGGTATGCCCTGGGCCAGCAAGGTGCGGGCAAAGGTTTCCAGCAGCCAGCGCGGTCGCGACAGCCCGCCCAGCAGCAGCTTGACCGAGGGCCGCAAGGGCACGGAAAAACCGTTGCGGATTTCCATTTCGCGTTGCGAGGCGATCGGCACGTCCACCGTCACCACCAGGGTATCGATGCCGGCTGCAGCCACCCGCCGCAGCAGCGGCAGGATCACTTCGCGGCGCGATGGAATATAAGCCTGGAACCAGGCGTCGGGCGATTCAGCAGCGACTTGTTCCAGCGCCGTCGTCGAGGCGCCGCTCAGAATGAAAGGGACACCGGCCCGGGCTGCGGCGCGCGCCAGCGCGCGGTCGCCATCGAAGCGGCACACGCTGGCCACGCCCATCGGCGCAATGCCCACAGGCGAATCCCAGGTCTTGCCAAACAACTTGGTTTGCTGGCTGCGGGTTGACACATCCACCAGCGGGCGTGGCAGGAATTGCCATTGCTCGAAACCGGCGCGGTTTGCGCGCAACGAAGCTTCATCTTCGGAACCGCCCACGACATAACCGAAGATGCCCGGCGGCAGTCGGCGGCGCACCGCCTGTTCAAGGTCGGCGATGGACAGCATGCGCTTCACGTTTTTGTTCCTGTGGGACGGGTGGCGTTCAAGGAGCGTTCAAGGAGCGTTCAAGGCAGGGCGTTCAAGGCGTCCGCGGCAAAGTGGCGTGCAGCCTGCCGCTTCAGTCCGGCTTGCCCATGCCTTCCCAGCGCTTGACCAGCCCGCTATGGGGTAGGTCGAACAGGTCGAGCACACGTCCGACGGTATGCTGGATCATGTCTTCCAGTGTTTGCGGGCGCGAATAAAAAGCCGGCACCGGCGGAAATACGATGCCGCCCATTTCAGTGACGGCCGTCATGTTGCGCAAGTGGGCCAGGTTGAGTGGCGTTTCACGCGCCAGCAACACCAGCCTGCGCCTTTCTTTCAGCATCACATCCGCTGCGCGCGACACCAGGTTGTCGGCAAAGCCATTGGCCACGCTGGCCAGCGTCTTCATCGAGCACGGCGCAATCACCATGCCCAGCGACTGGAATGAGCCGCTGGCGATAGTGGCGCCGATGTCCTTGGCGTTGTGCACGACATCGGCCAGCGCTTCGATCTCACCGCGCTTCATGTCCATTTCCTGCTGCGCCGTCATCGCGCCAGAGGACGACATCACCAGGTGGGTTTCGCAAGCGCCGGACTGGCGCAGTTGCTGCAACAGGCGCACGCCATAAACCGTGCCGCTGGCGCCGGTGATGGCGATCACCAGGCGCGGACGGGAACCTGCAGCGGAAGCGGAAAGGGTCATGGCTGCGCCGGTAGTGTTTTATGCGCCGGGATTGGTCCAGTCGATTTTAACGCCCGCAACAACTTCGCGCGTCAGGTCGACCGTGTCCTCGCCCGGCACCCGTACCTTGGTGAAGACGTGGCCGTGATAGGAAACCGGCTTGGTGGCATCCAGCCCCATCTTGGCGCTGATGCCCTGGCGATATGCGGGCGGGGGCTCGCCATTGGGACCGTCCTGGCCAACCGTGGTCGATGGATCGAGCACGGAACCCTGGGCGCCAGCCACCACCATCAGGTCGCGGTCGGCCTGGAAGCGGGTTGCGATTGCCCATTCCACCTGCAGCGGGTCATGCACATCGACGTCGGTGTCGACCACCACGACTTGCTTGACGTCGTAATGGCCGGCAAAGGCGCCCATCATCACATTCTTCGGTTCGCCTTCGCGCCGCTTGTCGAGCTTCACATACAGGTGGTAGCGCGCCACGCCGCCGATCGACAGGTGCACATCCTTCACGCCGGGGAAGCTGCGTTGCAGGTGGGCCAGCAGCGTTGCTTCGCGCGGAATCGAACCCAGCAGCAAGTGCTCCATTTCGGCCGGCACGATGGTGTGATAGATCGGCGATTCACGGTGTGTGATGGCGTCGACCTGGATCACTTCGCGTTTTTCCTGGGCGCTGTAATACTTCGGGAATTCACCGAACGGCCCTTCGAGCTCACGCACCTTGGGCAAGAGCCGGCCTTCGATGACGATCTCTGCATCGGCCGGCACGCGCACATCATTTGTCTTGCATTTCACCACTGGCAGCGAGCGGCCATGCAGCGCGCCGGCAATCTCCAGTT
>JAQGMC010000137.1 GCA_028292545.1 Paucimonas sp.
CGCACCTTCCAGCATCCAGCCCTGTTTGAAGGCTTGAACGTGCTGGATAACGTGTGTCTGGCGGCGACCGCGCGCAAACCCTGGAATGTGCTGGCCGATGTGTTCGGCACCCAATCCTCAAAGGCCACGGTCGAGGCGGCGCGTGAGAAGGCGCATGGCTGGCTTTCGTTCGTGCGGCTCCAATCCAAGGCGCTGCAACCGATAGCCAGCCTTACCCCGGCAGAGCGGCGCCTGGCTGAAGTAGCGCGGGCATTGGCGGCTGACCCAAAGCTATTGCTGCTTGACGAGCCTTTTGCCGGCATGACGCAAAGCGAGGCACTGTCCCTGTGCGGCCTGATCCAGCAAGTTCGCGCCAGCGGCATATCGGTCATCCTCATCGACCACAACATGTCAGTCGTGATGAAGATGGCCGACAAGGTGACCGTCCTCAGTTTCGGTCGCCTGATTGCCGATGGCACGCCAGCAGAAGTGCGCCAATCCGAAGAAGTGATCTCCGCGTACCTGGGAAAAGAACATGTCGCTGCTTCAGCTTGACGGCGTCACCGTTGCCTATCGGGGCGTGCCGGCAGTACGCAACCTCAGCCTGACTGTGGCCGAAGGCGAAACCGTTTGCCTGATTGGCTCGAATGGGGCCGGTAAATCTTCCACCCTCAAGGCGGCACTCGGATTGGTGCCTGTCGCAGGCGGTTCGATCCACTTCATGGGCCGTGCCATCCATGGCCAGCGCACCGAGTCGATAGTGGGCATGGGCATCGGCGTTGCACCGGAAGGGCGACGCGTTTTCCCCGGGCTTACCGTACTGGAGAACCTGAAGGTTGGCCATCGGGCCGGGGCGGGCACGCTAAGGGAGCGCCTGGACGAGGTTTATGAACTGTTCCCCAAGCTGGCGCAGCGCAAGTCCCAGATGGGCTGGTCGCTGAGCGGTGGAGAGCAGCAGATGCTGACCATCGGGCGCGCGATGATGGGCAAACCCCGGCTGCTGATACTGGATGAACCTTCGCTGGGCCTGGCGCCCCTGGTCTCGGCCGACGTTTTCCGCGCCATCGCAGCAATCGGCGCGCGCGGCACTGCTGTGCTGGTTGTCGAGCAAAACGCAAAGATCGCCCTGTCAGCCTCGGCCCGCGGCTATGTCCTCGAGACAGGCAGCATGGTGTTGGAGGGGGAGTCGGCAGTACTGGAGAGCGATCCGAAAGTGATGAGCGCTTTCCTGGGCGAGGCTTGATGTTGCTGTTCCAGGCATTGCCTGGCCAACGTTGTTTCCAGTTTTATTTTGCGGCCATTGGTCGAGGAGCAGGGTAGATGAGCAAAAGCTTGATAGGCGCGTCGCTGCCGCAGGTGAATGCCCGCGAGAAGGTGTTGGGAGCGGCGAAATATGTCGGTGACATGAAGATTGCCGGCATGCTGGAGGCAAAGGTGCTGCGCAGCCCGCATCCCCACGCGCGCATTGTCCGCATCGACACCAGCCGGGCCAAGCGTTTGCCGGGCGTGAAAGCGGTGGTCACGGGCGCGGATACGCCGGAGCAGCTGTTTGGCTTCCTGCACAAGGAGTACACGATCTTCGCCAAGGATCGGGTCCGGTATGCAGGCGAAGAAGTGGCGGCGGTTGCGGCCGTGGATGAGGCCACGGCCCTGGACGCGCTGGAGCTGATCCATGTCGAGTACGAGATTTTGCCGGCCGTGTTCGATCCTGAAATAGCGCTGATGCCCGGCGCCCCTGAAGTTCACGCCGGTACCGGCAATCTTGCCCGCGAAATCAACATTTGCCGCGGCAATGTGGAAGAAGGTTTCCAGCGCAGCGCCGCGATCTATGAAGCGACCTATGACATGGGTTACCAGTACCACGCGTACATGGAACCGATGTGCACCCTGGCCCAGGTGGAACCGGATGGACGCCTGACGGTATGGGCGCCCACCCAGTCGATATTTTTTACGCGCCAGATCCTGGCGGAAGCGCTGGGCGTTGCGCAGACCATGATCCGGGTAATCCAGACAGTTACCGGCGGCGGCTTTGGTGGAAAGCTGACTGAAGACATGAATTCCCCGATCTGCGCCTTCCTGGCCCTGCAGACGGGGCGGCCAGTGCGTTTGCAAAACAACCGGCTTGAGGATTTCCTGGCGGCGCGTTCCAGCATGCCGGCCCGCGTGACGCTCAAAATGGGGCTGTCCAAGGATGGGGAGATCCTGGCCAAGGATGCCATCGTCGTGGCCGACAACGGCGCGTTCAACAACCTGACCCTTGAACAGGTGCTGGTGACAGCGTTTCGCAGCGACAGCCTGCACAGGCTATCCAACGTGCGCTGCCACGCGCGCCTGGCTTACACCAACAAGACGCCCAGCGGTACCTTCCGCGCCTTTGGCACGCAGCAGATGGTGTTCCCCGTCGATGCCCACCTGACGATGCTGGCTGAAATGATAGGCATGGACCCCGTGGACGTCCATCTGCGCAATGCGATCAGGAAGGGCGAGACCAGCGTGCACGGCTGGTACATGGGAAGTTGCGGGCTCATCGAGTGCCTGGAGAAGTCGCGCGACGCAATCGGCTGGGACGGCAAGCACGGCGCACCCAAAGGTGAGGGCGTGAAGAGGCGCGGCGTGGGCATTGGAAGCGGCATCCATGTCACGGCAAACCGGCAGATTGCGGACTGGGATGGATCAACGGTATTCGTGAAGGTGAACTTCGACGGGCGCGTGATACTGACCACCGGTGAGAGCGACCTGGGACAGGGATCCAATACGGTCCTGGCGCAGATTTGCGCCGAAACGCTCGGGATTCCGATTGACCACGTCAGGGTCAATATGCCCGATACCGATACTGCGCCGCTGAGTTTCGGCACGGTGGCATCCCGGGTGACGATCCTGGCTGGCAACGCCACGATTCGTGCCGCCACCGAAGCCAGGAACATCCTGCTCGATGCTGCTGCTGCGGCGGCAAAGGTGGAACCGGCCGACCTTACTATTCGCGACGGCGTGGTCGAAAAGCTTTCTGACGGCAGCAAAGTATTTACTTTGGCTGAGGTGGCAAAAATCGCGATGTTCCGTGTCGGGGGCGAAGGCGTATTCACCAAGGCGACCTACGACCCGCCTACCACCATGGCAGACAAGGAGACTTACTACGGCAATGTGGCGCCGGCGTATTCATTTGCTGCGGCGACGGTGGAAGTCGAGGTCGACATCCAGACCGGCCAGGTTGCGCTGCTCGACTGTTTCGTGGCCGACGACTGTGGCCGCGCGCTCAACCCCTTGTGGGTCGAGGGGCAGGTGCGTGGCGCTGCCGTGCAGGGCATCGGATGGGCGCTCTATGAACAGTTTCAGTATGAAGATGGGCGCCTGATCAACGGCAACTTCGCCGACTACACCATTGCCACTGCTGATGCCGTGCCTCCGCTGCGCACAGCCCTGGTCGAATCCATGGAGCCCAATGGCCCGTTCGGCGCAAAGGGTGCATCAGAAACCGCGATCGTGCCTATAGCGGGCGCGATTGCCAATGCCGTCTATGACGCTGTGGGCGTGCGGATCAATTCCCTGCCCATTACGCCCGAGAAGGTGCTGGCCGGATTGCGGGAGAAGGCTGCTATGGACCAGGAGCGCGAAAAATCGTTGGAGAAGGAGCGTCCCCATGCGTGATTTTGAATTCCTCAGGCCAGCCAGTGCGGCCGAAGCGAGCCAGATGCTTGCCACGCATGGTGAAGGGGCCTTGCCTCTTGCGGGCGGCACCGCGCTTCTGCTGGCATTGCGGCAACGACTGGTGACGCCTTCGCACGTGGTCAACCTCGGCGGCCTGCCAGATATGGACCAGGTGCGCTTTGATGCGCAGACGGGATTGCGGATTGGCGCACTGGTGACGATTGCCGAGCTCGCCCTGCATCCTGTGATTGCTGAGCACTACCCGATGCTTTCGGCGATGGCTAAGCAGGTAGCCAACCCACAGGTACGCAGTATGGCCACGCTGGGCGGCAATCTCTGCTATGCCGACCCTGCCACGGATCCGCCAACCTGCCTGATGGCCATGGGAGCGCGCGTGCGCATCAGCGGTAGCCAGGGTGAACGTGAGCTTGCGCTGGAAGAGTTTTACATCGATTACTACCAGACCGACCTGAAGCCGGCTGAACTGGTCACAGAGATCCTGTTGCCGCCTCCCGCCGCCATCGGACGTGGCGCCTACACGCGTTTCGTCAAGACCGCGGCAGAACATCGTCCCCTGGTAGGCGTGGGTATTTGCGCGCACGGCAGTGAAGGAAGATTTAGTGGCGTGCGCGTGTGCGTCGGGGCTTCCACCGTGATTCCCTCGCGTGCACGGCAGGCAGAGGCTTCCCTGGAGGGACAACCGATCTCGCGCCAGGCAATTGCCGACATGGCGCGGATTGCAGCGGCTGAGCTGAACATCATCTCTGACTTCCGTGGCGATGAAGCTTACCGGCGGCACATCGTGGGCGTCGTGGTCGAACGCACCTGCACCAGCCTGTTCGAACAACTACTTTAAAGACAGAAGGCCGACCTTATGGAAGAGCAAATCGTGCGTCTTACTGTGAATGGCGAGGAACAGCAGGTACGCGTTCCCGCCCGCCAGCTGTTGAGCGGATTGTTGCGCGACGACCTGAACCTCACGGGCACCAAGCGCGGCTGCGAAACCGGCGTTTGTGGTGTCTGCACCGTGCATCTTGATGGAAAGCCGGTCAAATCCTGCCTGGCATTGGCGGTGCAAGCCGATGGTCACCAGGTCACGACCATCGAAGGCATTTGCGGCCCCGGCAAGGCGCTGCATCCAATCCAGAAAGCGTTCATGGAGCACGGCGGGCTTCAATGCGGCTTTTGCACGCCCGGCTTCATCATGCTGACCGCTGCGCTGCTGGCGCGCAACCCCGATCCGTCGGAAGAAGAAATTCGCCGTGAGCTGTCTGGCAACCTGTGCCGCTGCACGGGATATACGGGGATCATCGAGTCAGTCCAGGTGGCAGCACGCGCCATGGCCGGGGAGCGCAAACAATGATCTTTGAGAAGAGTACCGCGGTGAAAACCACCGCAGCAAAGGTCTGGACGCTGCTGCTCGACCCCAATGTGATGGGTGCCTGCGTGCCGGGCGTGGAAAAGATCGACGTCATCAGCGACACCGAGTACCTGGTCACGGTGCAGGTCAAGATCACCTTCATCACTGCCCGCTTCACGGTTAACACAAAGATCGTTGAGACCCAGCCACCGCATTACCTGA
Source organism: Paucimonas sp. (assembly GCA_028292545.1). Lineage (GTDB taxonomy): Bacteria > Pseudomonadota > Gammaproteobacteria > Burkholderiales > Burkholderiaceae_D > Lacisediminimonas. Next base: position 5,207 of record JAQGMC010000137.1, read on the forward strand.
AAAGCGTGGGCACCGGCCAGGACAGCGGCATGAGCAGCTCGATGACGCAAACCAGTGAAGTCTTCATCACCGATACCGGCCCTGGCGCGTGCGAACTGAAAACCCGGCTCAACGTGGAACTGGTAGGGAAGTTCGGCACCTTCGGGCTGAACATCATCAAGACCAAGGTTGACCGGATGTGGGACGAGTTCAGCCAGAACCTGGTCCGCAAACTGGAAGCGGATTCCAGCGCGGGCGGTTCCAGTCAGGCCAGCCCAGCGACCGCCCAGGCAACTGGCACGGCGCCTGTTGTCCCGCAGGCGAGTTCCCCGGCCGCTGCTGGCGCGCCTGCTGCCCGGCCCCTGGTGTGGCTGGACATGGACCAGGAGGCTTTGGACAAGGCTTACAACCAGGCCGCCTATGCAGCCAACCGGCAACAACTGCTGGATCGATACGCCCGCCGCAGTGACATTACCCGTGCGCTTCGGGGAGAGCCGGCGCGTGCGCAGTACGGACCCAGCGAAATCGAAGGCCTGGACATTTACCGTGCGCCTGCAGACAACGCGCCGATCAACATTTTCATACACGGTGGCGCGTGGCGGCTCAGTACGGCGCGGGAATGTGGATTCTTTGCCGACTTGTTCAACGGGGCAGGCGCCCATCTCGTCGTACCGGACTTCACCAGTGTGGAGACAGTGGGCGGGGACATGTTTCCGATGGTTGAGCAAGTGCGTCGATCCATCGCCTGGGTGGTCAACAATGCGCGTTCATTCGGTGGCGACCCGAAACAGATCTACGTCTCGGGAACATCCTCGGGTGCGCACCTGGCTGCGGCCGCGCTGACTGCCGATTGGTCGGATTACGGCATCTCCGCCGATGCCTTCAAAGGCGCACTGCTTTGCAGCGGCATCTACGACCTGGAGCCGGTACGGCGCTCCGCGCGCGGCGCTTACGTGCGCTTCACCGATGAGATGGTGGAGAAACTGAGCCCGCTGCGCAACCTGCACCGGCTCTCCACGCCACTGGTCGTCGTGTACGGCGACCTGGAGACGCCGGAATTCCAGCGCCAGTCACGCGAGTTTGCCGAAGCGGTGCGCAAGACCGGGTATTTGTCGGAGCTGGTCTACGCGCAGGGCTACAACCATTTCGAGATTCATGAAACGCTGGGCGACCCCTACGACGTGCTGGGGCGCGCAGTGTTGAAGCAGATGGGCCTCTCTGTCCGCGCTCAGACGGCGGCGGCAATGGCGTTAAGCGAATAACGATAAAAGGGGAAGCAGATCATGGCGAAGTTAAGGCATATCGCAGTGGTGGTGAAAGACCTGGAAAAGTCAGCCAAATTCTATGAAGAGGCGTTCGGCCTGAAACGGGTCGGGGCGGAAGAACTGGAGTTCGCGGCAGGCATTTATTTGAGCGACGGGACCATCAACCTGGCATTGCTCAACTACAAAGGGGAAAGCGGCTCAGGGCTCAAGGATGCCGGCAAGTTCGTCGGCGCCCACCATTTCGGTTTCCTGGTTGACGACATTGCCCAAGCACAGGAGCGCATTGAAGCGGCTGGCGGCACTTTCTTCTTCGACTTGGGTAAATCGGTTGACGATGTGAACTTCGAACGCAAGTTCAAGGATCCGGACGGCGTGATTTTCGATATTTCCGCCAAAGGCTGGCTAGTCTGAGGGACAAGCCGTGATAGCACGAAGTGACGATCTGCAGCGCGAATTGACCAACTGAGAAAGGAAGAGACATGCGTAGGGAATATCGAGTCGAAAGCCTGCCGGAACCCCTGAGCCACTATACGGATGCGGTGAGAATCAACAATCTGCTTTTCATCTCCGGCATCGTCGGGATGGATGAAGAAAACCAGGTGGCGGAGGGCGGCACCGTCGGGCAGGCGCAGCAGATTTTCAAGAACTTGCAGAAGGTGTTCGACGCTGTCGGCGGCGGCATCGGTTTCAAGGACGTGCTCAAAGTCACGGTGTATATGCTCGATGTGAACGAACGCCAGGCCATCAACCCGATCAGGCAGGAATTTTTCGGCTCGCACAAGCCTGCAAGCACGCTTATCGGCGTCAAGGAACTGGCATTACCCCAGCTTCGGATTGAGATCGAAGCAGTGGCTGCAATACCTGAAGAATCCTGAGCGTTGGGGCAGGGGCGGCCACTCCTGCGGCCGCCACCCAAACAAGCCCCGCATGGCGAGCACAGAGGAAAAATAATCGCGTGGCGCTTATCTGCTTTCTGCATGCGGGCTGTCAGGCCGCATCTGCTTCTCCGCTCAGACAGGAGTCGAAGTCAAAGCCGACGGTTTTGAGTTGTCTTTTGGTAACCGCATTCTGTTAATCTTCCACCGATAAAAAAGGGGAGATAAGTCGTGCGGCATCGAATAAACCAGCTTGTCTGCATTCTGCTTCTGGCATTGGTCGCTGGATGTGCTTCAACCACGCGACCCGGTGCCGTCAACATCACCCGCCAGCAGTTCCTCCTGATCCCGGCAGAGACGGTTGAACGCATGGCTCTGACAAGCTATGCACAGCAAGCCAAGAAAGCCGACGAGGCGGGCAAGCTGATCCGGTCTGGCCCGCAATACGATCGGGTCATTCGGGTAGCCACGAAAGTTCGGGATCAAGTGTCAGTATTCAGGGACGACGCGAAAGCCTGGAAGTGGCAAATGGTACTCATTGACGCCCCTATCCTGAATGCTACCTGTGCGCCGGGCGGGAAGATCACCATCTACACCGGCATCATCGATAAATTGAGCCTGACGGACGATGAGCTGGCGATGATAATGGGCCACGAGATAGCGCACGCTTTACGCGAACACGGCAGGGAAAGAGTGTCGCAAGCGTTCGCTGCCAACACAATCACGCAAGCCTCCCTGGCTCGGACCAGAGATCCGCAGGCCAGCGCCGCACTCGTATCACAATTCACGAAGTACCTGTTCTTGATGCCCAACTCGCGCGAGAACGAATCCGAGGCGGATAAGATCGGCCTGGAGTTGGCTGCGCGTGCTGGCTTCGATCCGAATGCTTCGATCACTTTCTGGCGCAAGATGGCGGCCGCATCGGCTGGCACGACCCCGGAATTCCTTTCCACTCACCCGGCAAACGAGCGGCGGATAGCTGATCTGCGGCGAATGATTCCTGCGGTGATGCCGCTTTTTGAAGCGGCTAAGCGATAGCACTCGTCGAAGAGGGACTTTAGGTCAATAGACAACGTACCTTCAAGCTTCCGTTTGCAAGTCTGAGTTCGCGTCTTTGAGCCGGGGCTGCCGTCCGCGGCGCTGATGTACCGTCGCGTAAACCTTCGCCGCGTCGATCTGCCGATCGGTCAGGTAAGGATAAGCATCCTTGACCTGAGCAAGGCCATTTTCCAGCTTGGTCGTGGAAGCGATGATCTCCACCGGGATCCGAGTGCCTTTCAGGACCGGCATTCCGCTCATGATGTCCGGGTTGCACTCCACGAGTTCTTCTGCCTCCCGGACTTCATGCACCCGTGCTGCGGCGCTGAGAATGAAGGGCCTAACGTCTACGTCCATCCAGTCTTGGCGTAGATGATAGTCAAGCTTCCACTCCTCAGGACGTTCCAGCGCGTAGACGCGATCTTCGTCTTGGTCCCCCTTTACTCTTTCTGTGAACGCTTGGATGACTTCTCTCCTGAACTTGGGTTGGAAGACGCCTTCAGTTGAGAAGTAGAAATTCGCCAACGCGGCGACCAGGGGCGCATACCGCCGGCCCGAAGTCGACCGGGAGATCAAGAACTGAGGGACGATGTCCTCGTCTACGAGGCGGTTGATCTCTCGTGTGCCTACGCCAGCTAAAAAGGCTGCCTCTGCTCCTGGTACAAATTTTATAGGGTTCACGGGCCTCTCCGTTTGAAACTTCCGAGTGATCGGAAGTATATCAATTGGCATCTGCATCTCCAGCGGACTGTCTTGTAGATAGGTTACGGTCAACAAAGACCACTAAGCTCGAGCTACCAAGCACGTTAGTCAAAGGGCCCGATGCGGCCGCTACTGCTGTCGGCGCCCTTTAGAAGATGGCCCAGGAGGATTTCGCCAGTACTGGAAACCAATTTGGGAATCAAGACCTCGGCGGTTTTTACGCTGACGGCGGTGACCCGCCGGTCGGCAAGGTGTCGGTCGTTGGCGAGAGGGGTCCCGAACTTTTCGTTCCCAAGTCGGCTGGGACGATCGTACCGGCCGAGATCTCCCGGCGCCTGCTCGGGCAGGCCGGAGCCAGTCCAGCACCGCCCCAGCCGCAAACCGTTTTGAACCAGAACCTGG
>JAQGMC010000013.1 GCA_028292545.1 Paucimonas sp.
GCAATTTATCAAGGCGGCCATGGTCAGCCGCGCCATACGTGAAAGCAGCGACATCACGGAAACCGTGGTCCACACGGGCCAGCATTTCGACGCCAATATGTCGGAAGTGTTCTTTCAGGAACTGCAAATGGCGCGGCCCGCTCACAACCTGGGCATCGGCGGCGGCAGCCATGCGTCCAATACCGGCCGCATGCTGGAAGCCATCGAGACCGTAATCCGGCAGGAGCAGCCTGCTGCCGTATTGGTATATGGCGACACCGATTCGACCTTGGCCGGCGCGCTGGCGGCCGCCAAGCTGTGTATCCCGGTGGTCCATGTCGAAGCCGGGCTGCGTTCCTACAACATGCGCATGCCCGAGGAAATCAACCGCAGGTTGACCGACCACGCCAGCACTCTGCTGCTGGCGCCGAACGACAATGCCGCGAGCATCCTGCGCTCAGAAGGACTCGATCCCGGCTGCATACACAATATCGGCGACGTGATGTTCGATGCCGCACTGCACTTCGGCGCCCTTGCAAAGCAACGCAGCCTTGTACTCGAGCGCCTGCAATTGAACGAGGCGGGCTACGTACTGGCCACCATCCACCGCCAGGAAAATACCGACGACCGTGGGCGGCTGGCGCGCCTGACGCAAGCACTCGGGGCAAGCGCATGGCCGGTGGTGCTGCCCCTGCACCCGCGCACGCGCAACCGGCTGGCCGACTTCGGGATCGCCATACCGGCTGGTGTGGTCGTGACCGAACCGCTGGGTTATCTTGATATGGCCATGCTGGAAAAGCATGCCCGACTAGTGGCAACCGATTCCGGCGGTGTGCAGAAGGAAGCCTATTTTCATGGCGTGCCCTGCCTCACCCTGCGCACCGAAACTGAATGGACCGAACTGGTCGAGATGGGCTGGAACCACCTTGTTTCACCTGACTCGGACGAACTGGCGCAGGCTTTTGGCAAAGAGTATTCCCAAGGCCGGCCCGGCCCAAGTCCTTATGGCGACGGCAATGCGGCAGGCAAGGCCTTGCAAGCGATCCGGGCAGCGTTTTGCACAAGGCGGCCCGCCGCCTGAACAGGGAAATTACAATGAACGAAAACAATACTGCGCGCAGCTTCCGGGACAAGTGGGAAAACAACCAGTCGCTGGCTTTCTCGGCGACCCTGGACGAAGGCCACGAGATCAACAAATGGATCCTGGAGCGCAATGGCTTTGCCGGCATGGCCGCCTTGCGGTCTTATCTCGCCGGCAAGACCCGCATCCTTGACGCCGGTTGCGGCAATGGCCGAGTCACGGCCCTGCTCAGGTCCTGCAGCTCGACAGCGACCACGGAAGTCGTCGGCATGGACCTGGTGGCTAGCGAGGTGGCGCGCAAGAACTTGGCGGGACTGGACAAGGTCGCCATCCATGCCGGCGACCTTCTAGAGGACCTGTCCTTTCTCGGCCAGTTCGATTTCATTTACTGCCAGGAAGTGCTGCACCACACCAGCGATCCGAAGCAGGCCTTTCTCAATCTTGCAAGCCGCCTGCTTCCGGGTGGTGAGATCGCGATCTACGTCTACAAGCAAAAAGCGCCGGTGCGCGAATTCACGGATGACTACAACCGCGAGCGCATCAAGGACATGCCTTATGACGAGGCGCTGGCGGTCTGCGCCCAGATAACGTCCTTTGGGTGCGCGCTGGCTAAAACGCAGATTAAGGTGACCGTGCCGGCGGTCGACGTCCTCGACATTCCGGCTGGGGAATACGACGTGCAACGCCTGCTGTACCACTTCTTCATGAAGTGCTTCTGGAATCCGCAACTGGACTTCGAAGAAAACAACGCCATCAATTACGATTGGTACCACCCCATGCTGTGCTCGCGGCATACCCTGGGTGAAGTCCTGGAGTGGTTCGAGCAGGCCGGCCTGGAGGTCAGGCACCAGCATGTCGATTACTACGGCATCACGGTGCGCGGCAAGAGTGGAGCCGTGAATGCCCGCTGATTGCGCCTGCGTCCGACTCCGGTACGCTGCTGTCATGCCGTGCCAATGACCGGCATCAGCGTCCTTTACTTGCACCACGCAGGCATCTTCGGCGGCGCCTCGCGCAGCCTGTTCGAGATGATCGACAATCTACCGCCCGGCACGGTACGCCCTCACCTAGTAACGCAGCGTGGCGTGGTAGCCGGGCTGGCCCGCCAGCGCGGCATCCCGGTGATCGAGGCCGCCGGCATCTCGCAACTCGACAATACGCGTTACAGCCATTACCGCGGCAGCCGGTGGCTGCTGGTCCTGAGGGAACTGGCCTGGCTGGGGCCGACACTGCTCGCGCTGTGGAAGGCACGCCAGAGCTGGCGGGACCTGGACATCATCCATATCAATGAGGCAACCATGTTGCCAGCCGCGTGGCTGTGCCGCCTGCTGTTTGACTGCCCGACGGTGCTGCACGTGCGCTCGGTGCAGCGCCTTGAGCCCGGCTCCTTCCGTTCCGGGCTGGTCGGGCGCATGCTGCAAAAGGCCGCAGCCGTGATAGCCATCGACGAAACCGTACGCGCCAGCCTGCCGCCCGGCATGCCCGTACAAGTGGTGCACAACGGCCTGACCCTGGCCGAGCCGCCGGCCGCGCCGCCTTATGAAGGGCCGTTGCGGGTAGCCATGGTGGGCAATTTCCTTGCTTTGAAAGGCGTACATGAATTCATTGAGGCGGCCCGGCTTTGCAAGGAACAAGGGATAGCTGCCCGCTTCCTGCTGTTCGGCGCTAATGCGCGGCCCGGAAAAGGCTGGAAAGACGCCCTGCTGGGTTGGCTCGGATTCCGACAGAACATTGAAAGTGAATTGCGGCAACTGGTCGCGGAATGGGGCTTGCAGTCCATGGTTGAATTCCGCGGCTTTTCGATCGACCTGCAGGAGGTGTACAGCAACATGGACGTCCTGTGCTTTCCCTCTCAGCTTGACGCCCCCGGCCGACCGGTTTTTGAAGCGGCCTTCTGGGGTGTGCCCAGTATCGTCGCCACCCGCACCCCCACCCCCGACACCCTGGTGCCGGGCGAGACTGGCTTGGCGATCGACAAGCCCGGCGCCCAAGCCATTGCCGGGGCAGTCAGCCATTTCGCGACCGCGCGGGATGAGACCCGGCGTATGGGGGAGAATGCACGACGCCTGGCCTGGCGCAATTTCGACAGCCGCAAGAATGCTGCGCAAGTACTCGAAGTCTATCGACGACTGCTGGGTCCGCGCTACCCGCAACAGGCACAGAACCATGAACCGACTGCAAAGGCACGCGACGGAGCATGAAGATCCTGGTCTTTTCTCAATATTTTTTCCCGGAAAGTTTTCCGATCAATGCATTGGTCTCTTCGCTTGCGCAGCGCAAGATCCAGGTTGACATCCTGACTGGCCAGCCAAATTACCCGTCCGGCCGTATTTTCCCCGGCTACAAAGCATGGCGAGCGGGCCAGTCTGATTGGCATGGCAACAGGTTGTACCGTATTCCAATTTTTCCGCGGGGCGAAAAAAGTGCTTTCAAGTTGCTGCTCAACTACCTGTCTTTCATTGTCAGCGGCTTGCTGGTGGCGCCATGCTTGCTTCTAGGCCGGCGTTATGATGTGATCTTTGTCTATGCGCCTTCACCCATCCTGCAAGCCATACCCGCAATCCTGGTGGGCTGGTTGAAGCGCGCGCCGGTGGTACTGTGGGTACAGGACCTATGGCCGGAGAGCCTATCCGCCACCGGTTATGTACACAATAGCCGGGCATTGCATGCGGTGGATCATGTGGTTAAGTGGATATACCGGCGCTGTGACCTGTTGCTGGGCCAGTCGCACGGTTTCGTCGACGCGATAAAGTTGAAGGCGCCGGAACGGCCGGTCCGTTATTTCCCAAATCCCGTCGACCCGATCTTTGAACACCCGGCCGCGGATGCCGGCGACATTCCGGAGCTTGAGGTGCCCTTTTCCGTGGTCTTCACCGGTAACGTGGGTACGGCGCAGGCCGTGGAAGTGATCCTGGAGGCGGCCAGCCTGCTCAAGAACGAGCGCGACATCCATTTCGTCGTATTCGGCAAGGGCAGCCGTTGGAACTGGTTGCGCGAGCAGGCGCTGGCCCGCGGCCTGGACCGGCTGCTGCTGGCTGGACAACGGCCGCTGGCGGCCATGCCGGCCGTGATGCGCAAGGCTTCGGTATTGCTCGTCTCGCTGGCCGACCAGCCGATTTTTGCTTCGACCGTGCCGAGCAAGGTCCAGGCTTATATGGCAGCCGGGCGGCCCATCGTCGGCAGCCTGAATGGCGAGGGCGCGCGACTGCTGGAGGAAGCCGGGGCTGGCCTGGCGGTCGCGGCCGGCGATGCCCGTGCCTTGGCCGGCGCCATCCTCGAGCTGTACCGGATGGACCCGGCGCGGCGCGAAGCATTCGGGGCAAATGGCCATCGTTATTATCGTGAACATTTTGAACATGAAAAACTTGTCGACCAGCTCCTCACGCTGGTGGCCGAAGCAAGTAACAACAGGAAGAACCGCAAATGAGAGTGCTGGTCGCCGGTGCAGCCGGTATGCTGGGGAATACCGTATTCCGCTTGCTTTCGCGGCAGCCGGAGTGGGAGGTGTTTGGCACTGTGCGCAGTGCCGGCACTCTGACCCATTTCCCCGCCCACTTGCGTGCACGTTTGCTCACGCATGTCGACCTTGCAGCGATCGACCAGGTGACAGGCGCGCTGCAGCGGGCACGGCCCGACGTCGTCATCAATTGCGCCGGGCTGACCAAACACCTGCCCACGGGCGATGACATCCTCGCCGCCACGGAAACCAACATCACCATACCGCACCGTCTGGCGCGTCTGTGCGCCTTGGCGGGCGCCCGCCTTGTGCACGTCAGCACGGACTGCGTTTTTTCCGGGGCAAAAGGAAATTACCGCGAGACGGATTTTCCCGACGCAAACGACATCTATGGCCGCACCAAGCTGCTGGGCGAGGTAGATTATCCGAATGCGATTACCCTGCGCACCTCCATCATCGGGCATGAACTTGGGTCACGCTATGGCTTGCTGGAATGGTTTCTGTCGCAGGAAGGCAGCTGCCGTGGATATTCGCAAGCCCGTTTCTCCGGCCTGCCCACAGTCGTGCTTGCCGAAGTCATTCGTGACCATGTGATACCCAGTCCCGGCTTGCGCGGCATATACCATGTGGCCAGCGATGCCATCGACAAGTACAGCCTGCTGGGCCTGCTTGCCAGTGCCTATGGCAAGCAGATCCAGATCGTGCCCGATGACGCGCTGCGCATCGACCGCAGCCTCGATGGCAGCCGCTTCCGTGACAGCACCGGCTGGTGCGCAGCACCCTGGCCCACCCTGGTTGCGCGTATGGCCGAGTACCAGAGTCAAAAGGATAGCCCGCATGTTTGACGACAAGACACTCCTAATCACCGGCGGCACCGGTTCCTTCGGTAACACGGTGCTCAAACGTTTCCTCGATACCGAGGTGCGCGAAATCCGCATCTTCAGCCGCGACGAAAAGAAGCAGGAAGACATGCGAATTGCGCTCAACAATCCCAAGCTGCGTTTCTATATCGGCGACGTACGCGACTATGACAGCGTGCTGCAGGCAATGAAGGGGGTGGACTTTGTGTTCCACGCCGCCGCATTGAAACAAGTCCCATCCTGCGAGTTTTACCCGATGGAAGCGGTACGCACCAATGTCATGGGCACTGAACACGTTTTGAATGCCGCCACCGCCAGTAATGTCGCGCGGGTCGTGGTGCTCTCCACGGACAAGGCGGTCTATCCCATCAACGCCATGGGAATTTCCAAGGCCATGGGGGAAAAGCTAATGGTGGCCAAGGCCCGCTTGCAGCGCCCTGGGGAAACCGTGTTTTGCGCCACCCGTTATGGAAACGTCATGGCGTCACGCGGTTCCGTGATTCCGCTGTTCGTATCCCAAGTCAAGGAAGGCCAGCCGCTGACAGTTACCGATCCCAACATGACGCGCTTCCTCATGTCGCTCGAAGATTCGGTCGACCTGGTGCTGTATGCCTTCACTCACGGGCAACAAGGTGACATTTTTGTGCAGAAGGCGCCGGCATCCACCGTGGGTGACCTGGCACAGGCGGTAAAGGAATTGTTTGGCGACCGCAGCGCTACGCGCGTAATCGGTACCCGCCACGGTGAAAAACTGTATGAGTCCCTGATCTCGCGGGAGGAGATGGCACACGCCAAGGACATGGGCGGCTATTACCGCATCCCTGCCGACAACCGTGACCTCAACTACGCAAAATATTTCAGCGAAGGTGAGGAGACCATCTCCCGCTTCGACGACTACACCTCGCACAATACTGAGCGTCTGGACGTGGAGCAGGTCAAGAAGCTCCTCCTCACGCTCGACTACGTCAGGGAAGAACTCCGTGCTTAAGGTCATGACCATCGTCGGCACGCGGCCCGAGCTCATCAAGATGTCGCGCGTGATCGCAGAATTTGACCAGCATACGCGACACGTGCTGGTGCATACTGGACAAAACTACGACTACGAGCTGAACCGGGTTTTCTTTGAAGACCTGGGCATCAGGGAGCCCGACCACTTCTTGAATGCCGTTGGCGAAAACGCGGCCCAGACTATTGCCCGCGTCATTGAAAAGGCCGATTCCGTCCTGGAACTGGAACAGCCCGACGCGCTGCTGCTGTATGGCGATACGAACTCCTGCCTGGCAGTGATCGCCGCCAAACGGAGAAAGATTCCTGTATTCCACATGGAAGCCGGTAACCGCTGTTTTGACCAGCGCGTGCCGGAGGAACTGAACCGGAAGGTGCTCGACCACCTCAGCGACATCAACATGGTCCTCACGGAACATGCGCGCCGATACCTGATTGCCGAAGGCCTTCCACCGGAAACGATCATCAAGACCGGCTCGCATATGCGCGAGGTGATTGACCACTACCTGCCACGCATCCAGGCATCCGACATCCTGCACCGCTTGCACTTGCAAAGCGGGCGCTATTTCGTAGTGAGCTGTCATCGCGAAGAAAATGTGGATACGCCGCAGAACCTGCGCGACCTGCTGGAGACGCTGAATGAATTGGCAGTTACCTGGGATGTGCCGGTGATCGTGTCTACCCATCCGCGTACCCGCAAGCGACTTGATGCCATGGAATTGGGCGTGGTGGATTCGCGCGTCAGTTTTCTGAAACCGTTTGGCTTTTCCGACTATGTGCACTTGCAGAGCAATGCGCTATGCGTGATCTCAGACAGTGGCAGCCTGACTGAAGAGGCGTCGCTTCTCAACCTGCCTGCCGTCACTATCCGCAACACGCATGAGCGCCCGGAGGGCATGGACGTCGGTACCCTTGTAATGGCAGGGTTGAAGAAAGACCGGGTACTCGATGCAGTGCGCGTAGTCGTTGCCCAGCACGACCGTAATGTCCGCGTGATTGCCCCGGTACCGGATTACGAGGTCGGCCCGGTGTCCAAGCAGGTATTGCGCGTCGTTTTAAGCTACGTCGACTACGTCAACCGAACCGTCTGGTCGAAGCCGGCTTGAGCACGAGGCCCAGCCGCATGTCTGCCGTCCTCGTCACCGGTGCGAATGGCTTTGTCGGCAGCGCACTTTGCGCATCGCTCGAACGGCAGGGGATTGAAGTCCGGCGGGCGGTACGTGACGCGAAATCGGCAACTGAAAGCGGTGTCGGTGAGATCGGTCCAGACACTGACTGGACTGGCGCACTGGCCGGTTGCGACACCGTCGTGCATGCAGCAGCGCGTGTTCACGTAATGCGCGACAGCGCGGACGATCCTCTGGCCGCGTTTCGCGCAGTCAATACCGCCGGCACGCTTAATCTTGCCGCGCAAGCCGCCGCGGCCGGCGTGCGCCGCCTGGTGTTCATCAGCAGCGTCAAAGTGAATGGCGAAGCCGGCCATCACGCTGCCCAGGATGAGCCTGCGCCTGCAGATCCTTATGGCGTCTCTAAAGCAGAAGCCGAAGCCGGCTTGCACAAGATTGGCGCTGCAAGCGGTCTGGAAACGGTCGTCATTCGTCCGCCACTGGTGTATGGGCCAGGCGTGGGCGCGAATTTTCTCCGGCTGATGCGGGCTGTGGACCGCGGAATGGTGCTGCCTTTTGGCCGTGTAGAAAACCGCCGCAGCCTTATCTTCGTCGGCAATCTCGCAAGCGGGATTGCCCAATGCCTGACCCATCCGGCAGCCGCCGGCCGGACATGGATGATCAGCGACGGTCAAGACTTGTCCACGCCCGAACTGGTGACGATGCTGGCCCATCACCTTGGCCGCCCACCCCGGCTGATGCCTGTTCCTGTGCCCGTGATGCGCTGGGCCGCTGCGGCATTGGGGAAAAGCCAGGAGGCAGACCGCTTGCTGGGCAACTTGACCGTCGATAGCGATCCAATCCGCAATGAACTGGGCTGGCAAGCGCCATACAGTGTCGACCAGGGGCTCGCCGCTACGGTCGCGTGGTACCGGGGGCGGCTATCGTGATCAAGCGGGTCTTCGACTTGGCACTGGCACTGCTTGCCGTATCAATCCTGCTCATTCCACTGGCGCTGGTCGCGCTGGCGATCCGAGCGACCTCGCCAGGACCGGCGCTTTACTGGAGCGATCGGGTAGGACGAAACAACCGAATTTTTCTCATGCCGAAGTTCCGCAGCATGCGGATCGGAACGCCAGCCCTGGCGACGCACCTGCTGGATAATCCGGACGCCTACCTGACACCGCTTGGCTCGTTTTTGCGCAGGAGCAGCATCGACGAACTCCCTCAGTTATGGAGCATTCTCTGTGGTGACATGAGCTTCGTGGGCCCCCGTCCAGCGCTGTTCAACCAGCACGACCTGATAGCGCTTCGCACCGAACATCGCGTGAGCGAACTCGTGCCCGGCCTGACCGGTTGGGCTCAGATAAACGGGAGGGACGACCTTCCTGTTCCACAGAAAGTCATGCTTGACCTTGAGTACCTGCATCGGCAGTCTTTTCTTTTCGATCTGCAGATTCTCTGGCTGACCTTCGTAAAGGTACTGGCCAGGGAGGGCGTGTCTCACTGAACCCGCACCCTGCCGTCAACGGTCTGCGGAGCCGCTGGTTAGCCCGACACAGTACTTGGCCTATACTAGCGCCGCGAGGCCGCGTACCGGCTAACAAGACCACCTACAGGACCCCTTGCCATGTACTTCTGCGTTTTCGAGCATAACGGCTCACCCAAACTTGGCTGCGCAACCGACAGCGACCGCCACTCGGTCATCAACCTGACTGACGCCTGGCCCACAGGGCCGGAATCCGCTCCCACGGACGTGGCACAGTTGGCGCGCATGGGCGATTCCGGACTGGCCATTGCACAGGAACTCCTGCACAGCCGCCCGGCTTCGCTGCCGGTGCAGGATGTGCGGCTGCTGGCTCCCATTCCTCACCCCGCGAAGAACATCTTCTGTGTAGGCCGGAACTACCGCGCCCACATCATTGAAGGCAATATAGCCAAGGGCCTGCCGCCTGAGACCTTCCCGGAACATATCGAATTCTTCAGCAAAGCCACCACGACCGTGATCGGCCACGGTGCCGGCATTCCGTCTTATGCCGGTTTGACCGGCATGCTCGATTACGAGGCGGAGCTGGCAATCGTGATGGGCGCGGGCGGCCGCGACATTCCGGTTGCCTCTGCCTTTGACGCCGTGTTTGGCTACACCATTGTCAATGACGTCACCGCCCGCGACTTGCAGCGCCGGCACGGCCAGTGGTTCAAGGGGAAGAGCCTGGACCGGACTTGCCCGATGGGACCGTGGGTCGCGCACAAGTCGGTTGTGCCGAACCCGAATGCGTTGTCGATACGGCTCTGGGTAAACGGAGACCTGCGGCAGGACAGCAATACCTCGGACATGATCTTCGACGTCCCGGCCGTGATCAATCAGTTGTCAGCGGGTTTGACGCTGCAACCGGGTGACGTGATCGCAACCGGTACGCCGTCGGGGGTAGGTTATGCAATGCAGCCACCCCGCCCTTTGCAGGACGGTGATGTCGTGACGATAGAAATCGAATCCATCGGCACGCTGGAAAACGGCGTCCATGATGATGTTTGAAAGCCGAAAGCGGCCATGCCAGTGCGTGACCACTTAGGCGACAGGCAAACTACCGACCCGGAGCGCGGCTTGAGCGGACTCGATCTCAGATGATTGCCCAGATCACCCCCGTTATCCTGTGCGGAGGGTCGGGCACCCGCCTGTGGCCGCTGTCGCGCAAGAGTTTTCCGAAGCAGTTCGTCCCGATCATCGGTGACAAGAGCCTGCTCGACCTGACGATTGCCAGGCTTGCACCAATCGGCTCACATATCATGGCAATCGCGGGAGAAGACCATCGCTTCCTCGTGGCGGGCGCGATGCAAGGCGCAGGCATACGCGGCGACCTCCTGCTTGAGCCGGTCGCGCGCAATACCGCTGCAGCCATGGCCGTGGCTGCACTACGTGCCGCATCGGGCCCGAATGATGACCCGCTGCTGCTGTTCTGTCCGGCCGACCACCACATTCCCGACACGACGGCATTTGGCAAGACTGTAGCAAGCGGGGTGGCGGCAGCGAACGCGGGCGCCATCGTTACCTTCGGCGTCGTACCCGGCTTTCCTGCAACGGGTTACGGCTACATCCTGCGTGGCCAGCCGAGGACAGATGGCAGCTGGCAAGTCGATAAATTCATTGAGAAGCCGGACGTCGAAGCCGCAACCGGCTTGCTTTTGGCTGGCAACGCGCTGTGGAATGCCGGCATTTTCTTATGCCGCGCGCAGGTGCTGCTGGCAGCGCTGCAGGCGCATGCTCCGGACATACTGCAAGCTTGCCGCCATGCGATGGCCACTGCCAGCGAGGAAATCGCATCCAACGGCTGTCGCTTCATACGGCCCGATCCGGACGCCTTTGCATCCTGCCGTGCCCAAAGCATCGACTATGCCGTGATGGAGCCGCATGACGCCATTGTCACCGTGCCGCTCACAGGACAGTGGAGCGACGTCGGCAGCTGGCATGCAGTCGCCAACCTGTGTGAGCCCGGCCCCGATATGAACCGTATAAAGGGAATGGGCTTTGCACTCCACGCCACCCACACCTACATCAACGCACCCCACCGGCCAGTGGTCGCACTGGGCACGCACAATCTGTTGATCGTGGACACGCCGGACGCGTTGCTGGTGGCTGCCGAAAACTGCGCCGAACAGGTCAAGGATGTTGTTGCGATGCTGGAGAAGGCGCATTGTGCCCAGGCTGTTTCCCACAGCAAGGTAATGCGGCCCTGGGGATGGTATGACAGCATCGATGCTGGCGAGCGCTTCCAGGTCAAGCGCATCGGCGTAAAGCCCGGCGCTGCCCTCAGCCTGCAAAAGCATTACCATCGGGCCGAGCACTGGGTGGTGGTCAAGGGTACTGCCGAAGTCACCTGCGGCGAGGACAAATTCCTGCTGGTTGAAAACCAGTCGACCTATATTCCGGCCGGCGAAATCCACCGGCTCGCGAACCCGGGGAAGGTCGAACTCGAACTGATAGAAATCCAATCCGGCAGCTATCTCGGCGAAGACGATATCCAGCGACTGGAAGACTCGTATGGCCGCATTGCAAAGTAAGTCGCCGGCGCCGCGAATCTACGTCGCAGGTCATCGTGGCATGGTGGGCTCGGCAATCTTGCGGCATTTGCTCATGAGCGGCCATCCGCCGGCATGCATCCTGACGCGCTCACACGCAGAACTGGACCTTCTCGACCAAGCTGCTGTGCGGGCGTTCTTTGATCAAGCCGCGCCTGACCAAGTCTATCTCGCCGCTGCAAAAGTCGGTGGCATCCACGCCAACAATACCTTCCCGGCCGACTCCATCTACCAGAACCTGATGATGGAGGCGAACGTCATCGACGCTGCTTTTCGTCACGGCGTGCGCAAACTGTTATTCCTCGGCTCAAGCTGTATTTATCCCAGGCTGGCAACGCAGCCGATAAGGGAGGAGGCGCTGTTGAGTGGCACGCTCGAAGGGACGAACGAGCCTTACGCGATCGCCAAGATAGCCGGCCTCAAGTTATGCGAAAGCTTCAACCGCCAGTACAGCGCCACGCATGGCATAGACTACCGTTGCGTCATGCCAAGTAACCTGTACGGGCCCGGCGACAACTATCACGCTGAAAACTCGCATGTCATACCGGCACTGATCCGCAGGTTCCATGAGGCGAAAACGCGTGGCGCACTTGGCGTCGAGGTATGGGGGACGGGCGCCGCACGGCGCGAGTTCATGCACGTCGACGACATGGCGGCCGCTTGCGTCCACGTCATGAACCTTGAACCCGCCGTGCACGCTACGGTGAGCGCGCCTATGCGCAGCCACTTGAATGCCGGCTGGGGCGCCGATATTGCGATCGCCGATCTTGCGGCCATGGTAGCCACTACCGTCGGCTATCAAGGCAATCTGCAGTTTGACGCCAGCAGGCCCGACGGCGTACCGCGCAAGCTTTTGGATAGCGCGCGCTTGCGTTCGGTGGGATGGGAGCCGCGCGTGCAACTCGCCGACGGATTGGTCGGAGCGTATCGGGATTTCCTGGACAATGAGTCACGTCGTATTTGAGAGGCAGCGTCGATAATGTCCACGCAACAGAAGGTCGCACTTATCACCGGCGTGACCGGCCAGGATGGCGCTTATCTCGCCGAACTCCTGCTGGGCAAAGGTTATGTCGTACACGGCATCAAGCGCCGGACATCCCTGATCAACACCGACCGCATCGACCACCTCTATCAGGATCCGCACGAAGATGATGTCCGTTTCTTCCTGCACCATGGCGACATGACCGATTCGTCCAGCCTGATCAGGATCATTCAGCAGACGCAGCCCGACGAAATCTACAACCTCGCCGCGCAATCCCATGTCGCGGTCAGTTTCGAGGAGCCGGAATACACGGCCGACGCGGACGGCTTGGGGGTGCTGCGCATGCTCGAAGCCATCCGGATACTGGGGCTGGAGAAAAAAACACGCTTCTACCAGGCCTCCACCAGCGAGTTGTATGGAATGGCGCAGGAAACTCCGCAGTCTGAAACAACGCCGTTTTATCCGCGCAGCCCGTATGGCGTGGCCAAACTGTATGGCTACTGGATCGTGGTGAACTACCGCGAGGCTTACGGCATGTATGCCTGCAACGGCATCCTGTTCAATCATGAAAGCCCGGTGCGCGGCGAGACCTTCGTGACACGCAAGATTACCCGCGCGCTGGCACGCATCAAGCTCGGCCTGCCTGAGCAGCTCTACCTGGGCAACCTCGACGCCCGGCGCGACTGGGGACATGCGCGCGACTATGTGGAAATGCAGTGGCTGATGCTGCAACAGGAAAAGCCCGAGGATTTCGTCATCGCCTCGGGGGTCCAGCACAGCGTGCGTGATTTCGTCGTCACCGCGGCCGCCCACCTGGGGCTGGATTTGCGCTGGCAGGGAAGTGGCGTGGAGGAAAAAGCTTATCTTGGCTCGCGCTGCGTGGTGGGTGTTGATCCGCGTTACTTCCGTCCAACTGAAGTCGATACCTTACTGGGCGACCCGACCAAGGCGCGTCAAAAGTTGGGCTGGCAGGCACGGACGAGCTTTGACGAACTGGTCAGGGAAATGGTCAGCGAAGACTTGCGCAATGCAGAGCGTATTGAACTGGTGAGGCAGCATGGCCACTCCACGGCCGGACATGCGAAATGAAGTGGGAGATCCGATGAAGCGCAAAGGAATTGTACTGGCCGGCGGCACTGGTTCCCGCCTTTACCCTGCGACGCTGGTCATGTCCAAGCAACTGCTGCCGGTCTATGACAAGCCAATGATCTACTACCCGCTATCAACGCTGATGCTGGCTGGCATACGGGAAATACTGATCATCGCCACGCCGCAGGATGCGCCGCGATTCGAGCAATTGCTGGGTGACGGCCGTCAGTGGGGCCTGGAACTCCGTTACGCAACCCAAGCCAGGCCTGAAGGTATCGCCCAGGCGTTTTTGATTGCCGAACAGTTCCTGCAAGATCACCCCGTTGCGCTCATCCTTGGCGACAATATCTTCTATGGAAATAAGCTGAGCCAGGACTTGGCCCGGATCGCAGCGGAGTCAACCGGGGCGACCGTTTTTGCCTACCAGGTGCAGGATCCCGAGCGCTACGGCGTGGTGGAGTTTGACGCAAAGGGCCAGGCAATCAGCCTGGAAGAAAAGCCGGCCATGCCGAAATCGAACTTCGCAGTGACGGGACTCTATTTCTATGACAACGAGGTAGCCGCGCGCGCACGCGGCCTGGTGCCGTCGCCGCGCGGTGAGCTCGAGATTACGGATCTGAACCGTGGCTACCTGGAAGAGGGCAAATTGAATGTGGAGCTGCTCGGCCGCGGCCATGCCTGGCTGGATACAGGCACGCACGATTCGCTGCTGGAAGCGAGCCATTTCATTGCCACCATTGAGCGCAGGCAGGGCTTGAAGGTGGCCTGTCCTGAAGAGATTGCCTACCGCATGGGCTACATCAGCGCCGGCCAGCTCGAACAACTGGCAGCCCCTTTCATGAAGAGCCCCCAAGGTAAGTATCTGATCGACCTGCTATCGGAAAAATGAACCGTATGCCCCTTGCGAATGCTGAGGGGCTGCGGCACTCAGGAACGGGTGACCGCCGCGTCCGGTCCCTTGCGGTCGCTGCTTACCGCAAGTTCCTCGCTTCCCTGCTCCATATGTACCCAATCGACGATCTCGCCACTGGGTGCATAGCCTGACACCAGCTCGGTCAGCATCAGGCGGATCACCGCCACATCGTTGATGTCGAGCGCCATGCCCAGCGCTTGCAGCTTTTCCTCAAGCCGGGCCAGCGGAAGGAAGTCTTCGTTCGCGCGCATGATCCGGGGGTTGGGCGTGCGCTGGGGACTTTCCCCAATCAGCAACTCTTCGTAAAGTTTTTCGCCCGGCCGTAAGCCGGTAATGCTGATGCCAATGTCGCCATCGGGATTCTCTTCATCCTGAACCGCGAGTCCGGAAAGCTCGATCATGCGCCGCGCCAGGTCAATGATGCGCACCGGTTCACCCATGTCGAGTACGAAAACTTCGCCCCCGCGAGCCATTGCACCTGCCTGTATCACCAGTTGCGCAGCTTCCGGAATGGTCATGAAATAACGCGTAATGTCCGGATGGGTCAGGGTAATCGGGCCACCATCCTTGATCTGCTGGCGAAATTTTGGCACCACGGAGCCGGAAGATCCGAGCACATTGCCAAAGCGGACCATCGACAGCCGGGTAACTCCCTTGCCAGCACCCGACGCGGCACAATCGGCTGCCAGTGCCTGAAGCACCATCTCTGCCAGCCGCTTGCTGGCACCCATGATGTTGGTGGGACGGACCGCCTTGTCAGTACTGACCAGCACGAAGTCCTGTGCACCGGCATCGATCGCCGCCCGCGCTGTCCTCAGGGTGCCCAATACATTATTCTTGATGCCTTCCGCCGGATTATGTTCGACCAGCGGAACATGCTTGTATGCCGCGGCGTGGTAAACGGTATGCGGCGACCAGGTCGACATCACTTCGCGCATTCGTTCCTGATCCTGCACCGAGGCCAGCAATGGCACCAGTTTCACCGCGGTTAGCGGGGGGGTGCAGAGCTTGGCTAACAGTTCCTGATGCAACTCGTACAAAGCAAACTCGCTCTGCTCGACAAGCAGCAAGGTATTGGGCGCCTGGCTCACGATCTGACGGCACAGTTCGCTGCCGATCGACCCGCCGGCGCCTGTCACCAGAACCACCTTGTCGCGTATGTTTTTGCCCAGGAGTATATGGTTGGGCGGCACCGGATCACGGCCCAATAAATCTTCGATGTCGAGTTCGCGCAGGTCGGTGGTGGAGACCCTGCCTTGGGCGAGATCCATCAGCCCGGGCAAGGTCCGCACCGAGACCTTGGCGTCGAGCATGGCGTTCAGTATCTCATTGCGCCGCTTCCTGCTAGCCGAAGGCATGGCCAGCAGAACATGGTTCACATTGAGGGATTCGACCACTCCCGTCAGATCCGCAGGACTGTAGATTGGGAGGCCGCTCAGCACATTACCGTGCAGGCGATTGTCGTCGTCAAGGAAGCCCACGGCCTGCATTTCGTGGCTGTTGGCCATTGCTGCAGCAAGCTCGCGCCCCGCGCTGCCGGCACCATAGATCAGCACCTTTGGCAGGCTCGCACGGCGCAAGTGATTTTTGTAAAGGCCGCTGAGCCAGTAACTGGCAAACGCGCGCGACGCGCCCACTGCCAACAACAACAGCAAGGGCTGAATCAGCCCTATGGTGCGCGGCACGCCAGGCATGCCGATGGCCGTGAAGATCGCCGAATACGCCAAGCCATACACCATGATGGCCTTCGTCACCGCAATCAGCGCCGGCCAGCCCGAGTAGCGGAAGATCGCGCGGTAAAGACCAGAAATGATGAAGATCGGCAGCGCAAGCGCGATCGAAGCAAGCATGGCTGTAACTGGCTCGCCCCACGGCGGCGTCCACTCACCGAGTCGCAGGTAGAAAGCAAGCCAGACGGTCAACGCGCAAAGGCTCGCATCCACCACCAGCACCAGCATGCGTTTCGCGACGCGGGGAAGCGCCAGAACGGGTACGGCGGCGCGTTGAAGTGGCATAGTCGTTATTCAGTGAATTCAGGGCGGGGATACGGAGGGCGATTGGCTGGAGCCGGCTCACTCCGCACGGCGTAACCCGGTAGCCGGCACAACCAGGCGCACCGGCTTGCTGAGGATCTCTATTAGCACAAGCGCGCGAGATTCAGCGTCGCGCATTTCATATACTGCGTCGAGCATCGAAAACGGGCCCGAAGTGAGGCGGACATTATCACCCGCTGAAAACAGCGGCTGCACCGAGGCTAGTGACTGTCGCTTTTGCAGCGCATCGATAAGTTGCTGACTCACTCGCGCGGCTTCGCCGCCGAACGTTACTAGTCGGGATACGCCCTTGGTGGAACGGATCGGCGCCCAGCTTTTACCACAGCTAGAGGGATCAAGCTGGATGAACAAATAGCGCGGGAAAAGCGCTTCGTCAATTTCAGCAATTCCACTGGACCGGAGTTTTTCAAACTTCGTAGTCGGAAGAAAGCAGTGATAGCCCTGCTGCTCAAGGTTCAGCAAAGCACGCGTTTCTTGCCTGGGCTTGGTGTGAACGACGTACCAGAACATTGGGCTCCCAACGTAGGCTGGAAACCGCGGATTCTAATACGGTACCGGGTGCCCGGCAACGTTGAAGGAATACAAACGATGCCGGAGGCACAACTCGGCACCCGGTTTGGTGGGGCGACTCGAAGGGTTTCAGCGCGCAAAAAAACCTGCTGGTCGTGGGATGGATAGACATCAGGCTTGCGGTCACGATCCACCGGATCGGCCCCCTGCGCTCCCGTCCCACGGCCAGCAGGTTCTTGTAACTCATTGTAGCCGCCGGCGCGGAACCAGCTTTGCGAGCCATCAACGCAGGCTGTATGTGCTTGGCCTACACGCGGGGCCAGAAAACCGGAAGTCGTCGTGAAGGAAAGCGTGAAGTGCGCGCCGATCGCACGCGCAGAAAAAAACGAAGCAAGCCGATAGGCCGGATTCTGTTACGGCGCCTGGCGAACCAGGCGCTATGACAGCCATTCATCTAGGCCTGCGATTACTCGCAGGCTCAAGCTTCCTACCCGCACGCTCCGCGAGCAACATCATCGCGTGCCTCTTTGGAATTGCTCCAGGTGGAGGTTACCGCGTTTCACCCTTCGTGAACCTTGCCGGCTTGCGCCGCGTTCCCGAAGACTCGTCTCTGTGGCCCTGTTCCGCGCCTTGCGACGGACGGCCGTTAGCCGTCACCCTGCTCTGTGGAGTCCGGACCTTCCTCCCGCGCGCATTTGCATGCGCACCGGCGGCTGCCTGGCTTGCTTCGGCCGTCATTGTAGCCCACGGCCGGCCCGATCCGGATCTGTGATGCCGGCCGCACCTCTACCGGCCTCATGCAAGGGCGGCCTGGCTTGCGCCAGGCCCGACAGGATCGCCAACTTGATGGTACGCATCGGGTCCAGCCGGTACACCGTGTCGAGCTTGAGGCCGCTCGGCAGGCGGCGCGCGGCCAGCAATACGGTCAGGCGGCCTTTGAGCGCATTAAGTGCCGCCGCCAGTTGCTGGCTCCAGGCATCGTCGACGCAGGCAAACACATCATCCAGCACCAGGATGTCGGGCTCGCGCAGCAAGGCACGGGCGACGCTGATGCATTGCCGCAGCCCCTGGCACAGCAGATTGCCATGCTCGCCCATTTCGGTCTGGTAGGCCGCAGGCAAGCTGAGTATCGCTTCATGCACGCCCGCCTGCTGGCAAACCTTGATCACGCTGTCATGCGCAGCGCGCGGATTGGCCATCAACAGGTTGCCCAGTATCGAGCCGCCAAAGAGCATGGGGTCGCGCGTCACCACGGCAATGCGCACGGCTGCAACCGGCAGGCGCTGCTGCTGCTGTTGCTGCTGCTGCGGCGCCTGCACCAGGGCAATCGTGCCGCAGGCGGGACGATGCAAGCCCTGGATCAATTGCACCAGCGTGGTCTTGCCGCATCCGGCCGGACCGACCGCCGCAACCAGCGCGCCGGGCGCGATATCCATCGACAACGTAGAGAAGACATACGGCTGCCGGCCGGCATGGCGAAATGCCAGGTGCTCCACTTGCACGCCGACCAGCGGTCGAACCCCTGGCACACCGGAATCATGTGGGGCATGGTGAAGGTCCTGCTTCCCGGGCGCCGTGGGGTCGACAGGGGGCACTGCGCTTGCCTCGATAGGGTTCATGGATTGTGTGTTGTGGAATGGACGGACGGAGAACACAACACGCACGGTAATCAAGAACGCGCCGTAAGCAACGCCATATTCATGGGATGCCGTCGAATTATTAGTACGAATTGACGCGCTGCTTTGTTATGACCGAACACTGGTTCGCAGGCGGAACTAGATTCGATGAAAAGCCAGGCGTGACGAGACGAATTACGGGTCGCGGTGCGGCTTGAGCGTCCGCATCGGTGCGGCAGCTGCGGCAGCTGCACGGGTGCAGTGCAGCAATGCACGCATGTCGGCTTGCTGCCCGTCTATGGGCTCATGCCGCGGGCGCCAGCGCGCTGTTGCGCAAGGGGCGCGCCCGCAGCCGGTGCAGCCGTGGCGGCATGCACAGCACGTGTGCGCCGCCCATCCAGAAGCTTCAGCTGAACTTGCTGAAGTCCGGGCGCCGCTTTTCAAAGAATGCAGTGAATGCTTCCTTCGCTTCGGGTGCCAGCAGCATGGCGCCGAAATGCCGGCCCTCTGCAGCGATGGCCTCGGCAACCATGGGCCTGGCCTGGGCTTTCATCAAGCTTTTGGTGACCCGCAGCGAGGAAGCCGGCAAGGCTGCCAGCGTTGCTGCCCGTGCCCGCGCATAGGCATCGAGTTCGGCTGCCGGCAGCAGCTTGTTCACCAGTCCCATTTGCAAGGCTTCCGGGGCCAGGAAGGGTTCGCCGAACAGCAATTTCTCGGCGGCGACGTGATAGCCCACCATCGCTGGCAGCAGCGCGCTGGATGCGAATTCCGGACACAGGCCCAGTTGCGCGAAGGGCAGCGAAAATTTTGCATTCTCGGCCGCATAAACGACGTCGCAATGCAGCAGCATCGTAGTGCCGATGCCGATGGCCGCGCCAGCCACGGCGGCCACGACGGGCTTTTCCGCCTGCGACAGCGCATGGATGAACTGGAACACCGGACTATCCATCCCCTTGGGTGGATTGCGCAAGAAATCGTCAAGGTCATTCCCGGACGTAAACACCTCCGGTGCACCATGAAAAAACAGCACCCGTATCGCCGGGTCGCGCCCGGCGTCCAGCACCGCATCGGTCATTTGCTGGTACATCGCGGACGTGATCGCATTCTTCTTTTCGATGCGGTCAAAGCCGATGCTGGCGATGCCGCCTTGCTTGCTGACTGCGATGCTCATTTCCACTCCCCCGGTTTGCTTTTTGCGGCCGCCACACAAGGCAGCGGCCGCGCTTCTGGCCCGGCTGCTTACATGCGCTCGAAAATGCCGGCCGCGCCCATGCCGGTGCCAACGCACATCGTCACCATGCCGTATTTCAGGTTGCGGCGACGCAGCGCATGAATCACGGTGGCCGAGCGGATGGCGCCGGTCCCGCCCAGCGGATGGCCCAGCGCGATTGCGCCGCCCATCGGATTGACCTTTGCCGGATCCAGCCCGAGGTCCTGGATCACCGCCAGCGCCTGCGCCGCGAAGGCTTCGTTCAGCTCGAACCAGTCGATCTGGTCCTGGCTCAGTCCAGCCGAACGCAAGGCGGCTGGAATCGCTTCCTTGGGGCCGATGCCCATGATTTCCGGCGGCACGCCGCGTACCGCGAAAGACACGAAGCGCGCCAGCGGCACCAGGTTGAACTGGCGCAGGATTTTTTCGCTGACCAGGATCAGCGCGCCGGCGCCGTCTGATGTTTGCGAACTGTTGCCGGCGGTGACGCTGCCTTTGGCGGCGAACACGGGCCGCAAGCGCGCCAGCGCTTCCAGGCTGGTGTCGGCACGCGGGCCTTCGTCTTCGGTTGCAATGCGCGTCACCACCTTGATTTCACCGCTGGCAAGGTCAGGGAATTTCTCCACGATCTCCACCGGCGTGATTTCATCTGCGCGCTCGCCGCGCTCTTGCGCAGCAATGGCTTTCAAGTGCGAGGCGAGCGCAAATTCATCCTGGGCTTCGCGGCTAACTTTCCACTGCCTGGCCACGTTCTCCGCAGTCAGTCCCATGCCATAGGCCATGCCGATATTCTCGTCGCGGAAAATGCCCATGTTCATCGATGGATGGTGGCCCATCATCGGCACCATCGACATCGATTCCGCGCCGGCGGCGATCATGACGTCGGCTTCACCGACGCGGATGCGATCGGCTGCCATCGCCACTGCGCTCAAGCCGGATGCGCAATAACGGTTGACCGTCACGCCGCCCACGGTGCGCGGCAAGCCGGCCAAAAGCACGGCCATGCGCGCCAGGTTCAAGCCCTGCTCGGCTTCAGGAAAGGAACAGCCGACGATGGCATCTTCGATCAGCGCCGGGTCCAGGCCCGGCACCTGTGCCAGCGCCGATTGCATTGCCCGCACCAGCAAGTCGTCGGGACGCACATGGCGGAACATGCCCCGCGGCGCCTTGCCGATCGGGGTCCGGGTGGCGGCTACGACATAGGCGTCCTGCAATTGTTTGCTCATTTCTGGTTCTCCTGGTTCGATGCCTGGGGCGCGCTCAATTGCGCACCGGCTTGCCGGTCTGCATCATGCCCATGATGCGTTCCTGGGTCTTGGGATGGGCCAGCAATTCCATGAAGCCGCGCCGCTCAAGATCCAGCAGCCACTGCTCGTCAACCATGCTGCCCGGCTCGATATCGCCGCCGCTGACAACGCCAGCGATCATGCTGGCCAGCTTGTAGTCATGGGCGGAAATGAAACCGCCATCGCGCATGTTGACCAGTTGCGCCATGATGGTGGCCATGCCATACCGGCCCGTCACCGGCACTGGCTTGCGCAGCGGCGGCCGGTAGCCAGCGTCGTGCATGGCGCGCGCCTGGCTCTTGGCCACATACAGCAATTCATGCGGGTTGTAGACGATGATGTCGTCTGGCTTCAGGTAACCCATTGCGCGCGCTTCCAGCGCCGATTTCGACACATTGGCCATCGCGGCATTGGTAACCGACGTCTTCAGGAATTGCAGGATGTCGTTGCCCTGGGCCGCGGCCGCGGCGCGCAAGGCTGCCTCTTTCAAACCGCCACCAGCCGGTATCAAGCCCACGCCCACTTCCACCAGGCCGATATAGGATTCCATCGCCGCCACGCGGCGCGCCGCATGCAGCATCAATTCGCAGCCGCCGCCCAGCGCCAGGCCGGCCACCGCCGCCACCACCGGCACGTTCGCGTATTTCAGCGCCATGAAGGCTTGCTGCAGGCGCGCCACCTCGGGCTCGATTGCCTTCACGCCGCCAGACATGAATACCGGCAGCATCGCCTGCAGGTCGGCGCCGGCGGAGAAGGCGCCGCCTTCGGCCGCATCCGCATTCCAGATCACCAGGCCCTGGTAATTCTTTTCCGCCTCGGCCAGCGCACGCGCCATGCCATCGATGACGCCCGGCCCGATCACATGCATCTTGGTTTTCAGCGACAGCACCAGCACGCCGTCGTTTTGATGCCAGGCGCGCACGGAATCGTCTTCAAACACCGTGCTGCCGCCGCTCTTGCCATCGGCGCTTGCTTCACCCAGCACGGGCGCCCGGAACACCTGGCGCTGGTAGACCGGCAAGGCTGGCCGCGGCACATAGGCACGCCGTGCCGGCGACCATGAACCCTCGGGCGTATGCACGCCGGTACGGCCGTCGAATACCCAGTCCGGCAGCGGCGCATTCGACAGCGCGCGGCCGGCTTCAATGTCTTCCTTGACCCAGGTTGCAACCTGCTGCCAGCCTGCCGCCTGCCAGGTTTCGAACGGGCCCATGCTCCAGCCAAAACCCCAGCGCAGCGCCAGGTCAACGTCGCGCGCGCTGTCGGCAATGCTTTCCAGGTGCACCGCCATGTAATGGAAGCCATCGCGGAAGATCGACCACAGGAATTGCGCTTGCGGATTGGTCGAATCGTGCAAGGCTTTCATGCGCTTGCCCAAGTCCTTTTCCTTCAGGATGCGGCCCACCAGGTCGTCAGCCTTGCCGCCGCCGGCAACATAATCCCGCTTTTGCGCATCGATGCGCAGGACGTCGCGTCCCTGCTTCTTGTAAAAACCGGCGCCAGTTTTTTGGCCCAGCGCACCGGCTTCAATCAGTTGCGCCAGCAGCGCCGGCGTTTTGTAGACTTCGAAAAACGGATCGCCCTGCAGGTTGTCCTGCATGGTGCGGATCACGTGGCCCATCGTATCCAGGCCAACCACGTCGGCGGTGCGGAAGGTGCCCGACTTGGCGCGGCCCAGGCGCGCGCCGGTCAAGTCGTCGACCACGTCCACCGACAGGCCGAATTTTTCCGCTTCATGAATCGTTGCCAGCATGCCGAAGACGCCGACCCGGTTGGCGATGAAGTTGGGCGTGTCGAAGGCGCGCACCACGCCCTTGCCCAGCGCCGTGGTGAGAAAAGTTTCGAGCTGGTCGAGTATCGCCGGCTGCGTGGCTGCGGTCGGAATCAGTTCGACCAGGTGCATGTAGCGCGGCGGATTGAAGAAATGCACGCCGCAAAAGCGGGCTTTCAAGTCGTCGCCAAAGCCTTCGGCCAGCTTCGTGATCGACAGGCCCGACGTATTGGTGGCGAAGATCGTGCTGGCGCCGATATGCGGCGCCACGCGCTGGTACAGCGCATGTTTCCAGTCCATGCGCTCGGCAATGGCTTCGATCACCAGGTCACAACCGGCCAGGAGCGCCAGGTCGTCGTCATAGTTGGCGGCCTGGATCAGCGCCGCTTCGTCGCTCATGCCCAGCGGCGCGGGACTGAGCTTTTTCAGGTTTTCGATGGCGCGTAGCGCAATGCCATTCTTGGGGCCTTCCCTGGCCGGCAAGTCAAACAGCACCACCGGCACGCGCGCGTTGACGCAATGCGCTGCAATCTGCGCGCCCATCACGCCCGCGCCCAGCACCGCGACTTTCCTGACTATGAAATTCGACATGGATAATCCTCTTGTTCGCAGTTTCGTTTTTGATGTTGCGCCGTCACAGCAGGTCGGCATCCAGCGCCATCAGCGCGGCGGAACCGGCGCGGGCCTGGCGGATCAGCATGGCGGTTTCGGGCAGCAGGCGCGAAAAATAGAAGCGCGCCGTGCCCAGCTTGGCCTTGTAGAAATCGTCGCCGGAATCCTGCTTCTCCAGCGCGATCTTGGCCATGCGCGCAAAGAAGTAAGAAAACATCAGGTGGCCCAGCACGCGCAGGTAAGGCACGGCCGCGGCGCCCACTTCATCCTGGTTCTGGAAGGCTTTCATGCCGATTTCCATGGTTAGCTTGCTGACCTTTTCACCCAGGTCGGCCAGCGGCGTAATGAATTCGGACATGGCTTCATCAGTGCCGTTTTCCTCGACGAATGCCTTTACCTTTTCACCAAACTTGCGCAGCTTGACGCCATTGTCCATCAGGACCTTGCGACCCAGAAGGTCGAGCGACTGCACCGTGTTCGTGCCTTCGTAAATCATGTTGATGCGAGAGTCACGCACATACTGCTCCATGCCCGATTCGACGATATAGCCGTGGCCGCCGAATACCTGCATGGCTTCCGAAGTCGCGATCCAGCCATTGTCGGTAAGGAAAGCCTTGGCGATCGGCGTCAGCAGCGTCACCTCGTCTTCTGCCTCTTTGCGAACGGCTTCATCGGGATGGTGCAATTCCTTGTCCAGCAACAGCGCGAGATGCGTGGTGAAGGCGCGGCCGCCTTCGGCATAGGCACGCGCCGTCAACAGCATGCGCCGCACATCCGGATGCACGATGATCGGGTCAGCCGGCTTGTCCGGCGCCTTCACACCGGACAGGCTGCGCATCTGCAAGCGGTCTTTCGCATAAACCAGCGCATTCTGGTAGGCGACTTCAGTCAGGCCCAGCGATTGCATGCCCACGCCCAGGCGCGCGGCATTCATCATGACGAACATGGCGTTCAAGCCCTTGTTGGGCTCGCCAATCAGCCAGCCGGTCGCGCCATCCAGGTTGATCTGGCAAGTGGCATTGCCGTGGATGCCCATCTTTTCTTCAATCGCGCCGCACTGGACTGCATTGCGCGCACCCGGCGCGCCGCCTGCATCGGGCAGGAATTTCGGCACCAGGAACAGTGAAATGCCGCGCGTGCCCACGGGTGCGTCGGGCAAGCGCGCCAGCACCAGGTGCACGATATTGGCGGCCATGTCGTGCTCGCCGGCGGAGATAAAGATCTTGTTGCCGGTGATGCGATAAGAACCATCCGGTTGCGGCTCGGCGCGGCTGCGCAGCAAGCCCAGGTCGGTGCCGCAATGCGGTTCAGTCAGGCACATGGTGCCGGTCCATTCGCCCGACACCAGCTTGGGCAGGTAAAGCGCCTGCTGTTCGGGCGTGCCATGCGCATGCAGGCAGCCATAGGCGCCGTGCGACAGGCCGGGATACATGGTCCAGGCCTGGTTGGCCGCATTCATCATTTCATACAGGGTATTGTTCAGCACCAGCGGCAAGCCCTGGCCGCCATATTGCGGATCGCAGGACAGCGATGGCCAGCCCGCTTCCACATACTGCTGGTAGGCTTCTTTGAAGCCTTTCGGCGTGCGCACTTCATGCGTTTCACGATCCAGCGTGCAACCTTCGCGATCTCCGGAAAGGTTCAACGGGTACAGCACTTGCGAAGTGAACTTGCCGCCCTCTTCGAGTACCTGGTTGATGATGTCGGCGTCGACATCGGCATGCCTGGGAAGCTGCTTCAATTCCTGTTCGACGCCCAGCAATTCATGCATGACGAATTGAATGTCGCGCAGCGGCGGAATGTATTGGCCCATTGCTTTTCTCCTGATGGATGATCGTTGATCCGGCTTCAGGCCCCGCGCCCGTGTCGATGCGGCTGTGCCGGTTAGTCTTTGTTATCTGTCCTGTGCTGCCTGGCTGTGCCAGTGCCAGGCCGGTTCAGCCCGCTGCCTTGCGCCCGGCAGTGCGGCCCTTCGGCCTTGCTTGCTCCACTTCAGCTGCGCTATTGCGATAGTCCGCAATCAGGCGCGCAAAACCGGCCTCCGCCCGTTCCACGCTGCCGGGCCGCTTGATGAAGCGGGCATCGTGATGCAAGGCCAGGATCAAGCCATACATTTCGTACACCAGCTGCTGCGGGTCAGTGTCGGGCTTCAAATGCCCCATCTGCACCGCTTGCACGACACAGCGGTTGAGCGCGCTCTGCCAGGCGCGCACCATGGCCACCAGTTCCTCGCGGATTTCACCAGGCCGGTCGTCGTACTCGACTGCTCCGCTAATGTATATGCAACCGGAGGCAATCTCGACAGTCACCCGTTTGATCCAGCGCGCAAACATCGCTTCCAACCGCGGCAAGCCGCGCTCGGCCTGCAGGCTGGGGTAAAACACTTCCTGCTCGAAAGTATTGTGGTACAGCTTCAGCACTTCTATCTGCAAGTCGGTGCGCGAACCAAAATGCGCAAACACACCTGACTTGCTCATGTTCATTTTGTCCGCCAGAAGGCCTATCGTCAGGCCTTCCAGCCCGTCGCGGCTGGCGAGCCCGAGCGCGACATCCAGGATGGCGGCGCGCGTCAATTCGCCCTTGCGCATGAACTTCGGCGTAGTGTCTGTCATGGGATTATTCGTTCGAACGTTCGTACTATTATTCACGACCCTTCAAAAGTCAAAGGCCTGTGTAGAGCGGCCCATCTAACCGGGACGCAAAGATGCAATCGAACCCGGAAACAGGATTAAAGCGCGAAATCGGGCAGCGTGCTGTACCGCAATGCAACAGAGGACGCACTGCCGCTCGCCGCGGGTGACTTGTGGGTAGTGGCGCCGGCGCGGTCCGGGCCGGCTTACTGGCGGTCGAGCAAACGCCGGTCGCGCTTGGTTGGACGGCCCTTGATGCTGTCTGCCGGTTCATGGAACCAGCGCTTCTGCTCGGCTGCCGCAACCCGCCTGGCTGCGCTTTCAGGCGTTTCCGCGTACAGACCCTGGGCGACAGCAGCCGGCCCGCGCTTGTCGCTCAGTTCGACCACCACCACGTCGAACAAGCCGCTTTCGTTTTCTATGCGCAGCTTATCGCCGGGGCGTATGTTGCGCGCCGGTTTTATGCGCTCCTCCCCCAGCCGCACTTTTCCTGCTTCCACCGCCTGGGTGGCTAGCGAGCGCGTCTTGAAAAAACGCGCCGCCCACAACCACTTATCTATCCTCACGCTATCCATGCTGCTCATCCTGGTGTTGGCCGCTCCGGGCGCTGCTGCCGGATTCCGGCTGTGACTGCAGGCGGGCGCCGCGGTTCGCTCTGGCGCCAGCCGCGGTGTTCAACGGTATGCCCCCAGCGTAATCACGCGCATCAGCAGCCGGTAGAGCACGAAAGCGGCCTCGTGCCCGAGGCGGCTGGTCCAGGGCATGTTGCTGAATTCTTCCAGCTTGACTGGCGTGCCCTCTGCTACGCCGCTGCAAATGTACTGGCGTAGCGACTGGGCGAACTGCGCATCGCGCACGACGATATTGGCTTCCTGGTTCACGAACAGGCTGAGACCATCGAAATTGCTCGATCCCACCGTCGCCCAATCGTCATCAATGACAGCTACCTTGCCATGCAGTTGGGTCTTGCGGTATTCCACGATGCGCACGCCGGCGCGCAACAGCTTTGGATAGTAGGACTGGGCAACCGCATCCTGCAGCGGAAATTCACCCACGCCCAGCAACAGCGTTACATCGACCCCGCGCGATGCAGCCGACTCCAGCGCCGCACGCAATTTCCGGCCCGGGGCGAAATACGGCGTGGCCAGCAAGGCCTGCTTGCGGGCATGCCCCAGCGCATGCAAATAAGCCTTCTGAATCGTTGACCGGTTGCGCAGGTTGTCGCGCACCACCAGCGCCCCCACGGCTGGCTTGTTGCTGGTGGCAAGCCGGGTGCCGCGCTCACGCGCCAGGCGGCCGATGCGCGACATCAGCGGCAGCTTGCCGATGCGGCTCCACTGCTCGCACATCTCCTTTTCAATCACCTCCACCAGCGGGCCGCGAATCTTGATTGCGAAATCCCAGCGCGGCGCGGGCAGGGGCACGACGTCATTGCGGTCGTCCAGCATGTCATCCACCAGGTTCACGCCGCCGAGATAGGCGCATTCGCCATCGACGACACACATCTTGCGATGCATGCGCGTGATGCCGCGCCGGAACCAGGGATTGAAATTGCGATGATTGACGCCGGCTTGACGCAAGACGCGCTTGAGGTCGCCCGAGCCGAGCCGGCCGGTGCCGACCCAGTCGGTGATGACGTGCACCGCAACGCCGCGCTGCGCCGCCCGCACCAGCGCATCGCGCACTGCCAGGCCAGTGCGGTCGGCTGAAAAAATGTAGGTTTCGAGCCAGATATGGCTGCGCGCGGCGTCGATGGCGCGCAGCAGTTCCGGGAAATATTCGGCGCCCCGGTGCAGCAGGTCGATCTTGTTGCCGGCGGTATAGGTAACCGTGCGCATCAAGTCAGTGGGCAGGAAAGGATGACTGCCGTTCCAGGCACACTTGTATATCCATACATGCTGCGCTCACGCATGCACCGGAACCTGGCGCAGCGTCGCAACCAGGGGCGCGTGGTCGGACAGGCGGGCCCAGCGCACCCCATGCAAAACCTTGGCCGACTCGACTTCGAAGCCGCGCACGTAGATGCGGTCGAGCTTGAGCATGGGCATTGCAGCCGGGAAGGTGCGCGCCGGCTGGATCTTGGGACCGCGCCCGGCAAGCCGGCGCAGGTAAGTGCCGAAACCACGGGTGCTGAGGTTGGCATCGAATACTTCGCGCACGTCGCAGGCGTCGGCCAGGGTTTGCGACAGCTTGTTTTCCCAGTCGTTGAAGTCGCCGGCAATGATGACTGGCGATCCGGCCGGGGCCGAGCTGGTGACGGCCTCCACCAGCGCTTCGGTCTGGCGCTTGCGGCTGCCTGCAAACAGGCCCAGGTGCACCACATAGCAATGGATATCGAGCGGCTTGGCATGCACCACGCAATGCAGAATGCCGCGCGCCTCATAGGCATGATCAGACACATCCTGGTTGCGCGAATGCACGATCGGAAAATTCGACAGCAGCGCATTGCCGTGGTGGCCATGGTCATAGGCGGCATTCAAGCCATAGACCACATGCTGGCCTTCGCCCGCCAGGAATTCATGCTGGCCCTGCGATGGCCAGCTTCCAGCATGCCGCAGTGCATGCAAGTCGTGCCGCCCCTGCACTTCCTGCAGGAAAACGATGTCTGCCTTCATCGAGCCGATTGCCGCTTTCAATTCCTGGATCCGGGGACGGCTCCCGATGGAAGAAACGCCCTTGTGGATGTTGTAGGTAGCAATCGTCAGTTTCATATTTTATGCGCTCGCATGGCGTTGCAGGCGAGCTGGCAGTTGCAGGATGGCTTCGGCGTTGGAGGGAGAAAAGCAGCGGTCGGCCGCCTCGCGCCAGGGCAGCCAGGTATGGCGGCCATGTTCGCGCGGCGCCAGCAGCACGGGCACCGTGCGCGGCACTTGCAGGCCAAAAACATGCTCGACATTCTTCGTCACACCCGGCTCATAGCGGTGGCGCCAGACCGGGTAGATTTCATACACGTTCGAAATTTGCCAGTCGACAAGGTTTTCCACCGGCACATGTCCGCCCGGGCCAATGCGGATGCCCGTCTCTTCTTCGACCTCACGCACGGCCGTCTGCTGCAAGGCTTCATCGATGAAGTCCTTGGAGCCGGTCACGGATTGCCAAAAGTCGGGCGCATCCGCACGCTCCATCAGCAGCACTTCCAGTTGCGGCGTGTGGATCACGACCAGCACCGATTCCGGTATTTTGTAAGGACGCTGCAGCGGTTGCATGTTTTGTAAGCGAATACCCTGGCAGGCGGACGATGGATGGGAAGCCCGGCTCGCAAGCGCTTGCCGTGGTTGCGGCGGTTGCGGGCTTGCGCCATGCGGCGAAGATTGCACACCGCACGGCAGCGGCAGGCGAAAAAAAAGGCGCGGCCAGGCCGCGCCTTGATTATGCCGCATGCACGCGGTCAGGTCTTGGCCGCCGGTTCGACATTGCGCAAGCGTATATGCAGTTCGCGCAACTGCTTTTCATCCACGGGCGAGGGTGCTTGGGTCAGCAGGCATTGCGCGCGCTGGGTTTTCGGGAAGGCGATCACGTCGCGGATCGACTCCGCGCCCGTCATCATCGTCACGATACGGTCCAGGCCGAAAGCCAGGCCGCCATGCGGAGGCGCACCATACTGGAGCGCGTCGAGCAGGAAGCCAAACTTGCTGCGCGCTTCGTCGTCACCGATTTTCAAAGCGCGGAATACCTTGCTCTGCACGTCGGCGCGATGGATACGCACCGAACCGCCGCCCAGTTCCCAGCCATTGAGCACCATGTCGTAAGCCTGGGCGATTGCCTTGCCCGGAGCCGAATCGATGAAATCTTCATGGCCCGGCTTGGGCGCGGTGAACGGGTGGTGCAGCGCGACCCAGCGGTCGTCGCCTTCGTCGGATTCGAACATCGGGAAATCGACCACCCACAAAGGCCGCCAGTCTTCGTCGAACAAGCCATTCTTGCGGCCGAAATCGCTGTGGCCAATCTTCACGCGCAGTGCGCCGATGGCGTCGTTGACGACCTTGGCCTTGTCCGCGCCAAAGAAAATCAGGTCGCCATCCTGGGCGCCGGTCAGTTCGACAATGCGCGCCAGCGCCGCATCATGCAGGTTCTTGACGATGGGGGATTGCAAGCCGTCGCGGCCGCGCGCCTTGTCATTGACCTTGATGTAAGCCAGGCCCTTGGCGCCATAGATTGCGACGAACTGTGTGTAAGCGTCAATTTCAGAACGCGGCATCGTGCCGCCGCCCGGCACGCGCAAGCCGACCACGCGCCCGCCTTCGGCATTGGCCGCGCCCGAGAACACCTTGAAGTCGACGTCCTTCATGACGTCGGTCAACTCGGTGAATTGCAGCTTGACGCGCATGTCAGGCTTGTCCGAACCGTACATACCCATCGCGGTGGCAAAGTCCATCACCGGGAACGGGTTCGGCAAGTCCACGCCGAGCGCGTTCTTGAATACCGTGCGGATCATGTCTTCGAACATGTCGCGGATTTCCTGCTCGGTCAGGAAGGAGGTTTCGCAATCGATCTGCGTGAATTCCGGCTGGCGGTCGGCGCGCAAGTCTTCGTCGCGGAAGCATTTGGTGATCTGGTAGTAGCGGTCGAAGTTGGCCACCATCAGCAATTGCTTGAACAACTGCGGCGACTGCGGCAGCGCGAAGAACTCGCCCGCATTCACGCGCGAAGGCACCAGGTAGTCGCGCGCGCCTTCGGGCGTGGACTTGGTCAGCATTGGCGTTTCAATGTCGATGAAGCCATTGTGGTCGAGGTACTTGCGCACTTCCATCGTCACCTTGTAGCGCAGCCGCAGGTTCTTTTGCATTTGCGGGCGGCGCAGGTCGAGCACCCGATGTGTCAGGCGCGTCGTCTCGGACAGGTTGTCGTCGTCAAGCTGGAACGGCGGCGTGACCGAAGGGTTCAACACTTCCAGTTCATGGCACAGCACTTCGATCTTGCCGGAGGTGAGGTTGGTATTCGCCGTGCCTTCCGGACGCAGCCGCACCAGGCCCTTGATGCGCAGGCAGAATTCATTGCGCACGGCTTCGGCGGTCTTGAAGACGTCGGCGCGGTCAGGGTCGCACACGACCTGCACCAGGCCTTCGCGGTCGCGCAAGTCGATGAAGATGACGCCGCCATGGTCGCGCCGGCGATGGACCCAGCCGCACAGGCTGACTGTTTGTCCGAGCAAGGCTTCGCTGGTCAGGCCGCAATATTCAGTTCGCATAGACATGATTGGTTCCAGTTCGTGTTCTCGTGTTCTTGTGGTCCCGCGCGCCCGATCTGGCAGCGCGTTCCCGTGTGTCGGGTTACGGTCGGTCGCGGCCGCTCAGCTTTGGGATGCTTCCACCTTGGCCGGGTCAATGATGTGCGGCGCCTTGTCAAACGTTTCCGGCGCCACCACGCCCATCGATACGATGTACTTCAGCGCTTGTTCAACGCTCATGTCGAGTTCTATCGTGTCCGCTTTGGGCACCATCAGGAAAAAGCCGGAGGTCGGGTTGGGCGTGGTCGGCACGTAAAGGCCAATATAGTCGCCAACCAGGTGGTTGCGCACATCGCCGCCGGGCACGCCGGTCATGAAAGCGATGGTCCACGAACCCTTGCGCGGATACTCCACCAGCACCGCCTTGCGAAAGGCATTGCCCGAGGAGGAAAACAGCGTGTCCGAAACCTGCTTGACGCTGGTGTAGATCGAATTCACGACCGGTATGCGCTTGAGCAGCAATTCCCAGCCTTGCAAGACCTTCTTGCCGACGAAATTGCGCGTGGCCAGGCCAGTCAGGAAAATCACCAGCAGTGTCAGCAGTGTGCCGACGCCGGGAATGTTGAAGCCCAGCAGCGCAGCCGGCCGCCATTTTTCCGGCAGCAGCAACAGCGACTGGTCCATGGTGCCAATGATCAGGTTCAGCACCCACAGCGTAATGGCCAGGGGAACCAGGACCAGAAGGCCGGTGATGAAATATTTACGCATGAAGTAGTCCTGGTTTATTTGCAAACCTGCAGATGCCAGGTCTGAACTGCCGCAGCCGGTGGCTTTGCCGCGCCTGGATGGCGCCTGGTGCAAGCGGCCAGGGCAGGCGCGACCCGGTTGCCGGCATGGCGTGCCTCAGGCAGCGGCGTCGCCCGAACCCGCGCTGGTGCTGCTGGCCGGCGTGGCGCTGGTTTCGGTTTTGGCCGCGCCGCTATCGGCCTTGGCAGGCGTGTCGGCCTTGGCTGCGCCTTCGGCCTTGGCTGTGCCCTCGGCCGGCGTCGTTGCCGGCTTTTTCTGGCCGTCGCGGAAATCGGTCACATACCAGCCCGTTCCCTTGAGCTGGAAGCCAGCCGCCGTCAATTGCTTGGCAAAGGTTTGCTGCTGGCATTCGGGGCATTGGGTCAGCACCGGATCGGAAATTTTTTGCAGCACGTCCTTGGCAAAACCACACGACTGGCAACGGTAAGCGTAAATCGGCACAAACTCCTCCTGCGAGAATCGGACAAAGCCCTGAATTATAAAGGGTTTCGCTCAGGATTCGAGGACTTTGCCGCTGCCTCCAGCAAGGGTTCGCCCCGCGGCGCATGGTGCGCCACCCATTGCGGCAGCAGCGAACCGATCAGCATGCCGCCCAGGCTGGCCAGCACGCCCACCAGTTGCGGCGGCCAAGTGCCGTTTGGCGCCAGCAACTCCATTCCCACCCAGCTGAAAAACCCCATCAGGATGGCCGCCAGCGCGCCTTGCCGTGTCGCCGGCTTCCAGTACAAGCCGAACGCAAGCGGCACAAAGGCCGCGACCAAGGTGATCTTGTAAGCGTTTTCGACCATCTTGAAAATGCTGGCCTGGGTATTCAACGCGAACAGGGTGACGATGGTGGTAAATACCAGCACCACCATGCGCATCATGAACAGGAACTGGCGATCCGTCTGCTTCGGGAAGATGCCGCGTAAGATGTTTTCGCTGAACATGACCGAGGGCGCGAGCAGGGTGGCGCTGGCGCAGCTCTTGATTGCCGACAGCAGCGCGCCAAAGAACATCACCTGGGCCAGCAGCGGCACATGGTTCATGATGAGCGTGGGCAGGATCAGTTGCGGGTCGCGATCGATCAGCCCGGCCACCATCTTTGGATCGATCAGCGTTGCTGAATACGCCAGGAACATCGGGATGAAGGCGAAGCAGAAATACATGACGCCGCCCAGCACCGAGGCCCGGCCCGCTATTTTTTCATTGGCCGAGGAGGACACGCGCTGGAACACATCCTGCTGCGGTATCGACCCGAGCATCATCGTGATCCAGGCTGCCACAAACCACAGCAGCTCCCGCGGCGTCGCCTTGGGCCAGAATTCCAGCTTGCCAGCCGCATGCGCATGCGCGACCACCTTGCTGGCACCGCCCACCATGCCCGAGATTTCCCAGCCGATGTAGAGCATGCCGATGACGATGATGATCATCTGCAGGAAATCCGTGATTGCCACCGACCACATGCCACCCATCAGCGTGTACACGAGCACGCTGAGCGCGCCGATGACCATGCCCGTTTCCATCGAAATCGCACCGCCCGACACAACATTGAACACCAGCCCCAGCGCCTTGATTTGTGCCGCCACCCAGCCCAGGTAGGAGACCACGATGCACAGCGTGACCAGCACCTCGACCGTGCGGCCATACTTCTTTTTGTAGTAGTCGCCGATGGTGAGCAGGTTCATCCGGTACAGCGGCCGGGCGAAGAATAGCCCGACCAGGATCAGGCACATCGAAGAGCCGAAGGGGTCCGACACCACGCCCGACAAGCCTTCCTTGACGAAGGTGGACGAAATGCCAAGCACGGTTTCAGAACCGAACCAGGTTGCAAAAACCGTCGCCGTCACGACCGCCATCGGCAGCGAACGCCCGGCGAGGGCGAAGTCGCCCGAGGACTTCACCAGGCGGGCTGCATACAGGCCGATGCCGACCGAGATGACCCAGTAGAGTATGACGAACCAGAGCAAGCCACTCATGTCTGCGGTTCCTAGCTAATCCGGCCGGGCCGGTGTGTGGGAAAGGCAAATTATAGCCAAGGGCTTGCGCGCGCGGCCCGCCACCGGACGCGGCGCGACTAGTACAGCCAATGCGCCCAGCGCAGCACCACTTGTACGGCCGCCACACCCAACAGCAAGCCGCCGCCGAAATAGATCAGCACCGCCAGCAAGTGGTTGGTGCGGCGCTGCTCCGCCACCAGCGCACGCAGCAAGTCGTCCTGGCGCGCGCCGCCTTCGGCTTCACGCGTCAGGGCCCGGTGCACCAGGCGCGGCAGTTGCGGCATCAACTGGCTGTAGCGCGGGGCTTCGGCGCGCAGGCGGTCCAGCAAGCCGCGCCAGCCGACTTGTTCACGCATCCAGCGTTCCAGGTGCGGCTTGGCGGTTTTCCACAAGTCGAGTTCGGGGTCGAGCTGGCGCCCGAGGCCCTCGATATTGAGCAGCGTTTTCTGCAGCAGCACCAGTTGCGGCTGGACTTCCACATTGAAGCGGCGCGAAGTCTGGAACAGGCGCAGCAGTACCTGGCCGAATGAAATGTCGCGCAAGGGCCGGTCGAAGATCGGTTCGCAACAGGCGCGCACCGCCGCTTCGAGTTCATCGACCCGGGTTTCCTTTGGCGCCCAGCCGGATTCGATATGCGCTTCGGCCACGCGCTTGTAATCGCGACGGAAGAAAGCCAGGAAGTTTTGCGACAGGTAATCTTTGTCGAAGTCGGTCAGCGTGCCGACAATGCCAAAGTCGAGCGCGATATAACGGCCGAAGCTCTCAGGATCAACCGACACCAGTAT
The DNA here is from genome assembly GCA_028292545.1 of Paucimonas sp. Taxonomy (GTDB): domain Bacteria; phylum Pseudomonadota; class Gammaproteobacteria; order Burkholderiales; family Burkholderiaceae_D; genus Lacisediminimonas. Next base: position 34,977 of record JAQGMC010000013.1, read on the forward strand.
GTTCCCGGGATGCATGTCAGCATGGAAGAAGCCATCACGGAATACCTGCGTGAAAAAGATTTCCACGCCGTCGCGCGACAGCTTTTTCAAATCCACGCCTTCTGCAATCAGGCGCTCGGTTTGCGAAATCGGAATGCCGCGCATGCGCTCCATGACGATCACCGATTCCGAGCAATAGTCCCAATGCATTTCGGGAACCATCAGCAAGCTGGAACTGGCGAAATTTCGCCGCAACTGGCTGGCGTTGGCGGCCTCGCGCATCAAGTCCAGTTCGTCATGCAGGTATTTGTCGAACTCGGCCACGACCGCCTGCGGCCGCAGGCGCTTGCCATCAGCCCACCAGCGCTCCACCCAGCCGGCGGCAATGCGCAGTAGTTCAATGTCTTCGTCGATGGAGCGCCGCACACCGGGACGCAAAACCTTCACCGCGACATCAAGCCCATTCTTCAGCACGGCGAAATGGACTTGCGCGATGGAGGCGGATGCCACCGGCACATGCTCGAAGGAGGCAAAAAGTTCGTTGGGATGCGCACCCAGCGAGCGCCGGATCTGGTCGACGGCAAGTTCGGAGGGGAACGGCGGCACCCGGTCCTGCAGCCGCGCCAGTTCATCGGCCACATCTGGCGGCAGCAAGTCGCGCCGGGTCGACAATACTTGGCCGAACTTGACGAAGATGGGGCCCAGTTCCTCCAGCGCCTGGCGCAGGCGCGCGCCGCGCGGCGCTGAGATATCGCGCCAGAAGGTGACCCGGTCAATGAAGTGGGCCAGGCCCGGCGCGCCCAGCTCGGACACTGCCATGTGGTCGAGGCCGTAGCGAAGGATGACGCTGATGATTTTCAATACCCGCAGGAAGCGCCGGATCATGCGCGCCCCTTGAGCCGCTCTATGCGCTTGGCCAGTCGCTCGACATCGTCGCGCAAATCATTCACGGCGCCGCTGAAGTCGCGCAAGGCTTCCTGGCGCACCAGGGTCGGGTTTTCTTCGAGCAGGTATTCAGTGACGTTTTCCATCAGGCTGGCGTGGGCAGAACGGGCGGCATGCAATCCTTTTCGGGCTGTCGACGCAATGCGCACCGCGGCCAGGTCGCCAAAGACCCGGGCCAGGTCTTCTTCGGCATCCCAGCGCAGGCTGTTGAACAGTTGCGACAGCGTGTTGGCGAATTCGGCGTCGCCTTCAATGCGCACATGGGACATGGCGCGGGTACGGTCTTGCAGGATCAGCGGCAAGTCAGCGGCTTTCAGGAATACCGAAACCGCCGCCGCTGAGCCCGCCTCAGCTACGGCCACCGCGCCGCCGGCTTGCACCGCCAGCCGCAAGTCGAGGATGCCGGTATCGATGCGGGCTGTCTTGCCGGCATGGGCTGCGAGCCGGCGCTTGGCTAGCGCATCCTGCTCCAGCAAGTGGTCGATTCCGGCGGCAATCAGGGAAGGCGTCATCAGGATGTCGGAAATAAAAAAACCGCCCGGCAACGGGCGGTTTCCAGTTTAACAGCTTGCACCCGCCCAACGGGGCGGTGCAAGCGGCAAGCGTCAGGCCAGCTGCTGAATTCCTGCCAGCACCCAACCGCCCGCGCCGTTGACCGGCTTGACCAGGTTCCAGATTTCCGAGAAGGGCTCGGTGTTGGCATTCGGATTCTCGCGAATCAAGCCTTCGAAGCGGACGCTGGCGATATGGTCGTTGCCTTGCTGCTCGATGCCCAGCAGGTCGGCATTCACCGACACCACGTCGGTCACGTTCGGCGAAGGACCCCGCTCCTGGATCTGCAATTTCAGCTCGGCGAACATTTCAGGCGTGGTGAATTCACGCAAGTCGTTCACGTCAGCCTTGTCCCAAGCAGCCTGCAGCCGGATGAAATAGGTTTTCGCATGGCGCAGGAAAGCCGGCACGTCGAAGTCAGCAGGCACACCGTAAGGCGTAGCGCCAACTGCAGCTGCAGCAGCGGCCGGGGCCGCGCCTGCCGGCTCAAATACCGAACTAGCGCGCGGCTGGTCAGCCTGGAATGCCGCCGGCTGGGCCGCAGGCTCCAGGCGCGAACCGATTTCCGGCGTCGTCGAGCCACCCATTGCGCCACCATAGCCGCCGGCATAGGCCGGCGTCTGCGCACCGTTGCCGTTCTTGTTGCGGGTGAGGAAGCGGTAGATGAAGAAGCCCGCCATGGCGATCAGCGCGACCATCAGGATGGTGCTGATCATGCCGGCCATTGCGCCACCCAGTCCAAGGTGCGACAACAAGGCGCCCAGGCCGAGGCCGAGCAAGGCGCCGCCGAGCATGCCGCGCCATGGACTGGCGGGCTTGGCTGCAGCGGCCGGCGCTGCCGCTGCCGGCGTTGCCGGACGTGCTGCCTGCTGTTGCTGCATCGGCTGGGCCGGCGCCTGGCGCGCTGCCGCGGGGGACTGGCGGCCGACCGAACCGCCGCTGCCGAGGCGCTTGGCCTCCGCATCGGCCACCACCACTGCCGCGCTACTGGCCAGCAGCAGCATCGCTATCAGCATTTTCTTCATCACCGTCTCCTAGAGTTTGATACCGGTATGGAGTGCCGCCACACCCGCGGTCAGGTTGAAGTACTGCACTTGCTCCAAACCTGCGTCTTGCATCATTTGCTTCAATGTTTCCTGGTCCGGGTGCATCCGTATCGATTCGGCCAGGTAGCGGTAACTTTCCGCATCATTGGCGATGCGCTGTCCCAGCCACGGTAACACCGAAAACGAATAAAGGTCATACGGCTTCTTGAGCGGCTCCCAGACTTTTGAAAATTCCAGCACCAGCAACTTGCCGCCCGGCTTCAGTACGCGCTGCATTTCAGCCAGCGCCTGGTCCTTGTGCGTCATGTTGCGCAAACCGAAGGCCACGCTCACCCGGTCAAAGTAATTGGACGGGAAAGGCAGGCGCTCGGCGTCACACAGCAAGGTGGGGGTGACGAGGCCGGCATTCAAGAGGTTGTCGCGCCCGACCCGCAGCATCGATTCATTGATGTCGGTGAGCCAGACTTCGCCGGTCGGTCCTGCCTTGCGTGCAAATGCCTTGGCCAGGTCGCCCGTGCCGCCCGCAATATCCAGCACCTTGAAGCCCGGGCGCACTGCCGCCTGGGCAATCGTGAATGACTTCCAGACCCGATGCAGTCCGGCCGACATCAGGTCATTCATCACATCATATTTGCCGGCCACCGAATGGAAAACCTCGGCAACTTTATGCGCTTTTTCTTCTTCAGCAACCGACTGATAACCGAAATGCGTGGTGTTGGGCATGTAAGGGCAACCGTTAACGTGGCTGCATTATAGAGTGCAGACCGGGGCCGAAAAGCCGAGTTCCTGCGGTTTTCCGGAAGTATGGTGCAGGGAAATATGGAAAAGCCTTAATGTCCGCAGCCCTGGCCATGGACGTGGCCACCAGCCGCCGCGGCTTGCAAGTCACGCCCGGCTTCGCGGCCAAAGCCTGCGTCGTCCAGCCGCTGCAGGTAGTTTTCCCACAGCGCGCCTTGCTCGCTGCACAGCCAGTACAGGTAGTCCCAGGAATAGATGCCGGTATCGTGGCCATCGGAAAAATGCGGCTGCACCGCATAGTGGCCCACCGGCTCCAGCGCCGTCAGCCCGACATTGCGTTTGCCGGTCTGCAGCGTTTCCTGGCCTGGGCCGTGCCCCCGCACTTCGGCTGAGGGCGAGTACACGCGCAGGAATTCAAACGGCAGCGCGTAGCGCTGCCCGCCCTCGAATTCCAGTTCCAGCACCCGCGATTGCTGGCGCACGGTGATGGCGGTCGGCACCGGTGCCGGTGCGTTTGCTTGCTGTGACATCGATGGCTCCTGGAAAAAAGAAGTTTCAGCCCGCGTTCAGGCTGCGTTCAGGCCGCGGGCAGTTGCGCCAGGCGCCGGGCCAGCGCCGCGCGCAGCGCCGGCAGCAGGGCGCGTCGGGCCTGCAATGCAGCCGGGTCCGGCTCGCGCTGCGCCGGGGCCCACACCGCACCGGGGAAATGGCGGTCTCCGGCATGGCGCGGTATCACATGCCAGTGCAGGTGCGGCACCTGGTTGCCCAGGCTGGCCAGGTTGACCTTGTCCGGGGACATCGTTTCCCGGATTGCGGCTTCCACCGCGTTCACTGCTTCCATCAGCCGCGTCCGCGCCGCGGGGTCGAGGTCGCTCATTTCCGCCACATGCGCATTCCAGACCACGCGGCAGAAACCGGGATAGTCGGCTTCATCCACCAGCACCACCCGCAGTTGCGCATCGCGATGCAGCAGTTCGCCGCCGTCCTGCGCGCACAGTACGCAAGTCATACCAGTATGCGTTCGATGCCGCCATTGTTGGCGCGGGCAACGTAATCAACCAGCCAGTTGGGCCCCAGCAGGTGGCGCGCCATTTCAACGACGATGTAATCGGCTGTCGTGCCGCTGTCTTCGTTGTAGCGCGACAAGCCTTGCAGGCAGGATGGGCAGGACGTCAGCACCTTCACTTCGCCGGCGAAACCATCTTCGCGCAAGCGGTCGGCGCCCTTTTCCATTTCAGCTTCCTTGCGGAAGCGGACCTGGGTCGAGATATCCGGCCTGGCCACGGCCAGCGTGCCAGATTCGCCGCAGCAGCGGTCATTTTTCTCTATCTTGTCCTGGCCCTCGGCTGCAATCAGCGCATTGACTGTCTTCAGCGGATCCTGCTGCTTCATCGGCGAATGGCAAGGATCGTGATACATGTAGCGCACGCCTTGCACGCCGCCCAGCTGCACGCCCTTCTCCAGCAGGTATTCATGTATGTCGACGATGCGGCAGCCAGGGAAGATCTTGTCGAATTCATAGCCCTGCAACTGGTCGTAGCAAGTGCCGCAGGAGACGATTACGGTCTTGATGTCGAGATAGTTGAGCGTGTTGGCAACGCGGTGGAACAGCACCCGGTTGTCGGTGATGATCTTCTCGGCCTTGTCATAGTCACCCGAGCCGCGTTGCGGATAACCGCAGCACAGGTAGCCCGGCGGCAGCACGGTTTGCACCCCCACATGCCACAGCATCGCTTGCGTGGCCAGGCCGACCTGCGAGAACAGCCGCTCGGAACCGCAACCCGGGAAATAAAACACGGCTTCCGTTTCCGGCCGGGTGGCTTTCGGGTCGCGGATCACGGGCACCATCTTGCTGTCTTCAATATCAAGCAGGGCGCGCGCTGTCTTCTTGGGCAGGTTGCCCGGCATCTTCTTGTTGATGAAGTGGATCACTTGCTCGCGCACCGGCGGCTTGCCGTGGGTGGCGGGCGGCGCCTTGGTTTGCTTGCGCGCCAGCTTCTTCAGCACGTCATTTGCCATGCGCTGCGCCTTGTATCCCCAGCCGATCATGACCTGGCGCGTGGCATTGATGGTGGCCGGGTCGGTCGCGTTCAGGAAAAACATCGAGGCGGTCGTGCCCGGGTTGAATGACTTCTTGTCCATCTTGCGCAGCAGGTTGCGCATGTTCATCGACACATCGCCGAAATCGATATCGACCGGGCACGGCGTCACGCACTTGTGGCACACGGTGCAATGGTCGGCCACGTCCTCGAATTCTTCCCAATGCTTGATCGAAATGCCGCGCCGGGTTTGCTCTTCATACAGGAAGGCTTCCACCAGCAGCGAGGTAGCCAGGATCTTGTTGCGCGGTGAGTAAAGCAGGTTGGCGCGCGGCACATGGGTTGCGCACACCGGCTTGCATTTGCCGCAGCGCAGGCAATCCTTGATGCTGTTGGAGATGGCGCCGATATCGCTTTGCTGCATGATCAGCGATTCATGGCCCATCAGGCCGAACGAAGGCGTATAGGCATTGCTGAGGTCGGCCGGCATGCCGGCTGTATCCATCAGCTTGCCTTTGTTGAAGCGGCCCTCGGGATCGATGCGCTGCTTGTAATCGCGGAAAGCGCTGATTTCATCGCTGGTCAGGAATTCCAGCTTGGTGATGCCGATGCCATGTTCGCCAGAAATGACGCCATCGAGTGAACGCGCCAGCGCCATGATGCGCTTCACCGCTGCATGCGCATCCTGCAGCATCTGGTAGTGGTCGGAGTTGACTGGAATATTGGTGTGGACATTGCCATCGCCGGCATGCATGTGCAGCGCCACGAATACCCGGCCACGCAAGACGCGCTTGTGGATGGCATTGCACTCATCCAGGATCAGGCGGAAGGCTGCGCCGCTGAAGATGTGGCGCAAGGGATTGCGCAACTCCGACTTCCACGACACCCGTATCGTGCGGTCCTGCACGACGTCGAACACGCGCGCCTGCGGCTGCTGCGCCAGTCGCTCGCCAAGCTGCACTTCAAGCGCGCCCAGGCCAAGCGCGACGAGTTCTTCGTTCGCTTCGCTCAGGGGCTTGTCGAGCTGGTCCAGCAGATAGGTCCAGCGCGCCGCGGTTTGCTGCAGCAGTTGCTCGGCCTGGGTGACGCGGTCTTCCAGCAATTCAGCGGCAGGAATGATTTCCGTGTCCGCGTCGTCGCTCTTGCCCAGCGGAAGATGGCCGCGGAAGAACTGGGCCAGTTCATCCAGCAATTGCAGCTTGTTGCGGATCGACAGTTCGATATTGATGCGCTCGATACCGTCGGTATATTCCCCCATGCGGTTCAGCGGTATCACCACGTCTTCATTGATCTTGAAGGCATTGGTGTGCTTCGCAATCGCCGCGGTGCGCGCCCGGTCGAGCCAGAATTTTTTGCGCGTCTCCGGGCTGACTGCGACAAAGCCTTCACCCACGCGGGTGTTGGCGATGCGGATCACTTCCGACGCGGCGCGTGCAACGGCGTCATCGTCGTCGCCCACGATGTCGCCGAACAGCGCCATTTTCGGCAGTACGCCGCGCTTGGATTTGGTGGCATAGCCGACTGCGCGCAGATAGCGCTCGTCGAGGTGCTCCAGGCCGGCCAGGATGGCGCCGCCCTGGCGCGTCTGCTCATCCAGGTAATCCTTGATTTCGACGATCGATGGAATCGCGTCGCGCGCCTGGCCAAAGAATTCCAGGCAGACCGTGCGCGTAAATTTAGGCATCTTGTGCAGGATCCAGCGCGCGGACGTGATCAGCCCGTCGCAGCCTTCCTTCTGCACGCCGGGCAAGCCAGCCAGGAATTTGTCGGTGACGTCCTTGCCCAAACCTTCTTTGCGGAAGCTGCGGCCTTCGATCTCCAGCACTTCAGTGCGGAAGACTTCAGACTGGCGGCCGCGCTCGGCCGGATGCGACCATTCCAGCTTGAAGCGCACCCTTGGCGCATCGTGGATCTTGCCCAGGTTGTGTTCCAGTCGCGTGACTTCAAGCCAATCGCCATTCGGATCGACCATGCGCCAGCTGGCCAGGTTGTCGAGCGCCGTGCCCCACAACACGGCTTTCTTGCCGCCGGCATTCATCGCGATATTGCCGCCGATGCAGGATGCTTCGGCCGAAGTCGGGTCAACCGCGAATACGAAGCCGGCTTTCTCGGCCGCGTCGGATACGCGTTTGGTGACCACGCCGGCGCCGGAATGGATGGTCGCGTAGTCGCGGTCCACGCCCGGCAGGCGCGTCATTTCCACCGGCCCCAGCGTTTCCAGTTTTTCAGTATTGATGACGGCCGACAGTGGCGTCAGTGGAATTGCGCCGCCGGTATAGCCGGTGCCGCCTCCGCGTGGAATGATGGTCAGGCCCAGTTCGATGCAAGCCTTGACCAGGCCCGCCATTTCTTCTTCGCTGTCAGGCGTGAGCACGACGAAGGGATATTCAACCCGCCAGTCAGTTGCGTCAGTCACGTGCGACACGCGCGACAGGCCGTCGAACTTGATGTTGTCGCGCGCCGTGTAGCGACCCAGCACGCGCGTGGCTTTCTTGCGCAAGTCCCAGGTGCGGCGGAATTCTTCGGCGAAATCGGCAACCGCGGCATGCGCCGCTTTCAGCAGGATTCCAACATTCGCGCTGCGGGTTTCTGCGTCAGCATCGCCAATGTCGTCGACGTCGGTCGTCAGGCGTCGTTTTTCGACTTCACCCAGGCGGTGGTACAAAGCCTCGATCAGCGCATGGCGCCGCTTCGGGTTGTCCAGCATGTCATCCTGGAGATAGGGATTGCGCCTGACCACCCAGATGTCGCCCAGCACTGCATACAGCATGCGCGCTGAGCGCCCGGTCTGTCGCGCCGTGCGTAATTTTTCAAGCAAGGCCCAGGCTTCTGCGCCGAGCAGGCGAATGACGATTTCGCGGTCGGAAAAGGAGGTGTAGTTGTACGGAATCTCGCGCAAACGTGAGCGCGGATGGTCGGCCGAGGTATCGGACAGCAGGGCGTGGATTTGTGCCGGAGCGTTCATCAATGAAAGTGGACTGACGCTTAAACAAGCATTCTAACTTACTGCGTCGCACAAGCCCGGAACATACGTGTCGTTTTGGCGTTCTGAGCGCAAGGATCGGGCCAAGCGCCTCGCCGGTTTTCAGAAAAGCTGGCCGACCCAGCGCCAGAAACCGTCCGGCACCCACAACAGCAGGCTGGTCATGCACAGATAGCGCAACAGTTTTCCCAACGCCATCCAGGCCACGCAGGGCCAGAATGGCAGGCGCAACCAACCTCCCAGCGTGCACAGCAAGTCGCCGATGCCGGGCAACCAGGACAGCAGCATCGATTTCGGACCGTAGCGCCGCACCCAGGCGAACCAGCGAGTCTGGCCCTCGCGCGCAAACAGTTTATGGGCCCCCATGCCCATCCAATAATCCAGGATGCCACCAAGGGTATTGCCAACTGTCGCCACGCAAATGGCGGGCCAGAACATCGCCGAATTTGCCTTCACCACCGCGAATACGGCAGGTTCCGAACCTAAGGGCAACAAGGTGGCTGATATGACACTGATGACGAACACCGATCCCAGGCCCACACTGGGAATGGCAAGGGCGGCGAGCAACCACTCTACGGCAGCGACGAGCATGGGTTTGTTGGACTTCCGGCATGATGCCGCTGGACAAGGGGTGTCCATTATAATGACGGGTTCCCTTTGGCCGCCTACCGGCGACCGAACACATGTTCGAATGGGCCGCACATGAGCATCGATTACCTGAAAAAAATCCTCACCGCGCGTGTCTACGATGTCGCGGTCGAAACGCCGCTGGAACCAGCGCGCACGCTGTCGGCGCGCCTTGGAAACGCGGTGTATTACAAGCGCGAGGATATGCAAAGCGTGTTCAGCTTCAAGCTGCGCGGCGCTTACAACAAGATGGCCAACCTGCCGCTGCCGCAATTGAAGCGCGGCGTGATTTGCGCCTCTGCCGGCAATCATGCGCAAGGCGTCGCGCTCTCAGCCAGCAAGCTCGGCTGCCGCGCCGTCATCGTGATGCCAACCACGACGCCGCAACTGAAAGTAGACGCGGTCAAGGCGCGCGGCGGTGAAGTGGTGCTGTTTGGCGACTCCTACAGCGACGCCTACCAGCATGCGCTGACGCTTGAAAAAAAGCTGAAACTGACTTTCGTCCATCCCTTCGACGATCCGGATGTGATTGCCGGCCAGGGCACGATTGCGCTGGAAATACTGCGCCAGCATTCCGGTCCTATCGATGCGATTTTTGTTGCGATCGGCGGCGGCGGCCTGATTGCCGGCGTGGCGGCCTATGTGAAAGCCGTGCGGCCCGACATCAAGGTCATAGGCGTGCAAACAACCGATTCGGACGCGATGGCGCGCAGCCTCAAAGCCGGGCGCCGCGTCACCCTGACTGACGTCGGCCTGTTTTCCGACGGCACGGCAGTCAAGCTGGTGGGCGAAGAGACTTTCCGCCTGGCGCGCAAATATGTGGATGAAATCATCCTGGTCGATACTGACGCAGTGTGTGCGGCAATCAAGGATGTATTCGAAGACACGCGCAGCATCCTGGAGCCGGCAGGCGCGCTGGCCGTGGCCGGGGCCAAGGAATATGTGGAGCGCGCGCGCAAGAGCCGTTCCCCGGTGCGCAACCAGACCCTGGTTGCGATTGCCTGCGGCGCCAATATGAATTTCGACCGCCTGCGTTTCGTGTCCGAGCGGGCTGAAGTCGGCGAAGCGCGCGAAGCCTTGTTTGCCGTGACCATACCCGAGGAACGCGGCAGCTTTCGCAAGCTCTGCTCGCTGATCGGTGCCCGCAGCGTCACCGAATTCAATTACCGCATCAATGATGAACGCGAGGCGCATGTCTTCGTCGGCCTGCAGATTGCCGGCCGCGACGAACCGCAGCGCATTCTCAAAGACTTTGAAAAGCACGGCTTCAAAACCTTGGACCTGACGCATGATGAAATGGCCAAGCTGCATGTGCGCCACCTGGTCGGCGGCAAAAGCGTGCTGGCGAAGGATGAATTGTTGTACCGCTTTGAATTCCCCGAGCGGCCTGGGGCGCTGATGCGCTTTCTGGAAAGCATGGCGCCGAATTGGAATATCAGCCTGTTTCACTATCGCAACCAGGGTGGCGATGTGGGACGGGTGCTGGTTGGCTTGCAAGTGCCACGCAAAGAAACGCGCGAATTGCAACAAGTGCTGGCTTCGCTTGGTCTGAATTTCAAGGATGAGACGGCGAACCCGGTTTACCGGATGTTCCTGTAGATAACAATTGTCAAACCAAGCGGAAGGCGGCGCGGCACCAGCCGCGCAGCCGTGGAAAATGAACTCCCAAGCCAAAGATTCACCCCTGGGGAAACCCTCTGCCTATGTCAGCGAATACGACGCTGGCCTGCTGTTTCCGATAGCGCGTGCCGAAAAACGGGCGGAACTGGGCATCACTGGCACCCTGCCCTTTTTTGGCATGGACTTCTGGAATGCCTATGAAGTGTCGTGGCTGAATTTGCGCGGCAAACCGCAGATCGCCATCGCCAGTTTCACCGTGCCGGCCGATTCCACGCATATCGTCGAATCAAAGTCGCTCAAGCTGTACCTGAATTCTTTCAACCAGACACGCGTGGCCGCGCCGGAAGCCATGCAGCAAGTGCTGGCGGCCGATCTGTCGGCGGCCTTCGGCGGACCGGTGCAAGTGAGCCTGGTGCTTCCCGACCAGTTCGGCAAGCTGGGAATGGCTGAACTCGACGGCATGCTGCTGGACCGCCTGGATATAGAAGTCGACAACTTCCAGCCCGATCCGGGTTTGCTCAAGGCAGCGCAGGGCGACCGGCCGGTGGAGGAAACGCTGGTATCGCATTTGCTCAAGTCGAATTGCCTGGTTACCGGCCAGCCGGACTGGGGCAGTGTGCAAATCAGCTATGTCGGCCCGCAGATCGAGCAGGAAGGTTTGCTCAAATACGTGATTGGTTATCGCTCACATGATGAATTCCACGAACAGTGCGTCGAGCGGATTTTCATGGATATCCTGCGCCAGTGCCGGCCGCAAAAACTGGCCGTCTATGCCCGCTATACGCGTCGTGGGGGACTTGATATCAACCCCTGGCGGGCCAATTTCAGTACGGGACGACGCCCGTCAAATGCGCGCGGTGCCCGTCAATGAAATGTATTGCTGGTTATCATGGCGAGACAACCAGCGAGCGCTTAAAGTTGTCTTGCGTTAAACGAACTGTTTTAAGCGGGGAGCTGGAGCCGGATTTACCCGCCAGTCTGAATGCATTTAGCGGCACCCGCCGCGACCATGTTTAAAAACGGATACAGGGCTATGATGCGCGACGGACAATTTCCGGGATTCCCGCAACGGATCAGGTCTATAATTCGGGCGAACGTCACTTATTGTGCAGCGCATCAACATGACGCACCTTAGCCACATCCTACCGCTGAAGAATGTCGTACTGGACCTCGATGTCTCGAGCAAGAAGCGCGCTTTCGAGCAGGCCGGACTCATCTTCGAAAACAACTTCGGCATCGCCCGGTCCACCGTGTCGGACAACCTGTTTGCTCGCGAGCGGCTGGGATCGACCGGCCTCGGCCACTCGGTGGCCGTGCCGCATGGCCGGATCAAAGGTTTGAAGTCGCCGCTGGCTGCCTTTGTGCGCCTGGCCGAGCCGATTCCATTTGAATCCCCTGACGCGCAACCGGTGAAGCTGCTGATGTTCCTGCTGATACCCGACCACGTTACCCAGCAACACCTGGAAATCCTGTCGGAAGTCGCTGAAATGTTTTCCGACGATGGCTTCCGGTCTGGGCTGGCAAAGGATCCGGATGCAGAAACTGCACACGCCCGCATTACTGGCTGGCAACCCAGCCTTCAACATGTCGCATAATTGGGGTCCCGCAATCCGGCCCCACCACCATGCCGCTGACCACGCCCCTCGCAATACAGCAGCTCTACGACGATAACCGCGAAGTCTTGCAACTAGGCTGGTTCGCTGGTTTTCCCGGCGGCGAACGCCAGATTTCCGGCGATGCCGCGTCGGCTGCCGACATGGTTGGTCACCTGAACCTGATCCACCCGGGTCGCATACAAGTCTTCGGCCTGCAAGAAACCGAGTATTACAAGCGGCTATCGCCCGCCGCTCGCGAACACCAGACTGCTGAACTGGTCGCTGGCCAGCCACCCGCCTTCATCATCGCTCAGGGCCTGGAAACACCAGCCTATATCCTGGCTGTATGCGATGAAAAAAACATACCGTTGTTTTCCACCCCGCTTCCCGCAGCCCAGGTAATTGACTACCTGCGCGTCTATTTGTCCAAGAAACTGGCGCAGCGCGTGACCATGCATGGTGTATTCATGGATGTGCTGGGTGTGGGCGTGCTGATTACCGGCGAATCTGGCCTGGGCAAGAGCGAGCTGGGACTGGAACTGATCTCACGCAACCACGGCCTGGTGGCGGACGATGTGGTCGAATTTGCCCGCATTGCGCCGCACATGATAGAAGGCCGCTGCCCGCCGCTGCTGCAAAACTTGCTCGAAGTGCGCGGCCTCGGCCTGCTCGACATAAAAACCATTTTCGGCGAAACCGCGGTGCGCCGCAAAATGCGGCTCAAGCTGATCGTGCACCTGGTAAGGCGCAAAACGCTGGAAGAAAACTACGAGCGCCTGCCGCTGCATTCCCATACGGAGGATGTGCTGGGACTGCCGATCCGCAAAGTCGTGGTGCCGGTGGAAGCCGGCCGCAACCTGGCCGTGCTGCTCGAAGCAGCGGTGCGAAACACGATCCTGCAGTTGCGTGGCATCGACACGCTCAAGGATTTCATGGACCGGCAGCAGCGCGCAATGCAAACCGGCGACTAGACCGGGCGCAATCTGCGGCGCTGCTTGCGGTATCATCGACAGCATGCGCATCATCCTCCTCACTGGCATTTCGGGCTCCGGCAAATCGGTCGGCTTGAACGCGCTCGAAGATGCCGGCTATTTCTGCGTCGATAACCTGCCGCCTTCGCTGCTGCGCTCGCTGGTGGAGACCCGCAGCAAGGAAGGCGATGGCAATACGCTGGCAGTCGCCGTGGATGCCCGCAGTGCCGATTCGCTGGCCGGCTTGCCGGACGACGTGCGCTGGCTGAAGGAACAGGGCCATGACTTGAAAGTCTTGTTCCTGACCGCCAAGACAGAATCGCTGATCACCCGTTTTTCAGAAACCCGCCGCAGCCATCCGCTGTCACATCGCGTCTCCAGCACGCTGGGCACCCAGCCCACGCTGGTCGAATGCATCCATGCTGAACGCGAAATGCTGGCGCCGATTGAAAAGCTGGGCCACTTGATCGACACGTCCGGCGCCTCGGCCAACAAGCTGCGCACCTGGATACGCGAACTGGTTGCCAGCGATCGCGCGGCGCTGACGCTGCTGTTCGAATCCTTCGCCTATAAATACGGCATACCGCTGGATGCAGACCTGGTGTTCGATGTCAGGGTGCTGCCCAATCCTTATTACGATCCCTTGCTGCGTCCCTACACCGGGCGTGACCAGCCTGTCATCGAGTTCCTTGACATGCAGGCGGAGGCTGCCGACCTGCTGGCCGATATCCGGAACTTTGTCGACAAATGGCTGCCTGCGTTTGAAAAGGATAACCGCAGCTACCTGACCGTCGCGATCGGCTGCACCGGTGGCCAGCACCGGTCTGTGTACATGACCGAATTGCTGGCGCGCCATTTCGCAGGCAAGGCGCGCGTGCTGCTTCGGCACCGCGAATTGGACTGAAGCGGCGCTCGCCGGGTTTTTACTAATATGGCCCCTCCCTCTTCACAGGAGCACTGGATCTCGCTATTCCCGCTGAACACCGTCCTGTTTCCCGGCGGCGTGCTGCCGCTGCGCATATTCGAGACGCGCTATATGGACATGGTGCGTGACTGCATGAAGACGGGACAAGCCTTCGGCGTCGTGCGCATCAAGGCAGGTAGCGAAGTCGGCCAGGCCGCCGAACCGGATACGATCGGCTGCCTGGCCCACATCGTTGAATGGGACATGCCTGAAATGGGCGTGCTGCTGTTGCGCACCAACGGCGGCCAGCGCTTTCGCATCCTGGAAACGCGGGTGCTGAAAGACCAGCGCCTGGAAGCCCGGGTGCAGATGCTGGATGAAGAAGCGACGGGCAGCATTTCACAAGCCCATGTGGCTTGCGCCAGCGCGCTGAAGAATGTGATGGATGAAATCAATCAGAAGGGCCGGGAAGCGGCAGGCGATGATTTCGTCAGTCCTTTCCAGGAACCGGCGCGGCTGGACGATGCAGGCTGGGTTGCCAACCGCTGGTGCGAAATCCTGCCGGTGCCGCTGCTGGCCAAGCAAAAGCTGCTCGAACTCGACGATGCGCAAGGGCGCCTCACGATCGTTCATCAATACCTGCAGCAGCACAAGATCATCTAGCGGCCGGCAGGCCGTGCCACTGCGACCAGTCAGGCCGCGGCCAACAAGTCGTTCGCGCCAAACAATCCCAGCAAGAGTTTCTTGACCGGCGCCGGCAAGGCCGCCCCTGCCACCGATGCCAGCGGCAACCAGGCATAGGGCGCTGCTTCGGCTACAGCAGGGCTCACTTCGTCCAGCCGCACCAGCCAGGGCCGGAAATGCAGCGTGAAATGCGTGAAGCCATGCGACCTTTCGGGCAGGACGCCGGTGTCGCGCACCGGGCCAAAGCCAGCTGCAAACTGCGCAACCTGTTGCGCTGCCTGCGGACCGTCGCGCACGTCCAGCGCAAGTTCAGGCAGCGACAGCAAGCCGCCCCAGATGCCGCTCGGTCCGCGCTGTTGCAGCAATACCCGACCTTCGCAAACCAGCACCAGCATGTCGGCATGACGCACCGGCACCGGCTTGCGCGGCTTGCGTTGTGGCAGTTCGGCTACGCGTCCGGTTTCGCGCGCCACACAGCGCTGCGCCAGCGGACAGGAAGGACAGGCTGGACGGCTGCGCGTGCACACCGTTGCGCCCAGGTCCATCAAACCCTGGGTATAGGCTTGCATGGCTTGGGCATCGGCTTCCGGCAGCAGCGCCTGGGCCCGCTCCCAGAGTGCATTCTCGACCCGCTTTTCGCCGGGAAAACCTTCGACGCCAAAAACGCGGCAAAACACACGCTTCACGTTGCCATCCAAAATGGCGGCGCGTTCACCCCAGGCAAAGGCGGCAATGGCCGCCGCGGTGGAGCGACCGATGCCGGGCAAGGTCGCAAGCAGCGTTGCGTCGGCCGGGAAAGCGCCACCATGTTCGTCGCGCACCAGTTGCGCGCAGCGGTGCAGGTTGCGGGCGCGCGAGTAATAACCCAGGCCGCTCCACAAGGCCATCACTTCGGCAATGTCGGCATCGGCCAGTTGCACGACTGTCGGGAAGCGCTCCAGGAAACGCTGGTAGTAGGGAATCACCGCCGCCACCTGGGTTTGCTGCAGCATGATCTCGGATAGCCAGATGCGGTAGGCGTCGGTGCTTTGTTGCCAGGGCAGGCTGTGGCGGCCGTGCTGGCGCTGCCAATCCACGACGGCGCGTGAAAAACCGGGATCGCTGTGCTGCCCCGGTGCCGGGGACGGGCCTGCGCTGGCCAGCCGTTTCATGCTCAGGCTGCGCGCAACACCGGCGCCAGGGCCGAGCGGATTGCGCGTTCAAGCTCCCCCTCTGCCCGCTCCACGCTGGCGCGCTGCTGTTCAAGCTGCGCCTGCAGCTCTTCCAGCGAATGCAATTTCTCTTCCAGGCCATCGGTGGCCGCATGTATGCGCTCCACCGATTGCCGCCTTTGCTTGAGCTGGCCGCGATGCTCGCGGATCTGGGCTTCCAGCGGCGCCATCACGACTTTCAGCCAAGCTTCGACGTCGCGGTTGGCGGCAAGGTAATTCTGCTTCACGCGCGAGGCGATGGTGTCGAAAAACTTTTGCATCAGCACCACTTGCGGCGTGGTGAACATGGCGGCCGGCCCGAACTGTTTCTGGTAGATGCCTTCGATGACGTGGATTTCATCGAGGTAGGCTTGCATCGAGAAGGGCATGGGTAGCGACAGCGACATGCCATGCTCGGCGGAGAAGCGGCGATACATCACCGCCATCATGTCCGAGATTTCAGCAATCTTGCCGGCAGAAACGGACAGGTTGCCGGAAGCGGTGACGAAAAATTTTCGCACCGCCTCGCGCATGCCGGTTGAGAAGATGCTGCGATCCATCGATTCGCGCACACCCATGATTTCATTCTTCAGCACATCCATGCCGAGGTGCTGGAACACTTCCGCCGAGAGGCGGCTGAAGACGGCGCGCGTACCCTGCAGCTTGACCAGGCTTTCGTCGAAATCGCGTCTTTCCATGTCGATGCGCTGCATCATGTGCAGCACGATATTCTGGTTCTTGCCGCGCAGGCTTTTCAATTCCATCAACTGTTCGACCACGCTGCGGATGCGGCTGCCCAGCACGGCATCGCGCACCGAACGCATCGCACCCAGGTCGCCCTGCAAACGCTCGCGCGCAATCTCCAGCCGCGAGGGGATAAGGCGCGTGGACAGCGCCTGCTCCAGCGCCGGCAAACCGGATCGCGCAAGCAAGGCGGCGTCGTTCTGGACCCGCGCCACCAGCCCCTTCTGGGCTGAAACGGCAAACACCTGGTCGGCGTCGACGGCCAGTGCATGCGCTACGGACTGCACCTGGCTCTCGATCTGCTCGCGCACTTCATCTGCTGTGCGCAGTTCATCCCAAAGGCTGTCTATCTTGTTCATCACCACCAGCCGGCCCGGACCGCCGCCGATATGGTCGCGCCAGACTTCGGCGTCGCTCTTTGTCACGCCGGTGTCGGCGCCAACCACGAACAGCACGGCGTGTGCGCTGGGAATCAGGTTCAGCGTCAGCTCGGGCTCGGTGCCGATTGCATTCAGGCCGGGGGTATCGACAATCACCAGTCCCTGCTGCAACAGCGGATGGGGAAAGTTGACGATCGCATGCCGCCATTGCGAAATTTCGACCAGCCCATCGTCGCCCACTGCCAGCGCCATGTCGGGATCGTCATCCCGGTACAAACCATAGCGGCGCGCATCGTCCACTGTTACCCGCTTGGTCTTGCTGACTTCGCGAAAGGCATCGAGCATGCCGTCGCTGGATGAGATTTCCAGCGGCAGCACCACCCAGGCATGGGCCTGGGTGCGGAAGTCGCTGGTGGATTGCGCTTCGGCCCGGGTTTCGATTGGCAGCAGCCGGATCGAAGGCGGAAAGGTTTCGTCATACATCAGCTCGGTCGGGCACATGGTGGTGCGACCGGCGGAAGACGGCAAGATGCGCTGGCCGTAATCGGAAAAGAAAATCGCGTTGATCAGTTCTGATTTGCCGCGTGAAAATTCGGCGACGAAGGAAATCATCAGCTTGTCATCGCGCAGCCTGGCCAGCGTATGGCTTAAGCGCTGCTCCAGTGCCTGGTCGGCGACGCCGGCGGCAGCCGCGGCCGAGCGATATTTTTCGAGCGCGGCGACAACTGCCGCGCGCCAGGCACTGTAAAACTGAAAACTCTGGACCAGGCTGTTCACATTCCCCTCGCTGCCGGCGGCTGCTCTGCCGGCGATGGCCTGCGGCGCAGGCTATTTCTCTGCAGCACGTTAGCACCCGTTCCTACTTTTGACAATTTACGCAGTAGAAGGTGGAACGCTGCCCCTGCCTTGCCTGGCGCACGGCGGCGCCGCAACGCCGGCACGGTTCGCCAGCCCGGTCGTAGACAAAATAGCTCTGCTGGAAGTAGCCGGCGCGCCCGTCGGCGCCGACGAAATCGCGCAAGGTGCTGCCACCCTTCTCTATGGAGGCAGCCAGGATGCGGCGAATTGCCGCCACCAGGCGCTCGTAGCGCGCCAGCCCGACACGGCGCGCCGGCGTGTTTGGATTGATGCCGGCTTCGAACAGGCTTTCAGACGCATATATATTTCCAACGCCAACCACGACGTTGCCTGACAGCAACACCTGCTTGATGGCTGCTGAGCGCTTTCGGGTCAGCTTGTAAAGAAGACTTGCGGTAAAAGCCTCGCTGAACGGTTCCACCCCGAGGGAACGCAGGAGCAGGTGGTTTTCGATACTGCCCTCCTCAGCCGCATGCCATAGCACGGCGCCAAAGCGACGCGGATCGTTCAGGCGCAATACCTGTCCGCCGAGGATGAGGTCGAAGTGGTCGTGGCGGCCGGCGGGCGCGTCAGCTGGAAGGATACGCAGGCTGCCGGACATGCCGAGGTGAACGATCAGGCTGCCATGATCAAAGTGAAGCAGCAGGTATTTGCCGCGCCGGCCGGTGCTGCGCAAGACGTGTCCGGCCAGGTCCTGCTGCAAACCAGCCGGAAAAGGCCAGCGCAAGCCCGCATGGCGCACTGCCACGCCGGTGACGAGGCGCCCTTCTACATGGGGCGCGACGCCGCGCCGGGTGACTTCTACTTCAGGTAACTCAGGCATGGTTATACGATGGCATCAACGTGCGCGGGAAGATTGGGCAACAGAATAAGGCATGCGGCATCGAGCCGCGCCGCCCTTGCTTGAGCGCTTGGGCGTAAAATCAATTTTTGCCTCCCCGTAAAGGGTATGACGGTGACAAGATTGACCAGACTGCCCAGATTGCTCCTGATTCTAACGCTGCCCGCCACACTGGCTGCCTGCGCCAGCGCGCCCACCGCTGGCCAGCAAGTCGCGCCCGCCACGGCCCAACCGGCAGTGGCAGCCGGCCGGGATGCCGTCGCAAAAGCGCCGGCCGTGCGCCGCGTGCGTACCCGCGCCAAGACAAGTTCGGAAACACCGGCGGAGGAGTTGCCGCCAAACCCCCTGAGCGGCGATGTGATGGTGCGCTTCCTGGCGGCGGAAATCGCCAACCAGCGCGGCGCCTGGCAACCGGCCTACGTCAATATGCTGGCCCTGGCACAGCAAACCCGCGACCCGCGCATTGCCCGCCGGGCAGCTGAAATGGCGCTCAATGCACGCCAGGCCGGCGAGGCACTGGCCGCCGTGCGCCTGTGGCGCCAGCTCGCACCCACTTCCGACGAAGCCAACCAGTTTTACCTGGGCCTGGTGATGCTGGGCGAAGACTTGACTGAAGCGCGCTCACTGCTGCAGCAAAAGCTGGAAGAGACCCGGCTGCCGCTGCTGGGCTCAACGGTCTTGCAAGTGCAGCGCCTGGCAGGAAGGGCGCGCAACAAGGCAGCCGCCTTCACCATGCTGGAAGAACTGTTTGCACCCTACGACAACCTGCCCGAGGCGCATATCGCGCTGGCCCAGCAGGCCACTGCAATCGGCGATGGCAAGCGCGCGACCCAGGAAGCACGCAAGGCGCTGTCGCTGAACCCATCGTCGGAGCTTGGCATCCTGACGCTGGCCCAGGTATTGCCCGAAAAAGAACAGGCGATGCGCGTCATCGTCGATTTCCTGCGCGCCAATCCGGAAGCGCGCGAAGTCAGGCTGGCTTACGCGCGCATGCTGGTCGAGACCAAGCAATATGAAGCCGCGCGCAACCAGTTCCAGGTATTGCTCAAGGCGCAGCCCGACGACCTTACCGTGCTGTATGCGCTGGGCTTGCTGGGCATGCAAAACAACCAGCTGGCTGAATCCGAACGTTACCTGACCACCTACCTGCAGGTGCTGGCAAAAAACCCAGACGACGAGCGCGACCCCAGCCAGACCCTGCTGATCCTGTCGCAGATCGCCGAGCAGCGCAACGACATACCGGCCGCGCTTAAATGGCTGGACCAGGTTGAACCTAATTCGTCGCAAACCTTCGTCAACACCCAGGTCAGGCGCGCCCAGTTGCTGGCGCGCGCCAACCAGTTGCCGCAGGCACGCAGCATCCTGCATGACACCGCGACCGACACCGAGGAAGACAAAGTCCAGCTGCTGATTGCCGAAGCACAGTTGCTGCGCACCGCCAACCAGGTGGGCGAAGGCATGGCGGTGCTGGAAAACGGGCTCAAGCAATATCCGGAAAACGCAGACTTGCTGTACGACTATGCGCTGCTGGCAGAAAAAGCCGACAAGCTCGACGTAATGGAAACAGCCCTGCGCAAGGTGATCCGCATAGCGCCAACCAACCAGCATGCCTACAATGCGCTCGGTTATTCGTTTGCCGAGCGCGGCATCCGGCTGGAAGAAGCGTTCACGCTGGTCGAGCGCGCGCTGAGCCTGGCGCCGGACGACCCCTTCATCATGGACAGCATGGGCTGGGTGCAATTCCGGCTCGGTCGCCTGAAGGAGGCTGAAGCATTGCTGCGCCGTGCGCATGCAATCCGGCCCGATCCGGAAATCGCCGTGCACCTGGGCGAAGTGCTGTGGGTGATCGGGCTGCGTGACGATGCCAGGAAGTTTTTCCGCGACGCCAACACCAAGGACCCGAAGAACGACACCCTGCGCAGCACGCTGGCGCGGCTGCAGGTCAAGCTCTGATCTTTTTTGTCCTGCCCTTGACCAAGCGCTTCCTTCACTCCCGCCTCTCCTCGCGCGCCGTGCGCGGCCTCGGTGTGCTGGCCGCCAGCCTGCTGGTGGCCGCCTGTTCGGTGGCCCCGGTTCGTCCCGTCACCGAGCAACAGGCGCAGGCGCGCCGCCCCTGGCATGAAACGATCGACATTGGCGGGCGCCTGTCGGTGCGTTACCAGCAACAGGGCGAGCAACTGCTGACCGGCAGTTTCAACTGGGTGCAGCGGCCCGATTCAACCCAGGTCACGCTGCTGTCGCCATTTGGCCAGGCCGTGGCACGGATTGAAATCACGCCCGGCCGCGCCAGCCTGCAGCGCAGCGGCCAGCCGGTTCAGGTTGCCAGCGACGTCGACCAATTGACGACCCAGGCGCTGGGATGGCCACTGCCCGTCAGCGGCTTGCGTGGCTGGCTGCAAGGCTTTGGCAGCGCCGGCGGCAACGATCCGGTGCGGGCCAGCCCGAACGGCGAAACCGCGTTCACCAGTGCAGATGGCTGGCGCATCGTCTACGCCAGTTGGGAACCGGACGAACGCGGCGCCAGCCTGCGACCGCGCCGCATCGACCTTTTCCGGCGCACCCAAGAAGCGGGCGATGTCGCAATCCGCATCGTCATCGACACCTGGCAGCCTGCCGCTTCCGCGCGCGACCAATGACGCTCTCCGGCAATACCGAAAGGCCGCGTTCGCTTGCGGCTTGCCTGGCGCCTGCCAAGCTGAACTTGTTCCTGCACGTGGTCGGGCGCCGGCCTGATGGCTATCACCTGCTGCAGTCGGTGTTCCAGCTGCTCGACGTGGGCGACTTGCTCGACTTTGCCGTGCGTGAAGATGGCCAGGTGCGCCGCACGCCGGATGTGCCAGGCCTGGATCATGACAGCGACCTGGTCGTGCGCGCGGCCCGGCTGTTGCAACAAGCCAGCGGCTGCAAGCTGGGCGCGGATATCCAGCTCGACAAGCGCCTGCCGATGGGCGGCGGGCTGGGCGGCGGGTCGTCGGATGCCGCCACGACGCTGGTCGCGCTGAACTACTTGTGGAATACCGGCCTCAATCGCACACAGTTGATGCAGCTCGGATTACAGCTCGGGGCCGACCTGCCGTTTTTCATCTTCGGGCAGAATGCCTTCGTCGAGGGCATCGGTGAAGTGCTGGCGCCGGTGACAACACCGACGCGTTGGTTCGTGGTCGTGGAGCCCGGCGTGGGCGTGCCAACGCCGGCAATCTTTCGCTCCCCAGAATTGACACGCGACACGAATGTGGTCACAATAGCGGACTTTTCCAGAGCACCAATTGGCTTTGGAAGGAATGACTTGCAAAAGGTGGTGACTGGCCAATTTGCTCCCGTCTCCGAAGCGCTGCATGCGCTTGGAAACTTCGGTGAAGCGAGGATGACCGGTTCCGGTTCATGCGTGTTTTGCGCCTTCGCCAGCGAAGGCGAAGCAGACCAGGCAGTCAGCGCGCTCAAAAGCGGCTGGCGGGTGTGGAAAGCGCAAGGCATGGCCCGGCACCCGATGGCGCACTACCTGTCGTAGCAAGCCACAGCAACCGCAGTGTCGAAGTAACCGGATTCGTTTTACCTGCAGCATGGCCATCAGTGGCAAGGCAGGCAAGACAAAAGGTTGTGTAGGGGAATCGCCAAGTTGGTTAAGGCACTGGATTTTGATTCCAGCATGCGAAGGTTCGAATCCTTCTTCCCCTGCCATTTACAAGAGAAGCCAAATGACAAGCCGCCAATACGAGACCCCATGTCCTGTATTGGCGGCTTTTCAAACTGGCTTTTGAATTCGTAACAGCGCTCACCCTCCAGGCATCCCCACATGGCACTCGAAAACCTGATGGTTTTTACCGGCAACGCTAATCCGGAATTGGCAGCGGGGGTGGCCAAGCAGCTCGGGATCCCGCTCGGCAAGGCACTGGTTTCGCGTTTCTCCGATGGCGAAATCGTCGTCGAAATCAACGAGAACGTCCGTGGCAAGGATGTGGTGGTGCTGCAATCCACCTGCTGCCCGACCAACGACCACCTGATGGAAATCATGTTGATGGTCGACGCGCTGAAGCGGGCATCGGCCGGGCGCATTACCGCCGCCATCCCGTATTTCGGCTATGCCCGCCAAGACCGCCGGCCGCGCTCGGCGCGCGTGGCGATCTCGGCCAAGGTGGTGGCCAACATGTTGCAGGAAGCCGGCGTCGACCGCGTGCTGATCATGGACCTGCATGCAGACCAGATCCAGGGTTTCTTCGATATACCGGTCGACAATATCTATGCTTCGCCCATCCTGCTGACCGACCTCGTCAGCAAGAAGCACGACGACTTGCTGGTCGTGTCGCCCGACGTTGGCGGCGTGGTGCGGGCACGGGCGCTGGCCAAGCGTCTCGATTGCGACCTGGCCATCATCGACAAGCGCCGTCCCAAAGCCAATGTGTCCGAAGTGATGAACATCATCGGCGAGGTTGAAGGGCGCAACTGCGTGATCATGGACGACATGGTGGATACCGCCGGCACGCTGACCAAGGCAGCCGAAGTGCTCAAAGAGCGCGGCGCGCGCAAGGTAATCGCCTACTGTACCCATCCGGTGTTGTCGGGCCCGGCGATCGAGCGCATCTCGACGTCGCCGCTTGATGAGCTGGTCGTGACCGACACGATCCCGCTGTCAGCTGCAGCCCGTGCCTGCCCCAAGATCCGGGTGCTGACTTGCGCCAGCCTTTTGGCCGAAACGCTCAAGCGCATTACGAAGGGCGATTCGGTCATGTCGCTGTTCGTGGACTGAACAAGCGTGGACTGAACAAATTTTACCGGCGTGGCCTTGGGCTGCGTCTTTTCGGTCTCCTGGTCGCGGGAGGCCGCAACCGCAAGGCAAGTCCTTGCACAAACTGGAGTTTCAAATGAAAGTAGTTGCATTCAAGCGCGATGAACAGGGGTCCGGAGCGAGCCGCCGCCTGCGCAAAGCCGGCATGGTGCCGGCCATCATTTACGGCGGCACCGAGGCGCCGGTTTCGGTCAAGCTCGACCACAACGCATTGTTCCATGCGCTGAAAAAAGAAACCTTCCACTCGTCCATCCTCGACATGGAAATCGATGGCCAGGTGCAGCAAGTGCTGCTGCGCGACTTCCAGACGCACGCATTCAAGCCGCTGGTCATGCACGCTGATTTCCAGCGCGTCGACGCCACCCACAAGATCCACGTCAAGGTGCCCCTGCACTTCATCAATGCCGACGTTTCGCCGGCCGTGAAGCTGAGCGCAGCCGTGATCAGCCATGTGGCGACCGAACTGGACATCAGCTGCCTGCCGAAAGACCTGCCTGAGTTCATCGAAGTCGACCTGTCGAAAATGGAAGCAGGCCAGTCGCTGCATTTGGCCGACATCCAGCTGCCGGCTGGCGTGACGCCAGTCTTGCATGGCGTGGGCGACCTCACCATTGCAACTGCCGCCATCCCGGCCGGCAAGATTGAAGATGCCGCTGCTGCAGGCGATGCTGCCGCCGCTGCCGCACCTGAAGAAAAGAAGTAATCCGTCCCTGACGGCGCATTACGGAAAGCCCGCCGCAAGGCGGGTTTTTTGTATGTTGCTGCGATAATCCCTGAACCAGCACCGCCCTCGGGCGTCTTCGCAAATGTCCATCAGACTGATCGTCGGCCTCGGCAACCCCGGGCCAGAATATGAACAGACCCGGCATAACGCAGGCTTCTGGCTGGTCGACAACCTGGCTCGCAAGGCCGGCGTGTCGCTGGCGCGCGAAGCGCGTTTCCAGGCCCTGGCCGCACGCGCGAAACTGGCCGGTGGCGAAGTCTGGTTGCTGCAACCGCAGACTTTCATGAACCGCTCCGGCCAGTCGGTCGGGGCGCTGGCGCGCTTCTTCAAGATCACGCCCGAAGAAGTGCTGGTCGTGCATGACGAACTGGACCTGCCAGCGGGCGCCGCCAAGCTGAAAAAAGGTGGCTCCGCCGCCGGCCATAACGGGCTGAAGGACATCACCGCCGCGCTCGGCAGCCAGGATTACTGGCGGCTGCGCCTGGGAATAGGCCACCCGCGTGAACTGGGCTTGCAGCAAGCCGTCGTGGACTTCGTGCTGCATCGCCCGCGCAAGGATGAAATGGCGGACATAGAACGCGCCATCGACAATAGCCTCGGCGTGATACCGCTGCTATGCGAAGGCAAATTCGAAGCAGCCATGATGCAGCTGCATTCGGCGCGCTGAACTACTCCGGAATGATCTTCGCAGCCGCGGCGGTCTTCCTCCACATCGCGCCCTCGGCTTCGATGTAGCGCACAAACTCGGCCTGGGTGGTGGCGAAGACTTCACCGCCTGAACTCTCCACC
Organism: Paucimonas sp.; assembly: GCA_028292545.1. Classification (GTDB taxonomy): domain Bacteria; phylum Pseudomonadota; class Gammaproteobacteria; order Burkholderiales; family Burkholderiaceae_D; genus Lacisediminimonas. Next base: position 59,969 of record JAQGMC010000013.1, read on the forward strand.
TGCTCCTTTTCAGCCTCGGCCGCCTTGCCTGCCATCCGGTTCAGAAAGGCCACGGCTTCGGGCGGCGTGCCTTTGCGCACCCACAGGCCGCTCCAGCTGCCCACGTCATAGCCAGTCAGGCCCGATTCGGCCACCGTCGGCAATTCGGGCAAGACCTTGAGCCTGTTCTTGCCCGTCGCCGCCAGCGCAACCACGCGCCCGTCGCGCACCCGCGGCAAGACATTGAACGCGTCGATCAGCATCACATCCACGTGGCCACCCATCAGGTCGGCCAGCACGGCGGTATTGCTTTTGTAGGGCACATGCAGCAGGCGCACGCCAGTCATTTCCTGGTAAAGCTCCATACCGATGCGGCCAGCCGATGTGCCGGCGCCGAAGCTGATCTTGCCAGGCTGGCGCTTCGCCAGTTCAGTCAGTTCGGCCAGGCTCTTGATGCCCAGGCCGGGCCGGGCGATGATCAGCGAGGGCAGCTTGCGCGTGCCGCTGACAGGCACGAAATCCTGCAGCGGGTCATAGGGCAGGTTCTTCACCAGGAACAGGTTGGCGACATGCGCATTCGACGTCGCCAGCACTGTATAGCCATCCGCCGGCGCGCGCTGCACTTCGCCAGTGCCGACTATGCCGCCAGCGCCGGGCCGGTTGTCCACCACGGCTGTCTGGCCAGTCGCAGCCGTGATTTGCTGCGCAATTGCGCGCGCATTCAAGTCGGTGCCGGTTCCTGCCGTCCAGGGCACGACGATACGTATCGTTTTGCTGGGATAGGCGCCGGTCTGGGCCAGCACCGGCACTGCGCACAGGGCCAGCAGCAGCGGCAGCCCGCGCCGCAGCCGTGCCAATAAACTCGATTGCATGCTTTGTCTCCTGGTTCTGGTTTTATGTTGCCGGTCTTATGTGCTGCTGTTATGTGCTGCTCTTATGTGCTGCTGTTATTTCACGCTTTCCTGTCCCGGCGCCGTCTCCACCATGGCCGCCACCTTGTCCAGGCCGGCGAAGCTGGGCGACACCACTTCAAACTTTGATTCCACGGTGATGTAGTCGAGGTAGCCGATGCGTGCCAGTGGCTTGACCTTCAGTATGTCGAGCATGCCATTGGCGTCGATGAATTCTTCCTTGATGTGGATGCCCACTACCTGGCCGATGAAGACGATCGCGCCAGCTTCCGGCGTGTTGCCAGGCACTTCCAGTTGCTGTGTCAGCTTGCATTCGAAATGCACCGGTGAGCCGGCTACGCGCCTGGGGCGCAGCAGCTTTGATTCCAACGTCGGTATGTCGAGCGCCTGGAATTCATCCACGCCGGGCGGCATTTCTTGCGAACTGGATACGACCCACTGGCGCAAGTCGTAAGTCGCCATGTTCCACACGAACTCGCCGTTGGCGAGGATATTGGCCGCGGTGTCTTTCAGCGTGCCATCGCGGCGGTAGTTCACGGCAATCATGATGGTCGGCGGGTCCCAGGTGATGTTCTGGAACTGGCTGTAGGGCGCCAGGTTATGCACGCCTTCATTGCTGACCGTGGATATCCAGCCGATCGGGCGCGGCACGCAGCAAGACTTGAAGGGATTGTAGGGCAGGCCGCTGCTGGTGACGCCGGGCTGGAAAAACATGAGGTCTCCTGTGGGCCGCTGCTGCGGCTTGTAAATATCCCCAATGTAGTACCATCGGCCGCAGCAATCGAATGCTGTTTCGATATGTCGAACAACACCCATCCCCAGCAGCGGCAGGAGTAGTGCGATGCAAGAGCCGACTAGATCCGCGGCCCGCGTGCTGGCTGAAGACGCAGCCTATGCCGGCGACCGCCAGTTCGCGACCACGCTGGCGCGCGGCTTGCACTTGCTGACCTGTTTCTCGCCAGCCCGGCCGGTACTGGCCAACAAGGATTTTTGCCGGATGCTCGACCTGCCCAAGGGCACGGTGTCGCGCCTGACCTATACCCTGTGCCAGCTTGGCTACCTGCGCCAGGGCAGCCCGTCTGGCGGCTTCGAACTGGGTTCGGCCACGGTCGCTTTGGGTTATCCGCTGCTGGCCAACATGGGCTTACGCCAGGAAGCGCGGCCGGCGATGAATGCGCTGGCCGACCATGCCCGCGCCTCGGTGTCGATGGGCATACGCGACCGGCTCAATATCGTTTTCGTCGAAACCAGCCGCAGCCGGCGCGCGCGTTCCTCGCGCACCGCCGATATCGGACTGTCCTACCCGATTGCCGCCACCGCCATCGGATGGGCCTGGCTGGCTGCCTGCGATGCCCGCGAACGGGAAGCGACGCTCAATGAAATCCGCGTCAAGCAAGCGGAAAACTGGGAACGACATGGCCGCAACATCCTGCGCAGCCTGGAGCAGTTTCCAGGGCGCGGGTTTTGCGCATCGTTTGGCGACTTGCGCCCCGAAATCGTGGCCGTGGCCGCGCCCTACCCGGCGCGCATCGACGGCAGGATCGTCGTTTTCAATTGTGCAATGCACGCCAGCCGCTGCAGCCCGGAACAGGCCGTGACAGACATTGGCCCGCGCCTTCTGGAAATGCTGCGCGGCCTGGCAGCCTGAGTCGCGGCAGGCGGGGCAGGCCGGGCAGGCCGGGCAGGCCCGTCTTTGGCGCTGCCTGCGCGGCACGGTACAATGGCGGCTTCCCGGCACTATCAGGAATACCTGCAGCCGCCGCGCAAGCGCCGCCGCCTCCTGCCGTCTTTGCCCGCTACCCCGCTGCGCTATCGTCCGGGCCCGGCGGGCCATCCGAATCCAAAGGAATCCCATGAGCCTCAAATGCGGAATCGTTGGCTTGCCCAATGTCGGCAAGTCCACCCTGTTCAATGCGCTGACCAAAGCAGGCATCGCAGCCGAGAACTATCCGTTTTGCACGATTGAACCCAACGTCGGCATCGTCGAGGTGCCTGATCCGCGGCTGGACGCGCTGGCAGCCATCGTCAAGCCCGAGCGCGTGGTGCCCGCCACGGTGGAATTCGTGGATATCGCGGGCCTGGTTGCAGGCGCATCCAAGGGCGAAGGCCTGGGCAACCAGTTCCTGGCCCACGTGCGCGAAACCGATGCCATCGTCAATGTCGTGCGCTGCTTCGAAGATGACAATGTGATCCACGTCGCCGGCCGCGTGAGCCCCCTGGACGATATCGAAGTGATCCAGACTGAACTGGCGCTGGCCGACCTGGGCACGGTAGAGAAAGCGGTCCACCGCGAGCAAAAGAAAGCCCGTTCCGGCGACAAGGATGCGGCCAAACTGGTCGACCTGCTGGAACGCGTGGTGCCGCACCTGAACGAAGCCAGGCCAGTGCGCTCGATGGGCCTGGATGCGGAAGAAATGGCGCTGATCAAGCCGCTGTGCCTGATCACGGCCAAGCCTGCGATGTATGTGGCCAACGTGGCAGACAACGGCTTCACCAACAATCCGCTGCTTGATCAACTCGCCGGCTATGCGAAATCGCAGGGCGCGCCGATGGTGGCAATTTGCGCCGCGATGGAAGCCGAAATCGCCGACCTCGACGACGCCGACAAACAAGCCTTCCTCGACGACATGGGCATGGAAGAGCCGGGCCTGGCGCGCCTGATCCGTGCCGGCTTCACGCTACTGGGCCTGCACACTTATTTCACCGCGGGTGTGAAGGAAGTCCGCGCCTGGACCATCCACGTCGGCGACACGGCGCCGCAGGCGGCGGGCGTCATCCATACCGACTTCGAGCGCGGCTTCATCCGCGCCCAGACGATTGCGTATGACGACTTCATCGGATTCAAGGGCGAGCAAGGCGCGAAAGAGGCCGGCAAGATGCGCGCCGAAGGAAAGGAGTATGTGGTGAAGGATGGGGATGTGTTGAATTTCCTGTTTAACGTCTAGCAGCTAGCCAAATCCGGGGAAAATCCGGGCAGCACCGAAAAGCCCCGTACATCCAAAGGTTGCGGGGCTTTTTCATTCCGGGAAACGACTCGGCCCAGCCTTTGGCGCGCTCACGCGCACGGGTCACCGCCAGTTGCTTCCGCCACCAGTGGCGCACGGATGCGAAGGCCACCTGCGATGCAAGGCGGCCAACCGTGGCCGGTCACCGCAGCGCCAGCACTCGGCGCTATTACGGCACCGCTCATCAAGGGTGCGGTGCGCATGCCCTGCGCCATAGTGCGCATCGAGGCCAAGCTGCCCGTTAAGTTACCGCGTCCTATGGCGCAGCCCAGAAGCTGACGCCCGGCAAAGATGAGACAGTGCCGGGCATCGAGCAGGAATGGGGTAATCAACGAATAATTGGGGTAATAACTATGAAAAATACCCCAATTCACAGTACTATTACCCCATTCTTTGCCGTCAAGATTTCCTCCATGCACTCACTCTCGCACGACTACCTCGCCAAGCTACGCTTCGATGCGCAACAACTGGCGACACTGCGCGCCCTCGGTGAGTACAGGGGCAAGCAACAGCTCTTTGTGGCGCAGTCGCCCGAGCTCTTGAGTGACCTGCGGCAAGTTGCCGTCATTGAGTCCACTGAGTCGTCCAACCGCCTTGAAGGCGTGATCGTGGCGGCGCACCGGCTCAAGTCGCTGGTGCTCAAGAATGCCACACCGCAGAGCCGGTCCGAGCAGGAGGTGGCAGGCTATCGCGATGCATTGGGCCTGATCCACGAAAACGGCGAAAGGATGCCCTTCTCGGAGGGCACCGTCCTGCAGCTCCACGGCATGCTGTACCGCTACATGCCTCAACCGGGCGGACATTGGAAGGCCACGAACAACGACATCATTGAGCGCCACCCCGATGGTAGCTCGCGCATCCGCTTCCGCCCGGTCGCCGCGCATCTCACGCCCATCGCGATAGCAGACATGATCGCGCGCTACCGCTCGGCGTTGGACCAGCACCTGGCCGACCCGTTAGTGCTGGTGCCCCTGGTTATCCTTGACTTCCTCTGCATCCACCCCTTCCCGGATGGCAACGGCCGCATGGCGCGTCTGCTGACACTGCAGTTGCTGTATCACTTCGACTATGCCGTGGGCCGCTTCATCAGCCTGGAGCGCATCTTCGAGGAATCGAAAGAAAGCTATTATGAAACGCTGGAAGCCAGCTCCCAAGGCTGGCACGATGGTGCGCACAACATCGCCCCTTGGCTGGATTACTTTTGGGGGGCGCTGCTGCGGGCTTACAGGGAATTCGAGGAACGGGTGGGCACTATCGAGCGCGGCCGGGGCGCCAAGGGCGAGCGCGTGCGTGCAGAAATCCTGAAGCGCCGACTGCCCTTCTCCATTTCAGAGATCGAAGAAGCCTGCCCTGGGATCAGCCGCGACATGGTGCGAGTAATCCTGCGTGCAATGAAGGCTGAGGGGCTGATTGAGCCGAATGGCAAAGGCAGGGGGGCCAAGTGGCAGCACAAACAGCCATGACCTTTTGCTGGACGGCCTGGCCTTGCCGCCGCCATCCCAGCTTGCCGCATCCGCAATGCCGGCATTCCGCCTGGGCTGTCGTCGCGGCAGCGGCCGCCTTCCAGTCTTCGACTACGAAGATGAATCAGCGTCGCTATCCTTTGATCCGCCCGGCCATGCGCCGGAACTGATCATCGAATTCACCTCCCTGATCACAAGGTCCCTCACCAGCGACACTGCGATGCTTACCGGTGCGCTGGCATGCCTGCACAGATACACAGAGCGGCGCATCCGCGGAGCGACAATGGGCAGGATGATGCTTGTCCGCGGGTGACGTACGCTATAAACCGAGGCGTTGGGAATGATGGCCGATGCAACACCGGCCGAGGCTACATCGATCAGCTGCGAGATCGTGTTCATTTCAATGACGATATTCAACGCAATTTTTTGCGCGCGAATGAATTCCTCGATGCGCTGGCGCAGGTTGGTGACGCTGGTCGGAAACGCGAGGCGGAACCGGGCCAGGTCGGCGAAGCGGATTTCCGTGACCGTGGCGGCGCGCTCGCCAAACACTGACTTCATCTGGTCTTCCGACGTCACGAACACCAGGTCTTCGTCGAGCAGGTGGGTGAATTGCGTCCCCACATTGTCTTCCTTGCCGAATGTCAGTCCGAGGTCGATGTCGCCCTTGGCCAGGTATTCCGGTATGTGCCCGGTATTCATCTCAACCAGCTGGAATTGAATCTTCGGCCAGCGGTTTACGACTTCCAGCGCCAGTGGCACGGTCAAGATACTGGCCATTGACTGGGACATGCCCACGGCCACGCGCCCGCTCGGTTCATTGACCGCATCGCGCACTTCCTGGAAGGCCAGGTCAAGATGGTTCAGGATGGCGATGCCATGGACCAGCAGGCGCGACCCCGCAACTGTCGGCACCACGCCCTTGCGCGTGCGTTCGAACAGGGACACCCCCAACTCCTGTTCCATTTTCTTGATCTGGAAGCTCAACGCCGGCTGGGCCATATGCATCTGTTCAGCTGCGCGCGATATCGATCCGGCGGCAGCGACTGCGACCAGACTCCTGATGCCCCTTACATCCATCCCTTCCTCCCATGACCGCCCGTACTGCCGGCAGCCCGGCATCATAACAAACCAGGTATGGGCGACATACATATTCAGTCTTGGACGTATGGCTGCTTTTGCAGCATAGTTGCCGCCGAAAGTACCGGTCTCACCAAGCCCGGCTTGGGACGACGCAGCGGCTCCACGCCCTTCCAGGCGACGCCGGCTCTTCCTGTTTTTGCGTACTCAATTTTGCATACTCAACCAGCCGATCTGATCCGCAAGGAGCTGGACCGGCCAGGCAACTTGAACCAGACATATGGCAGGCATGCAAGCACTCCAGGGCCTCAAAGTAGTAGACCTCAGCAAGGTATTGGCAGGACCGCTTTGCGGACAATATCTTGGTGAGCTCGGCGCGCAAGTAATCAAGGTCGAACCAGTGGGTAGCGGTGATGACACCCGGGTCTGGTTACCGCAGGACCAGGGGGAATCGGCCAGCTTCCTGGCGGTCAATCACAACAAGCGCAGTCTCGCTGTCGATCTCAAGACCGAGGCGGGGCGCGCAATCGTGCATCGCCTGGTCCAGGATGCCGACATCGTGCTGCAGGGCTTTGGCGGCGGCACTGCGGCCAAGCTCGGCGTCGATTACGAGACGCTGGCGGCGATCAACCCGAAGCTGATCTACTGCGAGATATCGGGCTATGGGCGCGACGGCCCGCTTGGCGACGAGCCGGGTTACGACGTCATGCTGCAGGCATTCAGCGGCATGATCAGTACCATCGGCGACCCTGATGGCAACTATGCGCGCGTCAGTTTTTCTCCCGTCGACCTTGGCACGGCGATGCATGCATTCAGCGGCGTTCTCGCCGCAGTGATCGAGCGCGGACGAACCGGAAAGGGCGTGTACCTGGAAGCCTGCCTGCTGGACACTGCAATCGGCTTCATGACCTACCTGGCCCAGAATTACCTGCGAACGGGTAAGGTTCCGCAGCGAATGGGAACGGCGCATGCCTCCTTGTGCCCCTACCAGGTATTTGTCGCTGCAGACGGACCACTGATGATCGGTGTCGGCAACGACGCCCAATGGAAACGATTTTGCCCGGTGACTGGCTTGCAGGAGTATGTCGATCACCCGGACTTCCGTACCAACGCCGACCGCGTGCGCAACATGCGCAAGACCGTCACCCTGGTCCAGGAGCAGATCAAGACCAGGACCATCGCCGAGTGGGCTGGATTGCTGCGCAAGGCGGGCGTTCCCTGCTCGCCGATCCATACGCTGGACCAGGCTCTCAGTCATCCCCAAGTCGAGGCGCGCGGCTTGCTGACCGAGGCTATCCATCCTGTACTCGGCCTGGTGCGCAATGTCGGCTTGCCGGTTCGCTTCGGGAAGCAAGACCGGGTAGCGCAGCGCCCGCCGCCCACGCTCGGCGAGCACAGCGAAGAAGTCTTGCGCGAGGCAGGTTACTCCGACGATTCCATCCAGGAATTGAAACGCAGTGGCGTCATTGCCTGACCCGCTGCCAGGTCTGCCACCAGGGCTGCCAGCAGCAATCCGCATTACTCCGGTCAGGCATTAAAAAATCCACCCAGGATTGCACCGGACCGGAATTCAACCGCCTTCGCCCGGTGCGCAGGCAATAAATAAAAAGGAAAAAAGACATGCGAAACATCCGGAACACGATCAAGGGACTGGTGTTCACCCTGGGACTGGCTGCGGCATTGGCCCCGGCCCAGGCGCAGACGTCCGCCACCTACCCCAGCAAGATCGTGAAAATGATTGTCGGCTTCCCCGCCGGCAATGCGACTGACATCGTTGCGCGCATGCTGGCCGAAAGGATGAGCAACGCATTCGGTCAACCGGTGATTATTGAAAATCGTCCCGGACAGGGCGGCAGCATGGCGCTGGATACGCTGGCCCGTTCTGCTCCCGACGGCTACACCATGATTCTTGCCGCATCTGGCGGCCTGGTGACCAATCCCCATCTCTACAAGGGCATCGCGTTCAATCCGACCGAGGATTTCGAACCGGTTTCCTTCGTTGCAGATATGCCGTTGCTGCTGGTCGCCAATCCATCGCGGCCGTTCGACAGCGTGAAAGCGCTGGTAGACCATGCCAAGAAAAATCCGGGCAAGCTGAGCTACGGTTCCACCGGTGTGGGCACCAGCTCCCACCTGGCGATGGAATCGCTCAAGCGCAATACGACTACCGACATGCTGCATGTGCCCTACCAGGGCAGCGTGAAAGCGGCGACTGACCTGATCGCCGGCAATGTCGATGTGATGTTCGATACGGTGGCAGCGACGCGACCGCACGTCATGTCCGGCAAGCTGAAATTGCTGGCCGCCGGTTCGCGCAAGCGCATGCCGTCCTTCCCCAACGCACCGACGCTTGTGGAAGCGGGATTCCCCGAAATTTCTGCCAGCGTATGGCTGGGCATGCTGTTCCCAAAGGGAACGCCGGCTGACATCGTGAACAAGGTCAATGCCCAACTGGCAAAAGACCTGGCCGATCCAGCACTGGAAAAGCGCCTGCTTGAGATTGGCGTTATCCCCAACCACACCAGCCCGAAGGAATTTGCCAAGTTCATCCGTGACGAATATGTCCGCCTCGGCAAGCTGGTTCAAGACTCAGGCGTCAAGGCAAACTGATCGGGGGATCGTGCCACGAGCACCGGCGCAGGTCACGTACCTGCCGGTGCTATTGATCAACAAGAACAAGCAAGACTCAGGAGTACAGCTTCAATGGAAAACACGGAAAAGAAAGCATTTGACCCGCTCGCATTCAACATGACCGAGCAGCGTTATTTTGATGACTTCAAGGTAGGCGAGGTTTTCCGGCTGCCGTCACGCACGATGACTGACGCCCTGTTCGCAGCATTCCAGCTCGCCAGCGGCGACAACCACCCGATTCATTACGACGTCGAATATTGCCGCGCCCTGGGCATGCCGCACATGCTGGCACATGGATTCCAGGTCGCTATACAGACGGCAGCTGGCGCGGGCCTGTTTCCACACGTGACCGAAAAATCACTCAAGGCATTCATCGAGCAATCAAGCCGATTCCTGAATCCCGTCTATGTCGGCGACACCTTGTATTCGGCAATCGAAGTCGCCGAACTAATCCCCGGACGCACTACCGGCGTACTGGTGATGAAATCGACGGTCTACAACCAAAAGGGTGTGCTGGTGATGGATGGCATTCAGAAATACCTGCTGAAGCGGCGCTCGGCGCAAGACTAAGCCCGGCCGGGTCCATGCTCACTGGTCGCGCAGTTTCATCCACGGTGCCTGCGCGCTTGATCTCGAGTTCACGCAGGCCTTGAGGCATTTTTGACCCCATACAGGTTGCCGCTGCGCGCAGGCTATCTGCCAAGCGGCGCGCCGCCGGCGTTGCCAGCTCAGCCGGCAACCACGGGGATCGTCATCACGAACAAGGCGCCCTCTTCAATAGCCGGCGCAGCGCGTAAATCTCCGCCGTGCGCTTGCGCCACCGAACGCGCGATGTACAGCCCCAACCCAAGGTGGGTGCGCTTTTCATCGCTGCGGCCGTCGGAGATCGAGTAAAACGGGTCGAACATCGTGCTGATACGCTCTTCGGGTATCGGCGCACCGTAGTTCCTGATATGGAATTCAACCGAGTCCGCCTGGCGCATCATCGACAGCTTGATTTCGCGGCTGCGGTCTCCATGCTGGACCGCATTATTCAATACGTTGGAAATGGCTTGCCGCAGGCGCACCGGGTCCACCGCCATCATGCAGTCGCCCGGGGATTCGAGCACCGAGATGGTGACGTCGGGATGGGCAATCTTCACTTCCTCGGCGGAAGAGGAAAATATTTCGGCGACGTCGGCTTGCTTGCGCACCAGCGGAAGTTCTCCCCCCAGCTTCGAGCGCGAATACTCGATCAAGTCATCGATCATGGCGCCCATGACGGCCACGCTCGATTGCAGGATGCGCACCACGCCTGCCGCCGGATCGTCCGCAGTACCAGTCCGGGTCAGGATCTCGCCGACCGCGGTAATGGCCGAGAGTGGACTGCGCAAGTCGTGGCCGAGTATGGCCAGGTACATATCCCTTGCCTGCGTCATCCTGGCTTCGTAGCTTGAGATCGACTCCGCCACTGCCTGGTCGATCGCTTCATTGAAGCGCAGCATGGAGGCCGCCAAGCCTGCGCCCTGCGACGACGGCGGCTCGCGCATCCAGAGCCGCATGACGCTGGCGCGCAATGCCCGGAACTCTGCATTCAACTGGACCAGCGTGAAGCCGGATGCATGCCGCAGCGCGCCGTGGGTCGCCGCGGCTGTTTCGCGTACTGGCTCGGGCGGGAAGTCACCCCGGGACTTGGCTTCGCGTTGTGACTCGCTCTGCTCGCGCTCCAGGTCGTTTGCGATCGCGATCAGGATGTGTTTCGAATGATCGCGCAAGGCCAGCTTGCTCATTGCATCGGCAGCCGGCGCCTGGGTGCGGGCAAAGACTTCCCACTCGCCAATGATCTGGTCGATATTGTTGCGGATGAATGCGGCGAATACGTCCATGGTATTCAACCACGCCCGGTCGCAGCGCCGGACCCGGGCGGCATACGGTCCGTAATGTCGATGCCGATGCCGCGATAGCCGGCAAACCGGCTGGCGGCGTCGAAGATGGGTTCGCCGCTGACTTGTAACACCTGGGTGCGTCCATTCGAAGCAACCCGGGTATAGACCAGGTCGACAAAGGGCTGGCGCGTGGCGATGTTCTCGGCAAGCCGGGCGCGCGCCTCGGCATTGCGCTCGTCTTGTTCCGTCGCCGCCTGATCGCCGTCCATGCCCAGCATTTCCCTTACGGGCCCGGAGATGCTGGTGAAATTTCCCTGCGCATCCTGCTCCCAGTACCAGTCCGACGACAGCTCGGTGAAACTGCGAAAGCGCGCTTCGCTTTCACGCAGGGCGACGGTGCGTTCCTGCACGGTTTGCTCCAGCAGGCGGTTGTAGTCCCCCAGCTTGCGGTACAAGAGCCGCAGTTCCAGCATGTTCCTGATCCGGGTTTGCACCTCGACCATGTCGAAGGGCTTGCTGACGAAGTCGCGGGCGCCGGCACTGAGCGCACGCAGCTTGTGGCCGGGTTGGGCCGTGATCACCAGCACGGGCACGTAATCGGCTTCGATTTCCTTCAGCTGTTCCATGACTTCAAACCCGTCCAGGCCCGGCATCTGCAGGTCGAGCAGGATCAGGTCGTAACGGTGATCACGATGCAGCCCGAAAACAGTTCGCGGATCCATGGTGGTTGCGATGCGCGTATAGCCCGCATTGCGCAGCATGTTTTGCAACAACATCACATTCGCTTCCTGGTCATCCACAACCAGGATGCTTGCACTCAGGATTTCGGCGTGTTCAAGCATCTGGTTCTCTCATGGCGATAGATTGCGGTTCACTTGCATTGTTGGCCTGCGCTGTGCCCGCAATGCGGCGCTCTTTCACGGCATTTTCGAGCACCGCATCCAGCGTCGCCATCAACTCGGCAACCTTGATCGGCTTGGTCAGGTAGCGGTAGAAACCGGATTCCGTCCCGCGCGCGATATCGCTCGGGACGGCGTTCGCCGACAGCGCAATCACCGGTATGTGGGCAGTTGCGGGATCGGCGCGCAGCCGCTTCAAGGCTTCGAAGCCACTGATGCCGGGCAAGTGGATATCCATCAGGATCACGTCTGGCTGTGCGGCTCGCGCTATGGCAACGCCGGAATTGCCATCGGTGGCAGTGAGCAGGCTCAAGTCATTGCGCCGCTCTATCAGGCGCTGCACCAGCACCAGGTTGGCGGGATTGTCTTCGACATAAAGCATATGCCTTTGCCGTCCGCGCGGCAGTTCAACCGCGGGCGCTGCGCCCTGCGGCAACAGGTCGCGCATGCCGTATTCAAGCTGCGGCGCCATTGACTCTGCCAGTTCGATCCAGAACAGGCTGCCGACGCCGACATCGCTCTCGGCCCCAATCGTTCCATCCATCAATTCGACCAGCTGCTTGGTGACGACCAGGCCGATGCCAGTCCCCTCCTCCGAGCTGGATTGCTGGCCCAGGCGGTTGAATGGCTGGAACAGTTGCGCCAATTGTTCCGGCGCCAGACCGTTGCCTGTGTCGCGCACGCTGATGCGCATCCGGTTGTTCCCGATTTGCTTGCACTCCACCGTGACCGTGCCGTCGACGCGGTTGTATTTGATGGCGTTCGACAGCAGGTTGATCATCACCTGTTTCACCCGCGTGCGATCGGCATGCACGAAGAGCGGGTCGGCTCCGGCGGCTGGAAAATGCATGCTGATGCCACGCTTTTGCGCTTGCGGCTCGAACATGGCGCGGCAATCCTCCAGCACTTCCGACAGCGACATCGATTCCTGCGACAGCGTTACCTTGCCGGATTCAATCACGGCCAGGTCCAGGATTTCATTGATCAGCCGCAGCAAGTACCAGCCCGCCTGCAGGATCTGGTTGATCGACTGCTTCTGGCTGGCTGAAGGCGGCGGCGTGTCCGATTCCATCAACTGTGCAAACCCGAGCACGGCATTGAGCGGCGTGCGCAATTCATGGCTCATGCTGGACAGGAATTCGGATTTGGCGAGGTTGGCTTTTTCGGCTGCCGCTCGCGCCGCTTCGAGCTCGATATTATTTTCCTGCAGCGTGGACTGCTGGTCGCGCAGCATCTGGTCCAGCAAGGCTTGCTCCGCTTCGACCTGCTTGCGCGCCGTGTTGTCGGTGCCGATCAACAGATAGCCGATGATGCGGTCTTCCTCGCTCTGCAAGGCCGTGGCGGACACGATGGCGGGAAAGCGGGTGCCGTCGCTGCGGATGTAGGTCAGTTCATACACATCTTCAATGCCGCGCGAAGCCTTGTACACCAGCGCATCGAAACCGGGCGCCACCCGCGTGCCCCATTCCGCGCTCAGGTCGCGGGCCCGGTCCATCAACTCGCGTGCGTCGGTGATGGCAGCCGGCGTGATCGTCCCGATCACATCGGCCGCTGCATAACCCAACATGCGTTCGGCGCCGGGATTGAAGATGCGGATCACGCCGCGGGCATCGGTGGCAATGAAAGAGAAATTGCTGCTGCTGAAAATGGCGTGCTGCAGCGCGCCGGCCTGCAACAGCGCCTGTGGCGCCTGGCCCGGCCCGGCAAGCAGGCTTTCCCTGCTGCGGCGCAAGAGGAGCAGGCCGATCAATCCGAGCAAGGCGAACAGCATGAGCAGACTGCCTTTGATGACGCTGGCGTCGGGAGAAGGCTGCTTTTCGCTTTTCAGGGCCAGGAAAGCGACCAGCAACAGCACCAGCAGCGTGGCGCCGTTGGCAGCCAGCATCAGCAATCGTGGCGTCAGTTTTTTTGCGGGTGCGGGTGGCGTCGTCTGGGACATGGGTATCTCGGGTTGCCAGCGCGGCACGGAATGTGCCGCGGCTGCTTGCGGCCAGGCTGGATTACCGCCCGACCAGGGAAAATCATGCAGCCGTCCGCAGGCGGATCAGCCGGGGCTTGCCTTCAATATCGGGCCCTGCCGTTGGCGTACGTCAGAAAGCAAACGCGCAAATTCCTTCTTCACCACCAGGTAACATTCGCAAACATCCTGCTCCAGCCCGGCGCGGTCGAGCACGGTGATATGGCCACGGCGGTAGCGGATGTATCCGCTGTCCTGCAACTTGCCGGCCGCCTCGGTCACGCCTTCGCGCCTGACACCAAGCATGTTGGCAATCAGTTGCTGCGTCATCGTGAGTTCGTTGGAAGGAAGGCGGTCCAGCGTCAGCAACAACCAGCGGCACAATTGCTGTTCCACCGAGTGGTGGCGATTGCACACAGCCGTCTGCGACATTTGCGTGATCAGGGCCTGGGTATAACGCAGCAGCAAGCGCATGACCGGCCCGGCGCGGTTGAACTCTTCCATCAACACTTGCACCCGCAGGCGGTAGCCATGGCCGCCTGTTTGCACCAGCGCCCGGCTCGGGGTCGTGCCGCCACCCATGAACAGGGAAACGCCCAGCACGCCTTCATTGCCGACGCCGGCTATTTCCGCCGAGCTGCCATTCTCCAGTTCATAGTGGAGTGAAACGATGGCCGTCGTGGGGAAGTAGGCGTGGTGCAGTGTGCCGCCGGATTCATGTATCACGTCGCCCAGCAGCATCGGCACCAGTTCCAGGTGCGGGGCGAGCCGGTCGAACTCGGCATCGAGCAAGGCGGCCAGCAGATGGTTCCGGTTGGGATCGTGCAGCATATGCATGTTTGCGGGCCCGCGCCAGACAAGGATCGAAATCGATGAAGTATCAGCGGTGAATGTAAGTGGGCAAAGGGCCGACGGTAGCACAGTACGTTGTTTGCAAGGGTAGCGGGCGGGAATATATATTTGCGGCCGGCGCCGGCCGCTGGCGGCTTGTGGGTGCTGGCGCACATACGGCGGCCTGCGGCGGCCCTATCTTTGCGTTGTTCCACAAACACCTGCCTGCATAAACAACAACCAAAGGATTAAAAATGAAAAACTTCAAAATCGCCGCCACCCTCGTTGCCGCCCTGATGCTGACCGCGCTTGCCGGTTGCGCCTCCGGCCCGAATACCCAACGTGCCGGCCAGTATGTCGATGACAGCGTCGTGACCACCAGCGTCAAGGCTGCCATCTTCAATGAGCCGAGCCTGAAAGTCAGCGAAATCAATGTCGAGACTTACCAGGGCGTGGTGCAATTGAGCGGCTTCGTGCGTTCGTATGAAAACATCAATACGGCGATGAATGTCGCCCGTGGCGTCAAGGGCGTGCAGTCGGTGAAAAACGACATGCGCGTCAAATAAGCCTGGACCGACTGGCGCGCATGCGCCGCGGCACCCGATCGCATTTCCAAGAAGGTAAAAAAAATGAAAACGCATAACAAGTTTGCAGCGGTCGGACCCGCGATCCTGGTCCTCATGGCGCTGAGCCTGACGTCTTGCGCTGGCATGACGTCCCAGGACAAGCGCACCGCGATAGGCGCCGGCACCGGCGCCGTGGCGGGCGCCGTACTGACGGGCGGAAGCACCGTGGGCACGGTTCTGGGCGCAGCCGCTGGCGGCGTCATCGGCAACCAGATGAAATAAGCCGTGGCAGGCGCAAATGCGCCAGCCGTGCAAGGAAAGGTCCCGCGAGGGATCTTTTTTTTTGCCTGTGGCGTGGGGAAGCGACCCTTATGCGCGCTAGCGAACATCAGATTCGCCGCGACAGGCGCAGGATCGATGCATCAAGCGACGGCCGGGCATCCGCCCTTCCATCCAGATCCGACATCGCGCCAGGCCAGCCTGGCTCACATGTCCCAGACAACCAAAAAGGCATCGACATGCAAATCTATCCCGGCACCAACCAGAAACGCAGTACCCATCCCGCCATCATCGCTGCAGGCGTCGCAGTCGTGCTGTTCTGCGCTGTCGGCAGCGCGGCAATCATGGGCTGGATACCGGGCACCGGCAAGGACACGGTGCCCACGCCGCAGGTTGCCGCTTCAGCGCCAGTCACGCAGCGTGCAGCAGCCAAGCCGGTTGCGGTAGCGCCGGTACGCCAGGTGCAGGCAACGACGCAGTCGACGCATGCAGCAACCGTCTATGCCGCCTCGATGTGCGCCAATTGCGGCCGGGTTGAATCCACCCGGGCCATCGCCACCAAGGGCGAGGGCAGCGGCCTGGGCGCAGCCGGCGGCGCAGTGGTGGGCGGCTTGCTGGGTAACCAGGTTGGCGGCGGACGCGGCCAGGATGTGATGACCGTGGTTGGCGCGATCGGCGGCGCGGTTGCAGGCAACCAGATCGAAGCGCGCGTGAAATCGACCCAGTCCTATGAAGTTGCGGTACGCCTCAATGACGGTTCCCTGCGCACCGTGCAGCAAACCACGCAGCCGCAATGGCAGGCCGGCGACCGCGTCCGCATCGTTGACGGCGTGGTCAAGTCCGACACCTGACCGCTGCCGCTGGCCGTGGCCCCCGGGCCTGCGGTCCAGGCCCAAGCGCTACGACAAAACGCCTTGCTCCTTCGAGCAAGGCGTTTTTCTTTTGCCGGCGCCAATGTCTTGCGACAAGACTGGGCCGGCTTGTCTCGGCGGGGTTGCTGGGCGGGGCTTGGCTGGACTTGGCTGGGCTGGACTGCCATAAGCTGCGCATCCGGCATGACTGGACCGCGCCGGTGTCTCTACGCGGCTGCGCTGCGCAACTCCAGCCGGAGGTGCATTGCCCCGCGCCGCATCGCTTGCGAGCCGCAGGTAAAACCGCTGCCCAAATGGAAGCGGCCCCTTGCACCCCGGATCGGGTGCAAGGGGCCGCAGGTCCTGCGAGGTAGTTAGCCGACGTCGCGCACCAGGGCGCCGTCCTGTACCTTCACCCGGTCGCCGACCTGGTAGCCGGGATCGGCCTGGAACGAGACGGTCTGCTGTCCGCCATTGCGCAGTCGCACCAGCACTTCGTAATGCACGTCCTTGCGTACCGTGCCTTCGATTGCCCGGCCGGCAAATGCGCCGCCCACTGCACCAGCGACTGTTGCCGCGGTCCGGCCATTACCGCTGCCAACCTGGTTTCCAAGCAGCGCACCCACGACGCCGCCGCCTATCGTCCCCAGGTAGCCGCCAGTGCCCTTCGTTTCGATGGCATTGATAGCTTCCACCGTTCCGCAATTGGCGCAGGTTGCAGCAGCGCGATAAGCCGCAGGCCGGCTGGCCACGAGCGGCCGGGCCAGCGTGCCGGCCACGATCTTGTCACCCACGCGCAAATTGGCAACCACCACGCTGTCGGTCGTAATGCGGTCGCGCGGCTTGATGCGGTAAATGCCGGTGTACTGGCCACGACTGGCTTCCTGCAGCAGGAACTTGCCCTTCATGCCAGTGATGGTGACGTCTGCACTGCCACCGGGCGTGCCATCGAGCGTGAACGCCAGCTCGCTGCCCCGGGCCAGGTCAGCGCCCTGGCTGACATCGAAACCGGTGATGCGCGGCTTGCCAGCGGCAGGGACCTGTTTTGCCGGGTGATAGCCGACGCCGCGCTGGAGCGATTCGTTCAGTACGGTGCTGACCACCTGGTTGCCAATGCGCAGGTTGGCAGTGACCGGGCTCCTGGCGGTAATCCGGTCACGCGCGCCGATGGCATACGTGCCTTCATACAATCCGGCGTCGACCTCATTCAGGGTCAAGCCGCGCTGGGCGCCTTCGATATGCAGGCTGGCCACCGCGCCTGGCGTGCCCGAGATGGTGAATCCCAGTTCGGCGCCGGGCTTGATCGCGACAATTTCATCGACGCTGAAACCGTCGATACGAAGGGTGCCCATGCTGTTGCCGGATTGCTGGGCAGTCGCATTGTATTGCTGGGCGCTGGCAGGGCCGGCCCACAGCGCCATAGGCAGGACCGGCAGCAGTGCGAAGAGGCCGATTAGCAGGTTGCGTTGGTATTTGATGATGAACTCCTTGTAAAAATGAATGGGGCAAGCCATAAGCCACGGCCACAAGCAGCGGCGCTGGTTGCAACCGGATTTACTTGCCGTGCTTGTTGTGCTTGTTGTGCTTGTTGCGTTTGTCCTTCTTGTGCTTCTTGCCGTGACCCTTGTGGAAAGCACGGTCCTCATTGCGGGCATGGGCGGCGGCGCTCACCTGCTGTCCATGGTTCTGCGGATTGCTTTGCCAGGCTTGCGCCCGGGCCTGGCGTTCGCGCCAGTCGGATTCATAGCGCGGATGGACGTACTCGGGGCGTGGCTGGTAGACCGGCTGCACCACCGCGCCCGGCAGCATCACGTTGACGTCGACACTGGCCGCAACAGCTGGCACGGCGGCCAGGACAAGGGCAGCGCCGGCAATGAAACCGGCGAGGATATGGCGGCAATTTTTCACGGAGGTACTCCTGTGTGTTGGTTTGGCTGGTCTTCCTTATCCCAGCTTCGCGCCCGGGCATCTGTTGCGTAGCACACATAAGGCTGTCGGCTGGCCAGCGATGTGCGCGACAGCGAACAGATACATGCTGTGGCGGCGCGTATACCTGATGCACAGGTTGGCAAGCCGGGTCAGCGACAAGCGCGGGCCCGACCAGGGCGCTGCGCCGCCCGATCACGATGAAAGAGTCCCATGAGTGCACAGATACAAGACGGACGGCCCGCATACTGGCGCGACATCCTGCCCACGACGCCAGGCCCGGATGCGCCAGCGCCGAACCCGGTACCGGACGCAGCAGCAGTGCCCGAGCCCGTCGCCGCCGCCACGCCGGCCATGGCGCGCAATATCGCGCTGGGCCTGATTGCATCGGTTGCGGTGGTGTTCGCGCTGCAATGGGGCCAGCGCTTCTTCATACCGCTGGTGTTCAGCATCATCGTGTCCTACACCTTGAATCCGCTGGTGATCTGGCTGGAGCGCATCCGTATCCCGCGCGCCTGCGGCGCGGCGCTGGTGTTGCTGGCGCTCCTGGGCAGCGCTGGCCTGGTCACGTATTCACTCAGCGGGCAGTTCCAGGCGATTTTGTCCAGCTTGCCCGATGCCGGGCACCAGGTTTCAAAGGCCATCACTGCCAGTGCCGATGGCCAGCCGGGCGCGCTGCAACAGATGCAGGCGGCGGCTACCGAAATCGAGACGGCGGCAAAAGGACAAGTCACACCGCGCACCGGCAGCGCGCGCCTGGCCGCGGCAGCGCCTTCGGGTTCGCGCTTCAACCTGCATGACTGGTTGTGGGCAGGTTCACTGGGCGCGCTGGAATTCGCCGGCCAGGCCACGATGGTGACGTTCCTGGTGTTCTTCCTGCTTTTGTCGGGCGACACCTTCAAACGCAAGCTGGTCAAGATGATGCCGCTGCTGTCATCGAAGAAAATCACGGTCCGCATACTGGACGATATCAACAGCTCGATACAGGGCTATATGTTCATGCTTCTGGTAACGAACGTGTTGCTGTCGCTGATGCTGTGGGTCGTGTTGCGCTGGGCCGGCCTGGAAAACGCGGGCGCCTGGGCAGTGGCGGCCGGCTGGCTGCACATCATTCCTTATTTCGGCTCGCTGATCGTGGCAGCCGCCACCGGCCTGGCCGGCTTCATACAGTTTGAATCGCTGTCGCAAGGCTTGCTGGTGGCAGGGTCCACGCTGGTGGTGTCCACCATCGTCGGCACGCTGATCGCAACCTGGATGACGGGGCGCATTGCGCGCATGAATCCGGCGGCCGTATTCATCGGCCTGCTGTTCTGGGGCTGGCTGTGGGGCATCTGGGGCTTGTTGCTTGGCGTGCCCATCCTCGTCATGGTGCGCGTCATTGCCGACCACCTGCAGATCATGGAGCCGGTTGCCTCGCTGCTGGGCGAATGAAGCAGTGACAGGCATGGATACGACAAAGCCGGGCCGCATCGTTGATATTGATTCGCGCGGCTTGGTGCGTTACCAGACATACCCCGGCGCGCTGCATGCGTAGCCTTCAGTTATCGACGCAACTGCATCAGCGAATGCGTCACAAACCAGGAAAACAAAAATGTCACGCATTCAGACTTCGCTCTTGCAGGCCGCACTTGTTGCCGCCTTCGCCTCCATCGCCTTCACGCCGACGCTGGCAGCGGCCCAGTCGACCAGCCCCGATTACTGGGCCAGCCCGAACAGCACGGTTCTACGCAGCGGCACTGGCCTGTGCTGGCATACGACTAGCTGGTCGCAAGCCAGCGCAACCGCAGATTGCGACGGCGTCATTGCACCGAAAGCAGAAGCGCCCGCGCCTGCCGTGATAGCCCCGCCGCCGGTGCTGATGGCAGCCGCTGCGCCTGTCACGACCAGGACTGAAACCCGCAAACTCACTTTCAGTGCCGAAGAGCTGTTCGACTTCGACAAAGCCGCGTTGCGTCCCGCCGGCAAACAAGCCCTCGACCAGGTGACGGCTGACCTGGCCGGCGTAGATTATTCGAACATCCAGGTGGTGGGTCATACCGATCGCATGGGCACGCCAAAGTACAACCAGAAGCTGTCGGAACGCCGCGCAGAAACGGTCATGCAATACCTGCAGTCGCGTGGAGTCCCGGCGGGAAAAATCTCGGCCGCCGGCCTGGGCGAAACCCAACCAGTGAGCAAAGGCTGCAGCGGTGCAATGAGCAGCAAACTGGTGGCTTGCCTGCAGCCTGACCGCCGCGTTGAAGTGACTGTCAGCGGCAGCCGTGAAGTGACGGTCCGGAACTAAAGGCTGGCAATGCGGCGCGCCGCCCCACACCGGGGGGTGCGCTGCATGTCGCACACTGGAAGAACGACATCGACCTCCTCCCCAAGCTGCACAGCCTGCTGCAATGGCTGCCCTTCCTGCCCTGGCTGCGCTGGCTAGGTGTAGCCGGGCTGGCTTGCGTATTGACGGCATGTGCTTCGCTGCCGGAAGCGCGCCTGCTGGAGCAGACGCTGGTGCCGAATGCGACACCCACCGTTGCCAACGCAAGCAGCCTGGCGGCAGACAAACGCGCGGATGCGCCGCAGCGCCGCAGCCTGGCAAAGCTGGGGCTGGACGTGCGGACCCAGGCGGCGTTGGAAGAGGCAGCAACCGGCGTGCCACTGATTGGCGGCAACCGCATTTCGCTACTGTTTGACGGACCCAAAACAATGGGCGCGATGATGGCTGCAATCGCAGCCGCGACCGACCATGTGCATCTGGAAACCTATATCTTCGACCAGGATGAACTGGGCCAGCGCTTTGCCGACCTGCTGGTCGCCAAGCAGAAACAAGGTGTCTCGATACGCATCCTGTATGACGCTGTCGGCACGCTCGGCACACCGCAGGAATTCTTTGAACGCATGCGCCAGGCGGGCATCGCGCTGGTCGCCTTCAATCCAGTCAACCCGGGCGCGCGCCTGGGCAAGTGGCGCCTCAATAACCGTGACCACCGCAAGATCCTGATCGTCGACGGCAAGATCGCATTTACGGGCGGCGTGAATATCAGCGCCAGCTATGCAAAAAGTTCGCTGTTCCGGTCGGGCCACAAGGCAGACGCGGATGTCGGCTGGCGCGACACCCATATCCGGATCGAGGGGCCTGCGGTAGCGGCCCTGCAATGGACTTTCCTGGAATCCTGGGCTTTGCAGGATGGCGCTGTGTTTTCGACAGCACGCTTGTTTCCGCCCCTGCCGGCAGTGGGCGACAAGATTGTTCGCGTGCTGGCAACCCGGCCAGGCGGCGACCATGAAATTTACAAAGCCTATGCGCTTGCGCTGCAAACCGCGGAAAAGTCGATCCACCTGACGGCGGCCTACTTTGTGCCGGATGCGCAAACCATGGAATCGCTGGTGGCGGCTGCACGGCGCGGCGTGGATGTGAAGTTGATTCTGCCTGGCGTATCCGACAGCAGCGTGGTGTTTTATGCGGGCCAACGCCATTTCAGGGAATTGCTGGCCGCAGGCGTCAAGATTTTCCAGCTCAACGTGGCGGTGCTGCATGCAAAGACTGCCGTCATTGATGGCAACTGGTCAACCGTCGGCTCAAGCAACATCGACGTGCGCAGCTTCCTGCACAACAGTGAACTCAATGTCGTAATACTCGGCGACGCCTTCGGCCAGGAAATGGAACGCGCGTTCACAGAAGACTTGCGCAATGCGAAGGAAGTGACGCTTGCAGACTGGGATGCGCGCCCGGTGTCCAACCGCTTGCGCGAATGGGCCGCCAATCTGGTGGGCTACTGGCTGTGAATATCACTTGCGCAGTGAATTCACAGCTGCTGTGTGCGACAGCGAACCGAAGCCAGCCGGCACAGCGCCTATAACAAGACTTGTCGACCGGACCGCGGCCAGCTGCCTGCCTCACCCGGCGCGTTTTGCAAGACTTCTTCCAAGGCTTCTTGCAAGACTCTTGCAAGTCAACCGAACTCGCAGCATGGCAAGCGCTACAGCGGCTGCCACTCCAAAAAAGGACATGATCATGAAAGCAATCCAGTCAGGATTCACACCGGCCCGCGGCGCCTTCGCCATGCTGGTCGCGGCAGCCGTCCTCGCACTCGCGTCT
The DNA here is from genome assembly GCA_028292545.1 of Paucimonas sp. Classification (GTDB taxonomy): domain Bacteria; phylum Pseudomonadota; class Gammaproteobacteria; order Burkholderiales; family Burkholderiaceae_D; genus Lacisediminimonas. The sequence continues at coordinate 82,296 of JAQGMC010000013.1, forward strand.
TGCGGCGGTAGCGAAGATGTCTCATTGCTCACCACGGCTGGCGCCGGCAATGGCACCGGCGGCCTGTTCGGCGCGCCGGGTCGCGGGCCGTCGCCGGTCGCGTTGGGCGGGGCAGGAAGTTTTGTGATCCTGGCCGAGTCCGGCATATCGAATGTCCCGACTTCCGCAATCACCGGCAATATTGGACTGAGCCCCGCGACCGGCACCAAGATTACTGGCGTGGGCTGCCCCGAAGTCACCGGCACTATCTTCACCGCGGATGCAGCCGGACCAGCCTGCCGGACAGAAGATGCGGAACGGCTCAGGATTGCCGTCCTGAACAAGGGCACTGCCTACACCGATGCCGCCGGCCGCGCGGCTGACTACACCGAACTGGGCGCCGGCAACATCGGCGGTCGCAACCTGGGACCGGCAACTTACAAATGGAGCAGCGCGGTACTGGTGCCGACTAACCTGACCTTAACCGGTGGCCCCAACGACGTCTGGATCTTCCAGATTGCACAAGGCTTGATCGTGGCGCCGGGTGTGCAAATCATCCTGGCCGGCGGCGCCCTGCCCCAGAACGTGTTCTGGCAAACCTTCTCCGCGTCCATGGACACCACCTCCAGTTTCAACGGCACCGTGATTTCGCAAACTTCGATTGCCATGAAGAGTGGCGCATCGGTACAGGGTCGCCTGCTGGCCGGCACTGCTGTCACCTTGATCCAGAACGTGGTCAAGGCGCCGTAATACCGTCACGCCTTTGCGCCTCACCCGCGCTACAGAATCAGTAAACCGCAAGCAGTAATCAGCAAACAGCCAGCCGCGATGACCTCGCGGCTGGCTGCGTTTTGGCGGGCCGCTTTTTGCGCCGCCTGGCGGGCGGGCCGCATTCGATGGGTGCGATGCGTTCGATTAATGGCCACTGTGTGCGCTACCGTCCCGACTGGGCCGGCCCGGCGGGGGACTATCGATTTCGAAACACCCCATTCGACCAGACCAAGGCGCACGCCGTGCAAAAAACCAAACTCCTCCCCTTCGCATTGCTCGCCATCGCGCAGGGTGCATTTTCCCAGCAGCTGCCAGGCTCGGGCCAGCAGATACAACAGATTCCCCCGGCACCGGGACTGGAACGTCCGGCCCCGCGCATTGAACTGGCGCCACGAAGCACACCCGCCATTGCGGCGCCCGACAGCGCCAGCGTCCTGGTGAATGCAATGCGCATCACCGGCGCGCGCGCCTGGCCCGAAAGCGAACTGCTGGCCGTCACCGGCTTCAAGCCCGGCACGCAAATGACGCTGGCCGCCTTGCGCGGCATGGCAATGCGCATTACCGATCATTACCATGCCAACGGCTACTTCGTTGCCCAAGCCTACCTGCCGGTGCAAGACTTGAAGGATGGCGTGGTGCAGATCGCCGTGCTCGAGGGCCAGTACGGCAAGATCAAGCTGGATAACCAGTCCCGGCTTTCGGACCGCATCGCCAACAACCTGCTCGGCGGCCTCAACAGTGGCGACCCGGTATTGAGCGCGCCCCTGGAGAGCCGTTTGCTGCTGCTTTCCGACCTGCCGGGCGTGAATGTGAAATCGACGCTGGTGCCGGGCGCAGAAGCCGGCAGCTCTGACTTGCTGGTTGACCTGACGCCCGGCCGCAGCATCAGCGGCAGTGTGGACGCCGACAATGCCGGCAACCGCTACACCGGCGAGTATCGCGTTGGCGCAACGGTGAACCTGAATAATCCGACCGGCAATGGCGACGTGGCCAGCCTGCGCGTGCTGACTTCGGGTGAAGGCTTGCAGTACGGCCGCGCCTCTTACCAGCTGCAAGTCGGCCGTGGCCGCGCCGGCGTCGCCTACAGCCATCTCGATTACAAGCTGGGCCGCGAATTCGAAAGCCTGCGCGCACATGGCACGGCAAAAATAGCCAGCGTCTTCGGCAGCTATCCGCTGATTCGCTCGCGCAATACCAACCTGTATGCGCAACTGGCCTTTGACGACCGCAGGTTCGAGGACATCGTGGATGCCACCGCCTCGGCAAGCAAGCGCAAAACCCGCGTGCTGATGGCAAGCCTGTTTGGCGACCATCGCGATCGTTTCCTGGGCGGCGGATTGACCAGCTATTCCGTCACGCTGGCCGCAGGCCATCTCGACCTGGACACGCCAGCCGTGGCCGCACTCGACGCCACGACGGCCCGCAGCAGCGGCCAGTACAACAAGCTGGGCTTTGGCGTGACGCGGGCACAGGCAATCGCAACCAACCTCACGCTGCATGCCTCGCTGGCGGGCCAGGTGGCGTCGAAAAACCTCGATGTCTCGGAAAAGATGGGACTGGGCGGCATGTTTGGCGTACGCGCCTATCCGACCGGCGAAGCCTATGGCGACGAAGGCTACCTGCTCAACCTGGAACTGCGCAAACGCCTGGGCGCATCGGCGCAGAAATTGCCCGGCGCGATAGACCTGATCGCGTTTGCCGACACGGGCACCGTCCGCGCCAACCGCAACCCGTGGACCGTCGGCAGCAATAGCCGCACGCTCAGCGGCGCTGGCGTGGGCGTGAACTGGACCGGCAATGACAACCTTGTCATCAAAGCCTATTACGCACGCAAACTCGGCAGCGCCACTGCGCTTTCCGCGCCCGACGAATCGGGCCGGTTCTGGATACAGGCGATCAAGTTTTTCTGATCGCGTCGACCGGACACACCACCGGGCTTGACAGCCCATCCAAAGAATTCAGGAGCAAGACAATGAACAATTCAAAACAGTCGGTTCGCAGTACGGTTTCCCAATCTTCCGGCGCGAAGGCCTGTCCGGCCACAGCCGGTAGTGGTTTCGCGATGAAAGTGCTGGCCAGTTCGCTGGTGCTGGCATTCGGCGCGCCAGCTTACGCCTTGCCCGTCGGCGGCGTGCTTGCAGCCGGCAATGCAACGATTGCCAATGGCGCAAACAACACCACGATCACCCAGACCACCGCCAATGCAGTCATCAACTGGCAGGGCTTCAACATTGGCGCCGGGCAGTCAGTCGTGTTCGTGCAACCCTCTGTCGCATCGGTCACGCTGAACCGTGTGCTGGATGCGAATCCTTCCAGCATCCTGGGAACGATGTCGGCCAACGGCCGTGTGTTCCTGGTGAACCCGAACGGCATCCTGTTCGGCCAGGGCGCGTCGGTGAACGTCGGCGGCATCGTGGCCACCACGCTCAACATCAGCGACGCCAACTTCATGGCCGGGAAACATGTTTTCAGCGGCGACAGCAATGCACAAGTGCTGAACCAGGGCAGTATCGTGGCCACCGGGGGCGGTTCTGTCGCCCTGCTGGGTGCGCATGTTTCCAACGAAGGGCTGGTGCAAGCCAATCTTGGCAGCGTCACGCTGGCTGCAGGCAAGGCCATGACGCTGGACCTGGCCGGCGACGGCTTGCTGCATGTGACGGTCGACCAGGGCGCCATCAATGCCCTGGCCAGCAACGGCGGCTTGCTGCGGGCGGACGGCGGCATGGTGACCATGAGCGCGCGGTCTGCCGGCAGCCTGCTTCCCGGCGCCGTCAACAATAGCGGCGTGATCCAGGCGCAGGCATTTGAAAGCCATAATGGCAGCATCCGGCTGGTGGCCGATGCGCAAGCTGGCATGGTGAATGTGGGCGGTACGCTTGATGTGTCGGGCCAGGGCGCGGGACAGTCGGGCGGCACGGTAGAAATCCTGGGCCATGCCGTATCGCTGGTCGCAGCCAGCATCGATGCGTCCGGGCAGGCGGGCGGCGGCACGGTCCTGGTGGGCGGCAATTTCCATGGCGCCGGCCCGCAGTCAAATTCGCAAAGCACATCGCTCGACCGTGCCACGCTGATCAATGCAGACGCGCTGGCCGCAGGCAATGGCGGACGGATCGCAATCTGGTCCGATGGCGTCACGCACACGGCGGCAAGCCTGACAGCGCGGGGTGGCGCGCAGTCGGGCGACGGCGGCATGATTGAAACCTCTGCGCCGCGCGTCGTGCTGGGCGAGGGTTCCAGCATCAATACGCTGGCGCCACAAGGCAAGACCGGACTATGGCTGCTCGATCCAACCGACTGGATCATTGCCAACGTGGGAGGCGATGAAACGCCGGCTACAGTTGCAATCCGCCTGGCCACGACCGATCGCGTGATAGACGCGTCGAACGACATTACCGTCTCCAACGACGTCACCTGGAGCACACCCCAGCGGCTGACGCTGGATGCAGGCCATGACATCCTTTTGAACGCCACGCTCACGGCAAGCGCTGCGAATTCAAGCATCGCGCTCATTGCCGGCAATGACGTCAAGCTGGCAGTCGGCCAGGCAATCACCGCCAGCAATTCAGGATCGGTCATCCTGATCACCGCCGGCAATGACGTCGCCGCGGCGGGCACCATCACAGCCAGCGGTTCGAACGCCCTGGTAGACATCACTGCCGGGCGCGATTTGAGCGTGACCACGGTCACCGCCAGCGGCGGCGGCAGCATCAAACTGCGCGCTGCGCACGATTTGAGCGTGGCCACGACCACCGCCAACGGCGGCGGCAACATTGACCTGGGTGCGGGGAACAATGTCGAGCTCAACGGTGCAGTGACGGCCAACGGCGGTGTGGTCACGCTGCGTGCTGACAATGACGGCAGCGGGCCAGGCGCGGCAGCCGGCACTGTCATCTTTGCCGGCGCCGGAAGTGTCACCGCGCCCACGACCGTAATCCGGTTCAATCCGGCCACGTATGCCAGCACCGCGACTGAAATCGCCGCCTACACGCCGAAAGTCTTTGGCGCGATCGACGCCCGCGCCTGGGTTTTCGCGCAAGGGAATAACAAGGTCTACGACGGCAACACCGTTGCAACCCTGGCCTTTCGCGGCAATCCGGCCAGCGGCGGTGACGTCAACCTGCAAGGCGGCAGCGCCAGCTTCGACACCAAGGATGTGGGCAATGCCAAGCAAATCACTTTCAATGGCTATACGCTTGCTGGCGCGAACGCCAGCCGGTTTGCGCTCTACGCACCCACCAATGGCACCGCGGGCGATGGCGTCACCACCGGTAATATCACCCCGGCGCCGCTGACGATCAAGGCAAACAATGGCACCAAGGTCTTTGGCACTGTTGCCACGTTCGCCGCGACAGCGTTCACCTCAACCGGACTGGTAAATGGCGAGACCGTGGGCGGCGTCACTGAGACCAGTCCCGGCACGGTGGCTACCGCACCGCCCGGGCCGGCGTATCCGATCACACCCAGCAATGCCACGGGTGGCAGCTTCAGCTCGTCCAACTATGCGATCAATTATGTGAACGGTAGCCTGACGGTGACACCGGCGCTCGATGTCGTGGTGCTGCCGGGAACGACGCTGCCGATTGCCAGCTTGCCAGGTTCCACGCCACCGGGTTCGACGCCACCGGATGCCACGCCGCCTGACCTGCCCACCGGCACGCTGCCTGGCGCAACCAGCCCCAGCACGACCAGCCCGGGCGACAGCGATACCGGCACCTCCAGGCCATTTGCATCGGTCGGCCGCCCCGACTTGCTGAATGTAAGCAATACAGGCGTGGCGCTGCCAAACCAGCAGCTGGCACGCTTGTCATCGCCCGATCCCGTGCCCGGCACGACGACGGCGCCGGTTGTGGAACGCGATGCGGTCGCCAGGCAGGTTGCGCCCGCCGCAGCCCCTTTGATCAGCCCGCCGGCGCCGGTCGTCCCCATGCGTCGCGCGCCCAAGCAGGACCGCAACTGATGGCTGCGCGACAGTCGTGGAAGCTGTATGGGCAAACGGCTGTCGCGCACCGCTGCTTGGCTGCTTTCAGTGAGAGCCATCCATGAACCGCCGCTCGCCAACAGCAGGCGCAGGCGGGTTCAAGCCTGCCAGGGTCAAGAGCAGGATCCTGTTGCTGCTGGCCCTGGTCGCGGCATGCCAGTTGCAGCCGGCGTGCGCGGCAGCGGGGCAAGCGCCGCCGCACGCAAACTTCGGGCTGGAACAGCCCTCAGGCGCTGCGGTGCAGATGGTGGACTGGGTGCTGCATGCGCGCGACAACAAGGGCCTGCCTTTCATCATCGTGGACAAGATTGAAGCCCGCGTGTTCGTGTTCGACGCAAACGGCAGCTTGAAAGGCGCGACCGCCGCCCTGATGGGCCTGGCACGGGGCGACGATTCCGTGCCCGGAATTGGCGAGCGGCCGCTGGCGACGATCCGCCCCGAAGAACGTACCACCCCGGCCGGCCGCTTCGTGGCCAGCCTCGATCGCAACCTGCATGGCGTTGGCATCCTGTGGGTCGATTACGACCTCGCGCTTTCGCTGCATCGCGTCGTTGCCGGCAGCGCGCGTGAACAGCGCGCGCAACGGCTGCTTTCTCCGTCTGCGCTGGACAACCGCATCACCTATGGTTGCATCAACGTGCCCGTGGATTTCTACAACAAGGTCGTGATGCCGGCTTTCACTGGCACCAATGGCATCGTCTACATCCTGCCGGAGACGCGATCGCTGTCTGCCAGCTTCACTAGCTATCACCCGGTCCCCGCCATCGCGCGGCCAGGTCTGGACCAGTAATAGCCGCTGGTAATAGCCCCTGCAGGCGCTGCAGGACAGCCGGCCTGCAGGCGAGCTGCGCGGGGCGCATTCAATGCACACGCAAATAGCGCGCTAACCTGCGTTTTCACAAAGACCTGCCTGCCCTCCTGTACCGAGGTACTACCTGTACCTCGGTACAATTCTTTTCCCTCCCTCCCTCCGTTACCTTGGACCTGAAGCGTAGAGTGCGCGTGGCGCCGGATTGGGCTTTCGCAGCGCCGCCATCGCCAGTGCAGTTCATGAGCAGGAAGGAGACGGATGGGTATGCAAGCAATAGAGCAAGTGCAGCCGGGACCGGGCGTGACGGGAAGTCCTGATGCACAGTCACCCGCGCATAGTGGCCGGCTGGCCCCGGCTTTGCTGGGCCGGCTGCTTGCAATTGCTGTGGCTGCGGGATTTTTCAGCCTGGCGGCCGCGGCAGCGAATTTCATATTGGAATCCCACTTGACTGCTGCAGCAGCGCCAGCGATCGGCGAGGTTGCGCCGCGCTAGCCACCTTGGCAATGGACAACGCGCTGATGGCTCGCCGAGGCAGCAGCCTGCAGGGGAATGCGAAAGCATAAATTCCGGGACTCGCCAGTCCTTGCGCCTGTGGCTTCTTTGCCGCGCGACAAAGAAGCTCGCCATTTCGCTGTTGCGGTGCAGCAGACGCTGCGCTAAACTGTGTTCGTCTCCTCCTCCCTCCATGGGTGGATTTAGCCCGCTACCGAAAGGTCAGCGGGCTTTTTTACTGTCCTGCAACATCGGTTGCGACGGCTGCTAGAATGGCCGCTCATCCTATTCGATAGCCGGTATGCCGATCCTAAGCCAACTCGTTTTCTATCCAATCAAGTCTTGCGCCGGCATCGACTTGCGCGAAGCCACCCTGACGCCAGCAGGATTGATGACGCAACAGATCTATGATCGCGAGTGGATGGTGGTCGACCTTAACGGCAACTTCCTGACGCAGCGCGAATTTCCAAAGATGGCAACGGTACGTCCGCGCCGGCGCCTGGATACGCTTGAATTGCGCGCCCCCGGCATGCTGGCGCTGCACATACCGCTGGATTTGCCGGCCCCGGAAGATGAAAAAATCCTGCAGGTGCGGGTGTGGAACGACAGCGTACCGGCCTACGACTGCGATGAAGTTGCAGCGACCTGGATCAGCAATGCGCTGGGCACGCCCTGCCGGCTGGTGCGTTTCCACCCCAGCGCCAGGCGCCTGGCGAATCCGAAATGGACCGGCGGCGTGGAAGCGCCGACACTGTTTTCAGATGGCTACCCCTTCCTCATCATTTCCGCTGAGTCGCTCGACGACCTGAATCAAAAACTGGTGGCGCAGCAAAAGACGGCACTGCCGATGGACCGCTTCAGGCCCAACCTGGTGATCCGCGGCGGTGGCGCCTACGAAGAAGATTTCGCGGCCAGCGTCGGCATCGGCGCAGCAGTGCTGCGTCCAGTCAAGCCGTGCGCGCGCTGCCCGATTCCCGCGATCGACCAGCAAAGCGGCGAAACCGGGCCGGACCCACTCGACATCTTGCGCACTTACCGGGCCGACGACAGGCTGGGCGGGAAAATCACTTTCGGCATGAATGCCATCCTCGCCACGCAGGAAGACGTGGTTGTGCGCGTCGGCCAGGAAGTCGACGTGGAACTGGCTTTCAGGGAGTAGTGAGCTCGTGGCCAGCGCTGCTTGCGGCGCTTGCGCACTCAGCGGCCAGGCTAACCCGCGGCAGGCACAGGCAGTTTAGCTTGCTGCAGGCGCTCGAATTTGGCCTGCAGTTGCTCCGGGCTTTCGCGCCATGCTGGATCGAAGGGTATGCATTCAACCGGGCACAATTGCTGGCACTGCGGTTCGCTGAAGTGGCCGACGCATTCGGTACAGCGGCCAGGATCGATCTCGTAAATCTCGGCGCCTGCGGAAATTGCATCGTTCGGGCACACAGGCTCGCAAACGTCGCAATTGATGCAGTCGACAGTGATCATCAAGGCCATGGCCGCGCCACTTATTTTTCCAGCGTCTTGATTTTTTCCTTGAGCCAGCGCTCGACGGAAGGAAAGACGAATTTCGACACGTCGCCGCCAAAGACAGCGATCTCGCGCACGATGGTGCCCGAGATGAATTGATATTGATCCGAAGGCGTCAGGAACAAGGTTTCGACATCGGGCAACAGATAGCGGTTCATGCCTGCCATCTGGAATTCATATTCGAAATCCGATACCGCCCGCAAGCCGCGCACGATCACGCGCGCATCATGCGCGCGCACGAAATCCTTCAGCAAACCGGAAAAACTCTGCACCTGCACGTTCGGGTAATGGCCCAGCACTTCATTGGCTATGCTCAGGCGCTCGTCGAGCGTGAAGAAGGGCCGCTTGTTCTTGCTGTCCGCAACGCCGACAACCAGCTTGTCGAACAGGCCAGACGCGCGGCGCACGAGGTCTTCATGACCACGGGTCAGCGGGTCGAATGTTCCGGGATAAACGGCTGTAACCATTTCGGCTCCTTGATCGAACGCGCATTATGCCACTGTCTTGCACTGCAGCAAGCAGAAGTGGACGGCGCCAGCGCGATCGCTGCGCACCACTTCCCAGCCATCCATCCACGCCTCGCCGGACTTCGACAAATCCTGTCCCGATTCAGCATATACCAAGCCGCCCGGCTTCAAAAGCCGCGCGCACGCCGGCAGCAGCTCGGGCAACAGGTCCAGCGAGTAAGGTGGATCGAGGAAAACCAGGTCGAACTGCGCCGCCGGGCTGCGGCGCATCCAGAGCGGTGCGTCGGCCTTCTGGATCAGCACCTGGGTCGCGCCCAGCTTGTCCTTTACCTCCTGCAGGTTGCGCAAGGCGGGCACGGCGTTTTCCACCATCAGCACCTGTTGCGCGCCGCGGCTGGCAGCCTCAAAACCAAGTGCGCCGCTGCCGGCAAACAAGTCCAGGCACTGGCGCGTTTCCCAAAGTCCGTCGAACAGGAAATGCAACCAGTTGAACAGCGTTTCACGCACCCTGTCGGGCGTGGGGCGCAAGCCTTCGGCAGTGGCAACCGGCAAGGGCGTGCGCTTCCAGGCGCCGGCAATGATGCGCACCTGGCGCAGGCCGCTGCCGGCTGCGGCGCGGCGCGGCTTCATGCCAGCCTCATGGTGCGGCGCCGACGATAATCGTCGACAGGGCACGCGAACCCAGCTTGCGCTTGAAGGCCGCGCGGATGTCGGCGGTATTGACCTTGGCTATATTCGCGGTCCAGGTATCGAGATAGTCGAGCGGCATGCCATAGAAGCCGATCATCGCAATGTTCTCGAGGATCTTGCGATTGTTATCAATGCGCAGGGGGAAGCCGCCAATGAGGTTGGATTTCGCGGCTTGCACTTCCTGTTCGGTGGGCCCATCACGCATATAAGCTTCAACAGTTTCGCGCACCAGCTTCAGCGCATTGTCCGTGCTGTCCTTTTGCGTTTGCAATCCGGCCTGGAACGGCCCGGGCAGGGCCAGCGGCGCAAAATAACTGTAGACACTGTAGGCCAGGCCGCGTTTTTCGCGCACTTCGCGCGTCAGTCGCGATACAAAGCCGCCGCCACCCAAAATGTAATTGCCGACGGTCAGCGCAAAGAAGTCCGGGTCGCCGCGCTGCAGCGCCGGTGTGCCGAGCAGGATATGCGATTGCGATGCGGGGTGCGGTATGCGCTGCTCGCTGCCGGCAGACGCCTGCACCGGCGCGATTGCCGGCAAGGGCTCGCCCTGGGGCAAGCGGCGCGTCAATTCGCGCGCGATCGCATCTGCTTCCTCGCGTTCGATATCGCCGATCAAGGCCACCACGGCGCCATTGGCGACATAGTGGCGCGCATGGAAATTGACCAGGTCATCGCGGCTGATCGCCGACACCGACTCGACCGTGGGCTGCGCGCCATACGGATGCTGTCCGTATAGCAGTTTCCAGAAAGCCTTGTCCGCGATGGCCTCGGGCTTGGTCAATTCTTCGCGGATTGCCGCCAGCGAGCGCGCCTTGTCGCGGTCGAACTGGCTTTGCGGGAAGGCGGGCTGGGCCAGCACACGCGCCAGCAATTGCACCGCGCGGTCGCGTTCCTCCTTGCTCGACAGTGTGCGCAAGGAACCGCCGGCACGGTCCAGGCTGGCGCCGCCCCCGTGCTTCGCGGCGATGTCGGCAAACGCATCCGATACCTGGGCTTCAGACACGGCTGGCTCGCTGCTTCCATCAGGCAGCCTGGCTTCGCGCAAGCCGCGCGCCAGCATGCCATTTGCCATTCCCGCCAGGCCCGACTTGCCGGCCGGGTCGCGTCGCGAGCCGGCATCGAATTCAACGCTGACGTCCAGCACCGGTATCGAATGGTTTTCAACGAAATAGACGCGCGTGCCTTGCGGCAGGGTCCAGCTCTGTATCTGCAATGCGGCGCTGGCCGGCACGCTGGCCAGCAAGGCAAATACGAGCAAGATTTTTTTCAGCATGAGCGAAGTCCTCAATCGGAAGCTTGCGGTGGATGGGTGAGCCGGGCAGTGCGCGTCAATGGCGCAGGCTGGGCGGTGGCGGCACAGGCTTTTGCGTCAGCGGCAGGGGCACTAAAGTCGCGATGGTGAGCGCATCGTCGCCGAAATATTTCTGCGCCACTGCCTGCACCTGTTGCGCCGTCACCTGGCCGAGCCGTTCTATCAGGCGGTCAATCTGGCGATGCGAAATGCCGCTCATTTCCATCGTCCCGATTTCCATTGCCTGGCCGAAGATGGAGTCGCGTTTGTAGATCTGGCCCGCAATCAGTTGCCGCTTGACGCGCTTGAGTTCGGCTTCGCCCACGCCTTCGTTCGCAATCCGCGTCACTTCGGCGCGCAGTGCCGCTTCGAGCTGTGTGGTGGTGACGCCCTGGGCCGGCACGCCATCCAGTATGAACAGCACCGGGCCGCGCGCAATGCCGTCATAGGATGCGCCGGCCGAATTGGCGACGCGGTCGGTGCGGACCAGGCGTGCGTTCAGGCGAGCATTGTCATAGCCATCGAGTATCGAGGACAGCACATCCAGCGCCAGCTCCTCATCATCCTTTTCCACATCCTTGAGTTGCGGCACTTTGAAAGCCAGCGCGACATAGGGATTTTCAGCCGGCGCCTTGACTGTCAGCCGGCGCAAGCCCGACTGCACCGGCTCAACCTGCGGTTTGGTAACGGGCACCTGCTTGGGCTTGATGCGCCCGAAGTATTTCTCCGCCAGCCGCTGCACTTCGGCGGCATCCACATCGCCGGTCACGACCATGATTGCATTGTTGGGCGCATACCAGCGGTCGTGCCAGGCACGGGCATCCTCGACAGTCATGTTTTCCAGGTCGTTCATCCATCCGACGACGGGATGATGATAAGGATGGGCAGTCCAGGCCGCCGCATGCAATTGCTCATACACTTTCTGGATCGGCTGGTCGTCGGTGCGCCAGCGCCGCTCTTCCATCACGACCTTGATCTCGCGCTCGAACTCACCCTTGTCCAGCACCAGGTTTTCCATGCGGTCCGCTTCCAGCGCCATCATGTCGGCCAGGCGCGATTTCTCGATCTGCTGGAAGTAACCGGTGAAGTCCTTGCTGGTGAAGGCGTTTTCGCGCCCGCCCAGCGCTGCCACCTTGGCACTGAATTCACCCGGCTTCAATTTCTTCGTGCCCTTGAACATCATGTGCTCAAGCGCATGCGCGACGCCGGTTGCGCCGTTGCGTTCATCCATGGAACCGATGCGATACCAGATCATGTGCGCAACCGTCGGCGCGCGGCGGTCTTCCTTCACGATCACCTTCATGCCATTTTGCAAGCGGAATTCGGTGGCCAGCGCGGCGTGGGCAAGCGACCAGGGCAGGCTCAGCAGGGCCGCCAGTAACAACAGCAACAACGGCGACAAGCGGGCAGCCAGCAGTCGCTGCCGCTGCCGCTGCGGCTGCGGCTGTGGCTGTGGTTGTGGCTGTGTGGCGGGCCGGGCAATGGAATTTGTCATGTCCTCACTCTGATAGAATGCATCGGTTCTTCATGCCTGCATGCCGAATGCAGCACAGTGCGGCAAAGGCTAGGATTCTAGCCTCTTGTCACCGGCGCCGCCCGACGCGCATCACCCCGACCTCACTTGTGCCTGATGTTTAGTTTCTTCAAGAGAAAACCCAAGGAACCGCCACCCCAGGAAGCCGCGCCGGCAACCATTGAAGCCGCGCCCCAGCCTGCGGTGGCGAAAAGCGAGCCCGCCAGCGTGGCGCCCCCGGCTGCGGCAACACCGGAAGCGCCTGCGGCCACTGCGGCCACTGCGGCTGCGGCGGCCACGCCGGTACCAGCGGCGACGCCCCCTGCTTCCACAGTACCTGGCCCTGCAACATCGGCTCCTGCAGCAACGCCTGCACCTTCGGCGCTGCGACGGCCGTCCTTCATGCCATCCAGGTTTTCGTCCCCGATACCGCCGGCAACGCCTGCACCAGCCACCGCGCCAGCTCCAGCCCCGGCCCCAGCGCCTTTGGCTAAGCCAACGCCAACGCCAACGCCAACGCCAACGCCAACGCCAACGCCAACGCCAACGCCAACGGCCGTGGAGCCTGAGGCTGAAATCGTTCCCGCTGCAACCAGCGAACAAGAGAAGAAATCCTGGCTCACGCGCCTGAAAACGGGCCTGTCGAAAACCTCGTCCAGCCTGACGACGCTATTCGTCGGCGCGCGCATCGACGATGAACTGTACGAAGAACTCGAAACCGCCTTGCTGATGGCAGATGCCGGCGTCGAGGCCACGCAATCCCTGCTCGACAACCTGAAAAAACGCGTCAAAGAGCAAAAGCTGGTCGACGGGCAGCAAGTGAAGACAGCCTTGCGCGACTTGATTGCCGAATTGCTGGCGCCGCTGGAAAAGCCGCTGGTCTTGGGCCGCTATCAGCCAACCGTGATGATGATTGCCGGCGTGAATGGCGCCGGCAAGACCACGACAATCGGCAAACTGGCCAAGCATTTGCAAAACCATGGCCAAGGCGTATTGCTGGCTGCGGGCGACACTTTCCGCGCCGCCGCCCGCGAACAACTGACTATCTGGGGTGAACGCAACAACGTGCATGTGATTTCACAGGAATCCGGCGATCCTGCTGCCGTTGCCTTCGATGCGGTGCAATCTGCCCAGGCCCGCGGGCTGGACGTGGTGATGATCGATACGGCCGGACGGCTTCCAACCCAGTTGCACTTGATGGAAGAATTGCGCAAGGTGCGCCGGGTCATCGCCAAGGGCATGGCATCCGCACCGCATGAAGTGCTGTTGGTGATCGACGGCAATACCGGCCAGAATGCCGTTGCCCAAGTGAAGGCTTTCGACGACGCGCTTGGCTTGACTGGCCTGGTTGTGACCAAGCTGGATGGCACAGCCAAGGGCGGCGTGCTGGCCGCAATTGTGAAGGCACGTCCTGTGCCGGTCTATTTCATTGGCGTCGGTGAAAAAATAGAAGACCTGCAACCGTTCAGCGCCCGGCAATTTGCCGACGCGCTGCTGGGCTGATTCGCAGCAAGCGGCACATGATCGTCTTCGAGCAAGTGTCCAAGGATTACGCCGGCAGCGCCGGCGCGCTGCGCGATGTCAGCCTGCAAATCAAGCCAGGCGAACTGGTATTCCTGACCGGGCCCTCTGGCGCCGGCAAATCCACCTTGTTGAAATTGGCTGCCGCGATTGAAAAGCCAACCCGCGGCGCCGTGATGGTCGGCGGCCAGGATGTCGGCAGGTTGCCGCCCGCGGCCCTGCCCTACCTGCGCCGCAAGCTGGGATTGGTGTTGCAGCCGCAACGGCTGCTGCAAGACCGCAGCGTGCTGGAAAATGTCATGTTGCCGCTGCTGGTGGCGGGCGCAATGCGACCGGAGGCAGCAAAGCGCGCGCTGGCGGCGCTGGAAAAAGTCGGGCTGGCCCACAAGTCGACACAGGCGCCAGCCAGCCTGTCCGGCGGCGAACAGCAGCGCGCGGCGATTGCCCGCGCCGTGGTTCACCGCCCGCAACTGATCCTGGCCGATGAGCCAACCGCCAACCTGGATCGTGCCAATGGCGAGCGTGTGATGGACTTGCTGCGCACTTTCCACCACGCCGGCGTCACCTGCGTCATTGCGACCCACGACGAGCAATTCCTGCACGGCAGCGACCGCACCGTGGCGCTGGCACAAGGCTGCCTGGTGCAGCCGGCGGGAGCTGCGGCATGAGCGCCTGGCTGCGCCAGCATGGCAACGCGTTTTTTGACGCCATCCGGCGCGCCGGCCGCACTTGGCCCGGTTTCTTGTTCAATGCCATCGTGCTGGCTGCCGTGCTGGCGCTGCCGATCGGCGGGCTGACGCTGCTGGACAACCTGTTGCCCGTCACGCGACAGCTGGCGGCGGACCCCGAGTTGACTATCTTCCTGGCCCCGGGCGCCGCGCCAGCCAGGGTGCAGGCCGCAGGCGCGGAAATCCGGCGCCTGGCGCTGGCGGCTGACCCGCGTGCCGCACCTGAATTCATTCCGCGTGAGCGAGCGCTCGCTGGCTTGAAGAAGCGTACTGCAATTGGCGAGGCAGTCGCCGCTTTGGGGGAGAATCCATTGCCCGACGCCTGGCTGGTCCGGCTGCGCCAGGATGGTCAAGGCCAGGTGCTGGAGAAGCTGGCCACTGATTTGCGTAAGGTCGAGGGCGTGGACCATGTGCAACTGGATGCGGATTGGGTGCGCCGCTTGGCTGCGCTGGTGCGGCTGTTCCATGCCGCGCTGCTGCTGCTTGCATTGGCGCTGGGTACCGTGGTCGTGGCTGCGGTTTTCAATACCGTGCGCTTGCAGATGCTGACCCAGCGCGATGAGATCGACGTCTGCCGGCTATGCGGCGCAACCGATGCGTTCGTCAGCCGGCCGTTCTATTATGCTGGCGCCTTGCTGGGCATGGCCAGCGGCGCGCTGGCACTGGGCGCAGTGGCGGCAGCGCTGCCCTGGCTCAACCGCAGCGTGGGCGAACTGGCGATGCTTTACGGCTCGTCTTTCCGGCTAGCGCCGCTGGGCGCCGCGGATTGCGGCGCGCTGCTCGCGGCGAGCATCCTGCTGGGCTGCGCGGGAGCCGGTTTATCCGTGCGACGCCACCTGGCAAGGCAGCCGGGTTAGCGCAGCCAGAAGCGGCGCCATCCTGCTTTGATGCAACGCAACTTACGGCGTGCAAGATACTCTAAAGTGTCCAGCAATCGACCAAACCCGCCGATAGCTGCCTTCTATTGCTGTAACCAAGTAAATCAAATTAGCACTCCGATCTGGTGAGTGCTAATATCTTTTTCGGAATGTGCTGACCCTGCATTTTCCGGAAAACAAGGAGAAGAACGATATGGCTTCATCGCCTGCAACTGATGCTCTGGTCCCCGCGGCCGGGAATCCGCTTGCACTCGGTTTCTCGGGCAACCTCGGCAATATCGAAGCATATATTTCCGCTGTCAACCGGCTGCCGATGCTCAGCCACGAAGAAGAGATTTCCCTGGCGCGCCGCCTGCGTGACGACAATGACCTCGCTGCGGCGCAAAAACTGATCCTGTCCCACCTGCGGCTGGTGGTCTCGATTGCGCGCGGCTATCTGGGCTATGGCTTGCCCCATGCCGACCTGATCCAGGAAGGCAATATCGGCCTGATGAAAGCGGTCAAGCGCTTCGATCCAGACCAGGGCGTGCGCCTCGTGTCCTATGCGATGCACTGGATCAAGGCCGAGATGCATGAATACATTTTGAAGAACTGGCGGCTGGTCAAGGTGGCCACCACCAAGGCCCAGCGCAAGCTGTTCTTCAACCTGCGCAGCCACAAGGAAGGCCTGGATTCTATGACCCCGAAACAGGTCGACGACCTGGCCCGGACCTTGAATGTAAAGCCGGAAGAAGTGGTTGAGATGGAAACGCGCCTGTCGGGGCGCGACATTGCGCTGGAACCCCAGACCGATGACGACGACGATAAATTTTCACCGATCGCCTACCTGTCTTCCGAAAGCAGCGAGCCGACCCATGTGCTGCAGGCGCGGCAGTTCGACCGCTTGCAATCGGAAGGCCTGGAGTCGGCCCTGGGCAAGCTGGATGCACGGTCGCGCCGGATTGTCGAGGCGCGCTGGCTTGCGAACGACGATGGATCGGGCGCCACGCTGCATGAACTGGCGGACGAATTCGGCGTATCGGCCGAGCGCATCCGGCAGATCGAGTCGGCTGCGTTGAAGAAGATGAAAGGCTCGCTGGCTTCTTACCTCTGAGCGCCAGGTCGGGTTGAATAAAAAATCCCCGCCAGGAAACTGGCGGGGATTTTTCATTGCGGGTCCGTGGAGGATTACAGACCGGGATGCGCCCGCTCAGGCCGGTTCAGCCAGCAGGCGCTTGAGGTCGTGCGCTATGGGCTCGGCGCCCTGGCCGTGGCGCACGAAGAGGCGGATGCGACCCTTGGCATCATAGACATAGCTGCCGGCCGTATGGTCCATCGTATAGCTGCCGGGCTGCTTGCCTGGCACTTTCTGGTAGAACACGCGAAATTCCTTGGCCACCTTGTCCACGGCCGCCTGGTCGCCGGTCAAACCAAGGAAGCGGCTGTCGAAAGCGGGCACGTATTTCGACAGCAGTGCCGGCGTGTCGCGCTCCGGATCGACGGTAATGAACAGCACTTGCACCTTGTCGCCATCCGGGCCGAGCAGTTTCACTGCCTCGGCCATTTCAGTCATCGTGGTGGGACACACATCCGGGCATTGGGTGTAGCCAAAGAAGACCATCACCACCTTGCCGCGGAAGTCTTCCAGCCGGCGTTGCTTGCCATTGTGGTCGACCAGGTTGAAGTCGCGGCCATACCCGAGGCCAGTGACGTCGGTATTCTTGAATGACGACTTGGCTGGCGACAGCAACATCTGGCCGCCCTCCTTGCCCTTGTCGCCACAGCCGCCGAGCAGCAAGGCCGCCGCCATCAGGGCGGCGAGGATAGTGCGAAGACGGTGGCTCATTGCACGAGTATGTAGTGATCAACCAGCAAGGCGGCGAACAGCAGCGACAGGTAGATGATGGACCATGTGAAAGTCTTGCGGGCGAGCTGGTCGCTGTAATGGCGCCAGATGCGCCATGAATAGCGCAAGAAAATCGCGCCCAGCACCGAAGCCACGGCCAAGTAGATCAGGCCGCTCATGCGCACCACAAAGGGCAGCATCGAGGTTGCGACAAGGGCAATCGTGTATAGCCAGATATGGAACTGGGTCAGCGGCAAGCCATGCGTAATGGGCAGCATCGGCAAGCCGGAACGGGCATAGTCGTCACGGCGGTACAGGGCCAGCGCCCAGAAATGCGGCGGCGTCCAGACGAAGATGATCATCACCAGGATCCAGGCTTGCATCGGCACGTCATTGGCGACCGCAGCCCAGCCCAGCGCCGGCGGCATCGCGCCCGACAAGCCGCCAATGACAATGTTTTGCGGCGTGGCCGGCTTCAGGATGATGGTGTAGATGACGGCATAGCCGACGAAGGTGGCGAAGGTCAGCCACATCGTCAGCGGGTTGACGAAGTTGTACAGCACCCACATGCCGGTGCCGCCTATGGCGCCGGAAAACGCCAGCGTTTGCGGTACCGTGATTTCGCCGCGCGCCATGGGGCGCCGCGCTGTACGTGCCATGCGGGAATCGATTTCACGTTCGACCAGGCAATTGACGGCGAAGGCTGCGCCAGCCAGCAGCCAGATGCCAACCGTGGCTGCAACGACAAGTTTCCAATCCGGCAGGCCCGGCGTGGCGAGGAACATGCCGATCACTGCGCAAAACACGGCGAGTTGCGTCACGCGCGGCTTGGTCAGGGCCCAGTACTGGGCAATGCGGTTTTGTTGGATGGTCAGGGTGGACATGGACGGGATGCTCAGACGGGAGTCGGGCGTGCGGACAAGTGGCTTGCCCGGGATGCGGAGCCAGTCTTGAGGCGGAAGTTTAGCACGACCAGCAGTATCGCCATCAGCGCCGCGCCACCGTTGTGCAGCACCGCCAGGGCGAGCGGCCAGGACAGGAATACAGTCGATGCGCCGGTCAGCAATTGCACGCCGAGCACGATCAGCAAGCCGCGCGCCACGCGCTGCAGGCCTGGTTCACGCAGCGCCCGGTGCGCCGTGTAGCCAACCACCGCCAGCACCACCACGGCGAAACTGCGATGGACCCAGTGGATGGCAGTCAGCGCATTCACCGGCAGGTATTCGCCCGTGGCTGTCATGCCAAGCTCGCGCCACAGGTGGAAACCATTGCTGAAATCCATGTCCGGCAGCAGTTGTCCGTGGCACAGGGGGAAATCGGCGCAGGCCAGCGTTGCATAGTTTGTGCTGACCCAGCCGCCGAGGCCGATCTGCATGAAGAGGACCAGCAGCGATAAGGCCGCCGGCAAGCACAGGCCGGGCGCAGAAATTACGGGCACGGCAGCGACTTCCTGGCGCGACGCCAGCCAGGTCAGTAAAGCAAGCAAGCTGATGCCCAGCAACAGGTGCATGGTCACCACGACAGGTTGCAGTTTCAGCGTGACAGTCCAAGCGCCGAACGCACCCTGCAGGCACACGAAGCCCAGCAGCAGCAGCGGAAAGCCGGGGGCAAAGCGCGCGTCGCTGCGGCCCGACTGGCGCCACTTGCGCCAGGCAACCGCCAGCAAGGCAATGATCAGCACGCCTACCGCCATTGCCATGTAGCGGTGGATCATTTCGATCCAGGCCTTGGCCACCGTGACCGGGCCGGTCGGCATCGCAGCCTCGGCGGCGCTGATTTGCGCGTGCGCCTGCAGCGGGTTGGCCTCGCCATAGCAGCCGGGCCAGTCAGGACAACCGAGGCCGGAATCGGTGAGGCGCGTGAAAGCGCCGAACATCACCAGGTCGAAGGTCAGGAACACTGTCACCCAGGCCAGCTTGCGGTACTTGTCGGCATCCTTTGAAGCCCATACGAAGGACAGCGGCAACAAGGCCACCAGCAAGCCCTTCAGCGCGAGTTGGATCAGCATGCGCGCCTCAACCGATGGACGAGGCTTTGAGCAACTTGCTGAGGTCGCGCTTGATGCGGTTCGGGTCGGCATCCTTGGGGAAACGCATCATCAGGTTGCCGAGCGGGTCGATCATGTAGATATGGTCCTGCGGCGTACTGCCGGCAGCCGCAGGCAGCCAGGAACGGGTGCGCTGCGCATCCACTTTCAGCATGTGGGTGCCGTCGTATTCGCGCATCAGCACGGTGTCGAGCGGCTTGTCATCGTTGACCAGCCAGACGCGTTCGATACGGTTCATTTCCTTGCCGGTGGCCAGGCGCAACTGGCGCATTTCCCACAGCTTCTTCTGGCAAGCCTGGGCGCAGTCGCCACTGTCGACTTGCAGCATGATCCATTTGCCTTTCAAGGCCTCGAGCTCGGCCGGTTTGCCATCCAGCGTGCGCGCATCCAGCCTGGGCATTGGGTAGCTGCGCGGATCGAGCAATTCGCCATAGTTGCTGCGCGATTGCGGCTTGATCACGTAATAGGTCAGGTAGGACACCAGCATCGGCGCCGCGCACACGGCGATGACGGCCCACAAGGCCCAGGCGCCACGCGAACGCGGCTTGCTTGCGGGACCGGCCCCGCTTTCATTTACTGCCATTGTCTTTGCTCGTTCCACTTGGATCAGTTGTCAGTTTCGTCCGGACGCGCCGGCTCGCTTCGCTTGGCGCGCAAAAATCCCGTCACCAGGAAAAACATCAGCGCAGTTGTGGCAAGCGCATACCACTGGAATGCATAGCCGCGATGCTTGTCGGCGCCGCTGGATGGCCGCGGCCAATCCCGGACCAGGCCATCGGCCTGCGGCTTGCCGGCTACGGCCGGCGACTCTTCGATTATAAAGGGCAGCAGCGTCATGCCCGAGGCCGCGGCAAACGTAGCCGGCGTCAGGTTTTGCACGATGGCGCCGGGCTTCAGGGGCGCGGCCTGGCCCAGTTGCATCACATGCCCGGTATCGCGCCGGACCTGGCCTTGCAGTTGGATGCGACCGGCCGGTGTTTCAAGCTTTGGCAGCAAAGTCCGGTCCTGGGGATTGCGCGGCAACCAACCACGCAATACCAGCACCACGCTGCCATCGGCTGCCAGCCGGAAGGGCATGGCAAGATAGAAACCGGATACGCCCTTGTACGGCCGGTTATCCAGGTAGACCGGCCAGTCGCGCAGGAATTCCCCTTCAGCAAACACTTGCCGGTATTCGAGTTCGGCAACGGGCAAGTGTGCACTGTCGCGGGTCAGCACGACGGGAGGCTGCGCCGCGCGGCTCAGGATGGCTGCTTCGATATTTTCCTTGCCGATCGCGCGTGCGCGCTGCCATTCGCCCAGCGCGATGCCGGCAGCAGCCACCAGCAGCGCTGCAACAAAGGGAATCCAGCGGAATCGAAAGGCAAAACGCATTAGAATGATCCTAAGCTTGCACAAGGCTGGCCTTGCCATACCCGATCCATCCCGCTCAGCCGGGACAGCCACTTCCTATGAAAATCCTGGTCGCCATTGCTTTCATCCTGATCCTTGCCAGCCTGGGATCGGCGCTGGTCTTCCTGATGCGCGACAAGGGTAAAACCAACCGCACGGTGACGGCGCTGGCCGTGCGCGTCGGTTTTTCCATCACCTTGTTCCTGCTGATCCTGGCCGCCTACAAAATGGGCTGGATTGAACCGACCGGCATTGGCTTGCATAGCCGCTGATAACCCGGCTGCAATACCAATATCAATACCAATCTCAATACCAGCCGGGCAAGAAAAAAAGCCGCACCGAAGTGCGGCTTTTTTATCGGCGATTGCCCTGCCGGCGCCTGCCGGCCGCCTTGCAGGCTTGGGCTTAGAGCCAGTACACCACGACGTACAGGCCGAGCCACACCACGTCGACGAAGTGCCAGTACCAGGCCGCGCCTTCAAATCCGAAATGCTGGTCAGGCTTGAAGTCGCCGCGCATCACACGGTATAGCACCACCGCCAGCATGATGGCGCCGAGCGTCACGTGAAAGCCGTGGAAGCCAGTCAGCATGAAGAAGGTCGAGCCATAGATGCCGGAGGTCAGCTTCAGGTTCAATTCGCTGTAGGCGTGGGCATATTCATAAGCCTGGAAGCCCATGAAGATTGCGCCCAGCACGACGGTGGCGAAGAGCCAGAATGCAGTCTTGCCGCGATGCCCGGCGCGCAATGCATGGTGGGCGATGGTCAGCGTCACGCCGGAAGTCAGCAGCAAGGCGGTGTTGATGGTGGGGATCGGGAACGGGCCCATCGTGGTGAAGCTGTCCACCACGCCTGCCGGTCCGGCATTGCCCCAATGACCGGCAAAATCCGGCCAGATCATCTTGTGGTCCAGGTCTGACAGCCAGGGCATCGTGACTGCGCGTGCATAGAACAGCGCGCCGAAGAAGCCGGCGAAGAACATGACTTCCGAGAAAATGAACCAGCTCATGCTCCAGCGGAAGGAGGTGTCGATGCGCTGGCTGTACAAGCCGCTTTCGGATTCCCTGATCGCTTCGCCAAACCACTTGTACAACACCACCAGCGCGCACACGATGCCGGCGATGTTGGCGAACGCACCCCAGCTCGCGCCATTGACCCATGCCGACGCGCCTATCATGGTCAGCAGCAGCGCAGCGCCCATCAGCACCGGCCAGCGCGAGGGGCTGGGGATGAAATAATAGGGTGCAGCACTTCCGTGATGAGAACTCATTTCCGCTCCGTAAATAACGCTAATTCTTGTCATGCGCCGGGCTTGCGGCCCGCGCTTCAACCAACCACAGCCTTGACTATCAATACCAGGACCAGCACGAACAGCGCGGCGCCCACGACGCCGGCGATAACCACATGCACCGGATTGAGCTGCTGCGCATCCGCTTCATAATCGCTGCGCTTGCGCACACCGAAGAAGGACCAGAACACCGCCTTCATCGTCGCCAGGAAAGACAGCTTCCTCTGTGACGCATTCTTCAGTTCACTCATGCCTAGCCTGATTTCTTGCCCGAGCCCGCCACTTCAAAAAAAGTGTAGGACAAGGTAATCGTTTTTACATCCCGCGGCAGCGCCGGGTCGATGAAAAACACCACCGGCATCTGCCTTGCCTCATTCGCCTTCAAGGTCTGCTGCCTGAAACAGAAGCATTCGACCTTCTTGAAATGCTCGCCTGCCTGCTGCGGCGCGTAGCTTGGTATGGCCTGGCCATCGATGCTGCGCGGCTGCGTATTCACCACTTCATACACGACCTGCGTCATTTCGCCCGGATGGACAGTCATGCTGGCCACCGTTGGACGAAAGCGCCACGGCCCCTGGGAATTCGCATCGAATTCGACCGTCACCGTGCGGCTCTTGTCGACCTGCGTATTCTTCGGCGCTTCCACCGTTGCATCTTTGGGCGTCAGGAAGTTGATGCCAGTGATTTCGCACAGCTTCTGGTACATCGGCACCAGCGCATAGCCAAACCCGAACATCAGTACTGCCGCCACCAAGAGCTTGCCCAGCATTTGCCTGTTCAACTGCTTCCGGGCGCTGCCGGCATTACCGCGTTTTTCCATGTCAGCTGAACCAGATCCGCTTCACGAACACACCGACAAAAAACATCAGGACCACTGACAACAGTATCAATGCGGTCCTGAGATTGCCTGGCTTTTTATCATCGGACATTTGTTGCCGGGCAGTCCGGGGACTGCCCTCTCCATTTTTCGCATCCGCCTGCCATGCAAGCGGGATGCAATTACTGCTGCTTACTTGACCGTCGGCGGTACGTCGAAGGTGTGGAAGGGAGCCGGGCTTGGCACGGTCCACTCCAGTCCTTCAGCGCCTTCCCAGGGCTTGGTTTCTGCTTTCTCGCCGCCGCGGATCGAAGGGATGATCACGAACAGCAGGAAGTACACCTGGGTCAGGCCGAACAGGAAGGCGCCAATGCTGGCCACCATGTTGAAGTCGGTGAACTGCGCCGGATAATCGGCATAGCGGCGCGGCATGCCGGCCAGTCCCAGGAAGTGCATCGGGAAGAAAGTCACGTTGAACCAGATCAGCGAATTCCAGAAGTGGAACTTGCCGCGGGCTTCGTTGTACATGAAGCCGGTCCACTTCGGACCCCAGTAGTAAAAACCGGCGAACAGCGCAAACAGCGAGCCCGCCACCAGCACATAGTGGAAGTGCGCCACGACGTAATAAGTATCCTGCATCTGGATGTCGATCGGCGTGACGGCCAGGATCAGGCCAGTGAAGCCACCCATCGTGAACACGAAGATGAAGCCGATTGCAAACAGCATGGGCGTTTCGAAAGTCATCGAGCCGCGCCACATGGTTGCGATCCAGTTGAACACTTTCACGCCGGTCGGCACTGCGATCAGCATGGTGGCGTACATGAAGAATAACTGCGCCGTCACCGGCATGCCAGTCGTGAACATGTGGTGGGCCCACACGATGAAGGACAGGATGGCGATCGAAGCCGTGGCGTACACCATCGATGCATAGCCAAACAGCGGCTTGCGGGCGAAGGCGGGAATGATCTGCGACACGATACCGAAGGCCGGCAGGATCATGATGTAGACCTCGGGGTGGCCGAAGAACCAGAAAATATGCTGGTACATCACCGGATCGCCGCCGCCTGCGGCGTTAAAGAACGAGGTGCCGAAATGGCGGTCCGTCAGCGTCATCGTAATGGCGCCAGCCAGCACCGGCATGACTGCGATCAGCAGGTAAGCCGTGATCAGCCAGGTCCAGCAAAACATCGGCATCTTCATCAGCGTCATGCCAGGCGCGCGCATGTTGAGGATGGTGGTGATGATGTTGATGGAACCCATGATCGACGATGCGCCCATGATGTGCATCGCGAAAATACCCATGTCCATGCCCGGACCCATCTGCGTCGACAGCGGCGCATACAGGGTCCAGCCGGCAGCGGTCGCGCCGCCCGGCACCAGGAAGGATCCGGCCAGCAGGATTGCAGCGGGCGGCAGCAGCCAGAACGAAAAGTTGTTCATGCGCGCAAACGCCATGTCGGCGGCGCCGATCTGCAGCGGGATCATCCAGTTGGCGAAGCCGACGAAGGCCGGCATGATCGCGCCAAACACCATGATCAGGCCGTGCATCGTGGTCAGCTGGTTGAAGAACTCCGGACGGAACAATTGCAGGCCGGGCTGGAACAGCTCGGCGCGAATGCCCATCGCCAGCAAGCCGCCGAACAGCAGCATGGCAAACGAGAACCACAGGTATAGCGTGCCGATATCCTTGTGGTTGGTGGCGTACAGCCAGCGGCGCCAGCCGTGCGGATGGTCGTGCGCGTGGTCTTCGGCGTGACCGTGGGCGTGATCAACAACGGTTGTACTCATCTTGGACTCCTGATTTCAGTTACTTGCGCGCAGCGACGATTTCGGCCGGCTGTACGAGGTTGTCCTTGGCCTTGTTGGACCAGGAATTGCGCGTATAGGTGATCACGGCGGCGACATCGGTTGGCGACAGCACGGACTTCCATGCCGGCATGGCTTTACGACCGTTCAGCACCACGTCGATCTGCGGGCCCTTGTCGCCCAGCACGGTCGGCGCGCCGTCAAGCGCCGGGAAGGCATTTGGCACGCCCTTGCCGTTGGCCTGGTGGCAGGCGACGCAGTTGGCGGCATAGACTTTCTCGCCACGTGCGGTCAGTTCAGCCACGGTCCAGGTTTTGTTGGGATCGTCAGCAGCGGCAGCCATTTCCTTTTTCTTGCCGTCGACCCACTTCTTGTAATCTTCATCGGACACGACGTTGACGACGATCGGCATGAACGCATGATCCTTGCCGCACAGTTCAACGCAGTTGCCGCGGTAGACGCCGACTTTTTCAGCCTTGAACCAGGTGTCGCGCACGAAACCGGGAATCGCATCCTGCTTGACGCCGAAGGCGGGAATCGTCCAGGCGTGGATTACGTCATTGGCTGTGGTGACGATGCGCACCTTGCGGTTGACCGGCACCACCACGGGGTTGTCAACTTCCAGCAAGTAGTTGTCGCCCTTGACCTTGGTCGAATCGACGATCTGTTCACGCGGGGTGCTCAGGTTGGACAGGAAGGAAATGCCCTGGCCCTCACCCTTCAGGTAGTCGTAACCCCACTTCCATTGCATGCCGGTGGCCTTGATGGTCACGTCTGCATTGGACGTATCCTTCATCGCGACAACGGTCTTGGTTGCCGGCAGCGCCATCAGGATGACGATGACGAATGGAACGATGGTCCAGGCGATTTCAACGCTGGTGCTTTCGTGGAAGGTCGCCGGCTTGTGGCCGAGCGATTTGCGGTGCTTCATGATCGAGTAGAACATCACGCCGAACACCGCAAGGAAGATGGCCAGGCACAGGCCCATCATCAGGTTGTGCAACTGGTAGATGTCGGTCGCGATCTGGGTGACCGGGGTCTGGAAATTCAACTGCAGGACGGCAGGACCTCCCTGGCTATCGTTTACGGCCCAGGAGGGCATACCTGCGGCCAGCAGAGATGCCCCGAGCATCAACGATTGAAGGCGCTTCACATGTTTCATGTCTTCCTCAAATCCCCTAAAGTGAATTCTTGCTTGCGTCGGTCGCCGGCCCGTCCTTGCGCAACGCCAGGCTCAGCTCGCGTGCAAACTGCCTTCGCTGCTGCTCGGGCACAAAACGTCCGACTTCCACCGTTGTTCCTGCATCGCGGATTGTCACCAGTGCGCCACGTACCGGCGTTTCCACCGTCGCCCGCCGCGCATCAAGGTTAAACCGCTTGATCCGGTCTGCCTCTACGACTTCCACCACCAGTTCACCTGCCGCCAGCGCAATGCGCTCCCGGTCTGCCGCATGCCGCCCGAAAGCCAGGAAGGCCAGGCCTACCCCGCCCAGTTCCAGCACCGCATAGGCCAGCACATACCACGCGCCATGAATGGCGAATGCCAGCGCGACCAGGCCCGAGCCGGTGCAGATTGCCGCATACGCCTGCCATAGCTGGCGCGGCGTAATCGAGCAATTGCGCTTCAGGATCCAGTCATTTGCCTGCATGAGACACGCTTGCGGCGACGCGAACGGCCAGTGCGCTGAAACCACGCCGGCGCTGCCAGGGCAGCAAGCCGCCGGGATGACGCGCAATTAACCGGGGGACATGCTTGCGGTCCACGACCAGCCGCCAACTTGCTGCTTCCCGGGGCAGGGGCACGCGGCAAACGTGGATATCCTTACCGTGCATTAAGTGTAACCAACGAAGTATAAGGGGGATGGGAACGCAAGATCAAGAAGAAAGCCGCTCGGGAACCGGCAGTAACAGGGGCCGGCGCCTTCCCGCAAGCCGGTACGGGCCTACTGCTGACGCGGCAGGAAGCGGATTACCGACTCGCCCTGCGGCCGGGCCTGCGGCACCGGGCAGAAGGCATGGCCGTAGATGACTTCGATGCTCAATGCATATTTGCCATCGCCGCGGCGGGTGGCCGCGAGCCCATCGAACAGGCGCTGGCGCGATGTGGGCGTGGCCAGGCCAGCCCGGCGCGTGGCGAGCGGATTGCCACCCAGGGCGCGCACGTCGGCCAGCAACTTGTCGGCCTGATCATAAGTCAGGGTGAGCATTTCCATATCCATCACCGGCGTGGCGAAGCCGGCTTGCACCAGCATGTCACCGAGGTCATGCATATCGACAAACGGCAGGGTCTGGGCCAGGGCCGGCGCCGCGCCGGCAGCCTGGCGCAACTCGCGCAAGGTGTCCGGACCGAAACAGGAAAACATCAGCAAGCCTTCCGCGCGCAGCACGCGGCGCCATTCAGCAAAAACTTGATCCGGCCGCGGATGCCAGTGCAGCGCGAGATTGGACCACAGCAAGCCGAGCGCCGCCGGGGCCAGCGGCAGGCGCGCAAAGTCGGCGCAGACCAGGCTCGCGCCCTCGCCTGCCGCGCCGGCAGAACCGGGGCGCAAGCGCGCGAACAGGCGGTCCATGGCTGACATGGCATTGCGCTGGCGCTGCGCGGCTTGCGCCAGCATCGCAGGCGCGGCATCCAGGCCTGTCAGCAGCGCCTGTGGAAAACGCTGGCGCAGCAGGGCCAGGTCGGCGCCCTCGCCGCAGCCGGCGTCAAGCACGGCCGGCGGCGCGACCCGTATCAATTCGAGCCGTTCGAACATGCGACTGGCAACCTCGCGCCGCAAGAAATCGGAGCCGGCGATGCGGGCCGGGCGGGCGAACAGGTCGCGCACGCGGGACAGGGAAATCGGGGCGCTGCCGCTGTCGTCAGCAGGCGTATTTGACGTGCTCAAAACGGGTAATCCGGATGCGATAATGGCGTTCGAGTGTACACGCCCGGAGGCTGCCTCGCTGCTCGACCGCCTGATCCCCAACGCCTGTGCGCTGTGCAACCAAGCTTGCGATGGCCCCGCCTGCGACGCCTGCTGGCGCCGCCATCTCACCGACGCACGTGCGCGCTGCGTGCAATGCGGCATCGCGCTGACGGTTGGCAGCGACCGGCATTGCGGCGCTTGCGTGCAGGCGCCGCCCGCCTTCGACCGCACCTTGGTTGCAGTGGATTACGCAGCGCCGGTCGATCGCCTGGTACTCGGCCTGAAATACGGCGGCCGGCTGGAATTGGCGCAGCTGTGCGCGCAGGCGATGCGGCCCTTGTTGCAGGCCGAAGCCGACAAACCGGCGCTGCTGTGCCCGGTGCCGCTGGGCCCGCAGCGACTGGCCGGGCGTGGCTTCAACCAGGCGCTGGAGATTGCCCGTTTGCTGGCGCACGCGCTTGGCCTGCGCCTGCAGGCGCGCCTGTTTATAATGCCCGCACCATGCCGCAAGCCTTGCGGCTTCCCGGCGCACGCGCGCCACTTCAATCGCAACGGAAGATCACATGAACCCACGTTTTTCCAGCTTGCTTGCAAGCGCCGCAGTGGCAGCCGCCGCAGTGGCAGCCGCGCTTCCCGGGCTCGCGCTTGCGCATTCTTTCGATGCAGGCGACTTGCATATCGGTCATCCCTGGGCCCGGCCCAGCGTCGCGCAGCAGACTTCGGGTGCGGCCTATATCAGTATTGAAAATCGTGGCAAGGCGGCTGATACGCTGGTGCGCGCCTCCACACCCGTTGCCAAGGAAGTGCAAGTCCACTCCATGAAAATGGATGGCAATGTGATGCGCATGCGTGAAGTGCCAAAGCTGGAAGTGCCGGCCGCGACCATGGTTGCGATGAAGCCGGGCGACGGCTATCACCTGATGCTGGTGGGCCTGAAGCAGCCATTGAAAGCGGGCGAGCGTTTTCCGCTGACGCTGGTATTTGAAAAGGCTGGCCAGGCGGAAGTGACGGTGGTGGTGGAAGACAAGCCGCGCGACAAGGCGGCGGCATCAACGCCGGCTGCAGGCCAGCACAAGCACTGAGCACTGAGCATGGAGCACTGAGCGTGCTCCAGGGCTCAGCTGGACCTGACCTTTTGCAACAGGCGGGTGGTGGAGCGATCGTGCTCGAAATCGATTGCAATCGCCTGCCCGCCGTAAGCCAGCACGGCTTGCCCTTCCGGTATCGCATCCATCTGGTAATCGCCGCCCTTGGCATAGATGTCGGGCCGGCCCAGCAGGACGGTTTCCAGCGCCGTATCTTCGGCGAAGGGCACGACCAGTGACACCGATTCCAGCGCTGCCAGCACCGCCATGCGGTCTTCGCAGGTGTTGATCGGGCGGTCGCTGCCCTTGCCCAGGCGTCGCACCGACTCATCCGTATTCACCGCCACCACCAGCGAGCCACCCAAAGCGCGCGCTTGCGCCAGGTAACTGACATGGCCGCGGTGCAGGATGTCGAAGACGCCATTGGTCAGCACCACCGGCTTGGGCAACGCTGCCATGCGCGTGGCCAGCGTTTCAAGACTGCAAATTTTTTGCTCGAAAGCGGGCATAAAAAAAGCCGCGTTCACACGCGGCAGGATGGCGTGCGATCAGGTCGCCGGCAGGATCGGTTCCAGCCTGGCATTCACTTCCTTGCGGTAGCGATTCAATTCCTGCACGGACGCGAATGTTTTTTCAAACAGCAGCGACATATTGTGCAGGATGCGGTCGACGACTTTCTTTTCCCATTCACCGTCGAACTTGATCTGCGTGTCGAGCCAGGCTTCGAGCCAGTCCGGATCCGGCAAGCGGCTTTGCACCGTGTCGTTCGGGAACAGCGATTGGTTCACATGCAAGTTGGTCGGGTGCAGCGGCTTTTCAGTGCGGCGGGCCGAAGCCATCAAGACGCCGATCTTGGCAAACGCGGCGCGCGCCACATCCCCTGCCTCGCCCAGCGCTTTTTTCATGTAGCGCAGGTAAGCGCCGCCATGACGGGCTTCATCCTGGCTGATGATCTTGTAGATTTGCTTGATGACGGGCTCGGTATGCCAGTCCGACGCGCAGCGGTACCAGTGGTTGAGGCGAATCTCGCCGCAGAAGTGCAGCATCAGCGTTTCCAGCGGTGGCGCGGGATCGAATTCAAAGCGCACGTTATGCAATTCTTCTTCGGTCGGCACCATGTCCGGCCGGAAACGGCGCAGGTATTCCATCAACACCAGCGAATGCTTCTGTTCCTCGAAAAACCAGACCGACATGAAGGCGCAAAAATCGCTGTCGCCGCGGTTATCGCGCAGGAACATTTCCGTGGCCGGCAGGGCCGACCACTCCGTAATCGCATTCATCTTGATCGTGAGCGCTTGTTCATCCGTCAGCAATGCGGCATCGAACTGGTCCCATGGAATATCCGTATCCATGTTCCAGCGTACCTGTTCCAGCGATTTGAAGAGTTCCGGATACAACATAAAAACGCCACCATCAAAGTGAGTTAAGCCCATGATTTTACCAAGAAATCATCCGAGCCAGAAACGACCGGCTCAACCGGTAACAGCACAACAACAATCAAGAGCAAAATTGTGGGAATTCACAACCCCAGCCACCGCGGGTCTCGAACACATGGAATGGCCGGCAGGGGGGCGCAATGCCGGATAAGATAAGCCACAGCCGATGCCGGCCCGATATCGTTTTTGCCCTCCCGGAGGAGACGCCATGAATTACGCTTCATTTCGCTTGCTGTTGCCGGTGCTGGTAGCGCTGGTGATGCTGCCGGCTGCGCCAGCCTTCGCCCAGGACCAGGCGGGCAACTGCCCGGGCCTGCTCAACCAGCAATTCAAGCGCTTGCAGGATGACGCGCCGCAAAGCCTGTGCCAGTACCGCGACAAGGTGGCACTGGTGGTCAATACCGCCAGCTATTGCGGTTATACCAAACAGTATGAAGGCCTGGAAAAGCTGTATTCGAAATACCGGGATCGCGGCCTGGTCATACTCGGCTTCCCGTCCAACGACTTCGAGCAAGAGCCGGGGGAGGGCAAGCAAATCGCCGATTTATGCTTCAACACCTATGGCGTGAAATTCCCGATGTTCGCCAAGACCCATGTGAAGGGCGAGCAAGCCAACCCGCTGTACCAGGCGCTGGCCCGCCAAAGCGGCACGGCGCCGCGCTGGAACTTCCACAAATACCTGGTAGGACGCGATGGCAAACTGGTCGCCAACTACCCGAGCCGCGTGACGCCAGAGGATGGCGAACTGGTTGCGGCGATCGAGCGCGCGTTGCAGCAGCGCCCGGCAGGCCCGGTGCGGCAGTAGCGCCGCGCCGGCTGCCGGTAAGCTGCGCCGCGCTCCGGCGCAATCGCGCAACCCTGATTTCAGTACGTGCCCGGCACCAGGATGCTGCGATCGACCTTGCGGATGTCGGTATGGCCGCAAAACGCCATGCTGATATCCAGTTCGCGCTGGATGATTTCCAGTGCCTTGGACACGCCGGCTTCACCCATGGCGCCCAGGCCGTACAGGAAAGCGCGACCGATATAAGTACCCTTTGCGCCCAGCGCCAGCGCCTTCAATACATCCTGGCCGGAGCGAATGCCGCTATCCAGGTGCACCTCGATGCTATCGCCCACGGCATCCATGATCGCAGGCAGCGCTTCGATCGATGACTGGGCGCCGTCGAGCTGGCGTCCACCGTGGTTAGAGACGATCAGGGCATCGGCGCCGCTTTGCACGGCCAGGCGCGCATCCTCGGCATCGATGATGCCCTTGACGATCAGCTTGCCGCCCCATTTCTCCTTGATCCATTGCACATCATCCCAGGACAGCGCCGGGTCGAACTGTTGCGCGGTCCAGGAAGACAGGGAAGACATGTCGGTCACGCTTTCAGCATGGCCGACGATATTGCCGAAGTGACGGCGTTTGGTGCCCAGCATGCCCATGCACCAGCGCGGCTTGGTCATCATGTTGAGGATATTGGGCAGCGTCAGCCGCGGCGGCGCGGACAAGCCGTTCTTGATGTCTTTATGACGCTGGCCGAGCACTTGCAGGTCCAGCGTCAGCACCAGGGCTGAGCATTTGGCAGCCTTGGCGCGGTCGATCAGGCGATGAATGATAACGCGGTCCTTCAACACATAGAGCTGGAACCAGAAAGGCGCACTGGTGTTTTCAGCCACGTCCTCAATCGAGCAGATACTCATCGTCGACAGGGTGAATGGGACGCCGGCTTTTTCCGCAGCGCGGGCGGCGAGGATTTCGCCATCCGCATGCTGCATGCCGGTCAGGCCGGTCGGCGCCAGTGCGACTGGCATGGCGACAGGCTGGCCCACCATGGTGGTGCGCAGGCTGCGGTTTTCCATGTTGACGGCCACGCGTTGCCGGAATTTTATGCGGGCAAAATCAGTGGTATTGGCGCGATAGGTCGACTCGGTCCAGGAACCGGAGTCGGCATAGTCATAAAACATGCGTGGCACGCGCTTTTCCGCAAGCACGCGCAGATCTTCGATATTGGTGATGGCGGCGGTCATGAACACTCCCTGATTTGCGCGACACTTTACCCGAGTGTGCGGCTACCGGGAGGATGGCAGGCAGTGAAATTTCTTCACCGCTTGCCAGCCGGTTCAAAAGAATCAGCACACGCGGCCCCTCCGAAAAGGGGCCGGTGCGCTTCATTGAAAACGGAAATCCATCAGTTCCACTTGGCTACGATGGCGGGCACCGGCGCGCCGCAGGTGGTGCCAACGGTCCATTTGAGCGACGTCGTGCCAACGGTCGGGGCGAAGGTGATGTCGCAAGCCGCGCCAGTGACAGAAGCAGCCAGGGTGGCAGTGATGGTACCCGCCGTGTTACCCGTGCCGGAGACGGCGATGTTGGTCACTTCCGTGGTTGCGGTGGGTGCTCCGGTCAGGCCGAGGGAAGTCCAGTTATCGGCTGTCGCCAGGGATGTCAGTCTGCCACCGTTTTCTTGCGAAAATTGGGCGATGGCGGTTTGTACGGCGCTGACTGCAGAAGCGACCTTTGCAATCTTGGCCTTGGTGACATAGTCCTGGTAGGCCGGGATGGCAACGGCAGCCAAGATGCCGATGATCGTGACGACGATCATCAATTCGATCAGGGTGAAGCCGCGCTGAACGCGCTTGGCCAGGGTTGCGGATTTTTTCATGTGTTTACTCCTTGAGTTGGACAGAGAAGCAGAAAGCTTCACTGTCCACAGAGCAAATCTGTCGCCAAGGGAATGTATTCGTTCTCCGCACGTCGAGCTAATAAAACGTAGGTTCGCAGTTACTTTTGAGTGCCAACGAGCAGACGGTGGCACCGCTATTTCCAAGTCGCAAGCAAGGCGGTGGATTTATCCTGCCAGCTATCTTCCGGTACTGGCCTCCTGATGCTGCTGTTTCATCGTCGCTGCAAAACCGGCGTTAGCAAAGCCGCGCCAAACCTGCTCCAGCATGCCTTGTGAAATGACATGGCCGACCGATGCAGCGCGCGCAAGCCACATCATGGCGAGGCTGCTGTCCTGGACCACGCCTTCGCCGCTCAAGTGGCAGCGAGCCAGCCAGTGCATGGCGTCGCCGTGTTCGCTGCGTGCAGCTGACTGCAGCCAGAAAGCCGCCGCCTCCGGCTTTCCGGTCGCAAGGAAGTGCAGTGCCAAGTCATTTTGTGCTTCGACGTCGCCATTGTCGGCAGCGAAAAGCAGGTCAAGGAAACCGGACGTGGCCGGCGGCTGAAGATGAGGAAGCAATCCGGACCAGGCGATCAACACACGGTTGCTGGCGGCGCCTGCTTCGAACCGGTGGATGGATTTTGCCGCCAGCCGGCGCCAGATCGTGCGTTCGCTCCAGCCGGTCAGGCTGCCTGCCGCGCCGATTGAAATACCGAACTCTTCATTGCAGCGCCCTGCTGCGGCAGCGGCGGCATCGGCGGCCCCGGCATGAATATCATGGCCCATCAACGGCTGGTCCTGTGCTGTTGGAGCAGCCCAGCCTAGCCAGGTAAAAGTGGAAAACGGAGCCTTGTTAGCAGAGAAAACGCGCGCGCCGTAAATAAATCGAACAGCGCACTGGCAGTCAATGCGCGAGCGTCCGTCGCCTTGCCCGCTATCCCTTGTTCAGCCGCAGGCGCGTGCTTTATTGCTCACAAGCGCTCGCTGTTCAGGCGCGCTTTTTCGCGGCGCTGCGCTTGCGCGCCGGAGCCGGTGCAGCAGCCTTGCGCGCGCCACCTTTTGCGCTGGCGCTTTTTGCCGGCGTCGCTTTGCGCGCTGTTTTCTTGGCCGCAGGTTTCTTGCCGTTGCCGGCTGCATGCGCGGCGGCGCGTCGCGCCGGCTTGACCGCGCTTCCATTGCCGGATTTCGCGCCGGCACGCTTGACCGGTGCACGCTTGGCCGCTGTTTTGGCCGTCTTGGCTGGCGCGCGCTTGCGGCTGGGCTGCGGCTCCGCACCCGGTTCCAGCGCCGTGTTCACGGCTTGCTTGAACTGGTCCTGCAGCATGCCCCACCAGGCGGCCGGATTGACGAAGGGTGCGGCTGCGCTGGCGAACTCTTGCGCATCCTCCCCCGCACCCGCAGCAGCCTGCGCAAGCCCTTCGCCGCCAGTCGATGGCGGCTCGGCCGCGGCGGGCGCGGGCGGCTTTTCCGTGGTCGGCGTGGCGAAATTGAAATCGGCTTCAGGCGTCGCAGGCGTTTGCGGCGCCTCTTTGTCCTGCGCGCCGGGCGCTGTGACCGGGGCGCCAGCAAGACCCGCCATGCTGGCCATCGCGCCCATTGCATCGGCAGCGGCGCTGCTCATTGCAGCCATCGGATTCATGCTGGCCATGGCGCCGATTGCATTGGCGGCAGCGGTATTCATTGCGGCCAGCGGACTGGCGAGCGCATCCCCCGGCGCCGCAGCCGCAGCGCCCGCTTTTTCGCCAGCGCCATCGGTGGCGGGGCCTGTGCCAGCGCGACCGTCAGCAGTTGTGCCCGCCATCGGATTCATGCCGGCCATGGCGCCCGCGGCATTCATCGCCGCGCCTACTGCCTGCTCGACCGTGTGCCCCATGGACTCGCCCACGGTCTGGCCCATTGCCTGCAGCGCAGTGAGGGTGGCACTTTGCACTTCCAGTGTCTGTATGGTCGTGCGCAACATGCTCATGTTCAGGTTGAGCCAGTTTTCAACCGCCTTCAGGTCGGTGATCTGCTTGTTGATATCCTCAACCGAAAGGCTGGGCACGGTGACGCCCGGCATCTTGACGCCGGCCCACATATTCTTCAGGAAGGCCATCGTGTCATTCATCGCGCCCGCGCCAAAGGAGCCCATGGACCCCATCGGGCTCGCGTCGCCCATACCGGTGTTCGACGTTGCCATTGCCATTCCTCCTCACTGTTGCCGTTTGCCGGCGTACTGCTTTCCCCTGCGCAGCACGCTGCGCCGAAACCACAGTGCAGGTTAGCAGATACAAAAGCGACCGGCACGAACTGGCTCAAGCATCAGGGCCTGCCCGGCCGTGTCATCTTGCACGCGCTCGGCCAGGCGGTCTGGTCCGCGGGCAAGCGCAGCACGGTCTGGAAACCGTATCCGCTGCCTTCATTGTCGAAACGCACCGAGGCCTCGCCCACGCGGCGCATGACGCTGACATACAGCGGCTGCAGCAGTTGATGGTCTTCGGAGCGCATGCGGGCCTGGTGGAAACCGTCGGCAAAACCTGCCCCTTCGAACGCGCGCGCCACCGGCTCCGCGTCAGTCGTGCCAGCCTTTTCGATGGCCTGCACCAGCATCTGCAGCATCAAATGCATACGCAAATGCATATAGTCGTCACGCGGATCGGGATAGCGCTGGCGAAAGGCGCGGTAGTAAGCGTCACTGGCTGGGCCACCTGCATTGGGGTGCCACTCAGCCACTGCCAGCACCTGGCCCACGCCGGCCTCGCCCAATGCCGCCGGCGCACCCAGGCTGTTGCCGTAGAAGGTGTAGAACTTGAGCTGCAGCCCACTTTCGCGCGCCGCCTTCACCAGCAACGTCAAGTCATTGCCCCAGTTGCCGGTGATGACCGTGTCCGCGCCACTAGCGCGTATCTTGGCCACATAGGGCGCGAAATCCTTGATCTTGCCAATCGGATGCAATTCATCACCGACTACTTGCATGTCCGGCCGCTTGGCCGCAAGTTGGGCGCGCGCCGAACGCGCGAGCTGCTGGCCGAAACTGTAATCCTGGCCGATCAGGTAGACGCGACGCGCATTCGCGTCCTTGCGTATCGCCTCGGTCAGCGCATGCATGCGCATGTCGGCATTGGCGTCGAAACGGAAATGCCAGAAACTGCAGCGCTCGTTGGTGAGCGCCGGGTCGACGGCTGCATAGTTCAGGAACAACATGCGGCTTTGCGGCGCGCGCTCATTGTGGCGGTTGAGCGCTTCCACCAGCGCCAGCGCGACGGCCGAGCTATTGCCTTGCAAGATGAAGGGAACGCCAGCATCGGCCATGCGCCGGAAGCCGACCAGCGATTCTTCGATCGATTGCTTGTTGTCGAAAGTTTCCAGGGCCAGCTGGCGCGCGCCGCCGGGCAAGCGAACGCCGCCACGACTGTTGATATCGTCGATGGCATAACGCAGGTTGCGCACCACGGCTTCGCCTGCATTGGCGAACGGGCCGGACAAGCCTTCAACCAGCCCCAGGCGAATCGGCGCCAAGCCTGCTTGCGCCGCACCGGAAGGCGACGTGATGCTCGCCAGGACCAAGGTAGTACACAGTATCCGGGCCAGCACGACGAATCGTTTTGCAAACATGAGGGTCTTTCGCGAAAGGCCGTATTTTAAGCGCGATGCGGCGTGCCCCCTTTGCGTTTACCGCCCAAAGCACCGGCACTATCGTGGCCGGGCGGCCACATCAAGCCGCCTGGAAAATCCAGCCGGGCAAGCAGCCGCTACACTACGGCCCATGTCAAAAGAACGTCATCCCAGGCCGGCTCAGAGATGGGGAATCGGCACGCTGGCCGTGCTGGTCCTGTCTGTGCTGTTGCATGTGTTCTTGCTGCAGGCGCTGGTGAAGGGTGGCGACGGCAATGGCGATGGCAAGCAGGCAAGTGGAAGCGGTAAGCGCGAAACGGTGGTCGTGCAATTGAGCGCAGCCGCGCCGGCCGCGTCCCCAGCCGAGCCGGCGCCAGCACCGCCAGTACGCAAACCAACCCGCAAGCCGCGCCCACCGGCCGCCGCCAAGCCGGCCAGAACCGAGCCGCTTCCACCGGCGCAGCCCGAGCCCGCGGCCGCAGCGACACTGCAGGCGGTCGAGCAGGAAGCCGCGCCTGATGCGATGTCAGAGCAAGACAAGCCGGAACCGCAAGCGGGCAACACAGAGGCGACGCCGCTTGCCGGCATGCCGGCTGACCAATTGCCCGGCGAAGGAATGGCGAATCCGACCGCGCCCAAGACATGGCTGGCCGATCCGCCGCCGCCGGCGGAGCTGCGCTATACAGTGCAAGCGATACGCGCAGGCCAGCCGTATCACGGCCGGGGCAAGATCCGCTTCACGCGCGAAGCGGACGCTTATGCCGTTGAGGGTGAAGCCAAATTGCTGTTTTTTTCAGTGCTCGAATTCCGTAGCAACGGTTCGCTGGACCAGCACGGCCTGGCACCCGTGCTCTACTCTGAAAAACGTTTTCGCCGTTCAGCGACCAATACGCACTTCCAGCGCGAACGCCAATTGATCAGTTTTTCCGCCTCTACCACCACTTACCCGCGCCAGGGCGGCGAGCAGGACCGGGCCAGCATCGTGTGGCAACTGGCAGCCATCGGCCGCGCCGACCGCCAGCAATTGGCAACCGGCAGCGAACTGAGCCTGTTCGTAGCTGGCGTGCGCGATGGCGAATCGTGGCTGTTCCGTGTCGCTGGCGAGGAGCAGGTGGAAGTGGATGGCAAGCCGGTCCAGGCTGTGCACATCGTGCGGTTGCCGCGTCCGGGTTCCTGGGAGCAGCGGCTCGATATCTGGCTCGCGCCCGCGATGCAGTGGTATCCGGTAAAGTTGCGGTTTACCGAGACCAGCGGCGACTATCTGGACATGTCACTGGACGAACTGCCGCTGGCCTTGCCACGCCTCTGATGACGGGACCGATCCCCGCCACCAACAATTTCCGATACAAATGAACCGACGACGCGCACTCCTGTTGTTGCCTGCCATGCTGGCCTTGCAAGCGCCGTTGCTGCGCGCGGCGCCAACGAGGCAGTCGCCCGTCAACATGCCGCCTGCGGCCGAGTTGGACTATTCGATTCGCGCCCGTCAAAGTGGCATCGCGCTCTCTGGCCGTGCGCGGCTGACCTGGCTGCCCACAGGCGATCGTTACCTCGCCAGCGCCGAAACCAGCGCCATGCTGGTAGGCAAGATACTCGACGAGCGCAGCGAAGGCGGCATCGACGCCGGCGGCTTGCAGCCGGTGGCTTATACCGAGAAGCGCTTCCGCAAGGATGCGACCACGACCAGTTTCGACCGCAAGGCCGGTGTGCTGCGTTTTGGCGAGTCACAGCAAACCCAGCGCCTGCAGGGTGGCGAGCAAGACCGCGCCAGCGCCTTGTGGCAACTGATTGCAAGCGCGCGCGCCGGCAAGAACCCGTACCGGCCTGGCCATACCTGGCGCTTTGTGGTGGCCGGCCAGCGCGACAGCGATCCATGGACGTTTTCCGTGCTGGCGCGCGAAAAAATCAAGACGTCGCTGGGCGAACTCGACACGCTGCACATCGTGCGCACCCCGCCGCCCGAAGCGCGCGAGCGCAAACTCGATATCTGGCTCGCGCCCTCAATGGATTGGTATCCGGTGCGCCTGCGTTTCGAAGACAGCAACGGCGAGTTCATCGAACAATTCATTGAAGGCATCAACAAGCTATGACCGCTTCATCCAACCACGGTGGTGCGCTGGTGCTGTTTTCCGGCGGCCAGGATTCGACCACCTGTGTGGCATGGGCGCTGCAACGTTACGCGCGGGTTGAGACAGTGGGCTTCGACTATGGCCAGCGCCATGCGATTGAAC
This sequence comes from Paucimonas sp., assembly GCA_028292545.1. Taxonomy (GTDB): domain Bacteria; phylum Pseudomonadota; class Gammaproteobacteria; order Burkholderiales; family Burkholderiaceae_D; genus Lacisediminimonas. The sequence continues at coordinate 121,004 of JAQGMC010000013.1, forward strand.
TGACAGTCCGGCCGCAAGTACTGGCCGGCTTGCGCGCGCTGAATGAAGGCTGGGACACCCGCCTGGGTGCAGACCACATGATCGACCTGGCCGTGCTGGGGCAGATATCAGACACGGCGCTTACCAGCGATGCCGAGATTGCGATGCAGGCCAATGGCTTGCCCAACACTTTTGTCCCCGGTCGCAACCTGCTGTTCCTGACCTTGGCGGCAGCGCTGGCTTACCGGCGCGGGCTGGACGTGCTGGTGGGTGGAATGTGTGAAACGGATTACTCCGGTTATCCCGACTGCCGTGAAGAGACGATGCGGGCGATGGAAACGGCACTGAAGCTTGGCATGGCGAGCGGGATTGCGATTGAAACGCCGTTGATGTGGCTGGACAAGGGGCAGACCTGGGCGCTGGCAGAAAGCCTGGGGGGCGCCAGCCTGGTCGAACTGGTACGGACACAGACGCATACCTGCTACCTCGGCGAGCGCGGTGCGCTGCACGACTGGGGCTACGGCTGCGGCCAATGCCCTGCTTGCGAATTGCGCGCGCGGGGGTACGGGGCGTATAGGGCAGGCGACACTGCGGGGGGTTGAGAATCGGCCCATATGTTTAGAACCGATCCGTTCCGCTTGGCGAGCCGTTTCAAAGTCTAAGATTGGTCAGCTTACCCACTTCGCTGCTATAGGAAATCCATGTCTACCGATTTTGTAACGTATGTTCGCGAAGTGCAGGCCATCAGTGCAGTTCCGCAGATCCTTGAGACGGTTGCCTCGATTACCGGCCTTGGCTTCGTCGCGATAGCGCATGTAACAGAGAACTCATGGACCACCTGCGCCGTGCTGGACAGGCTCGGATTTGGTCTGAAAGTCGGTGACGGGCTGGATGTGACGACGACGCTGTGCGACGAAGTGCGCAGCACCCTTAAAAGTATCGTCATTGACCACGTGCAGCAAAGTGAACAGTACCGCGACCACCATACCCCGCGCCTATACGGATTCCAAAGCTATTTTTCGGTGCCGGTTTTCCGGCCCGACGGCACCTACTTTGGCACGCTGTGCGGGCTCGATCCCAAACCATCGGTACTGTCGGCGCCGTCGACCATATCGACACTCGAGCTGTTTGCGCAGCTCATCTCCAAGCAGCTCGAAATCGAGCGTGACCATGCAGTGACACAAACAGCCTTGCTGTCCGAACGCGAGACAGCAGAACTTCGCGAGCAGTTTATTGCGGTGCTGGGCCACGACTTGCGCACGCCGCTCAGCGCATTCCAGTATGGCGTTGAACTGCTTCGACTGAAGCATCCTGATCCAGAGGCGCTTCCCTTGCTAAAGCATATGCAGCGTAGCGTTAGCAGGATGTCAGCACTGGTCGACGACGTCGTTGACTTCACGCGCGGGCGCATGGGTGGTGGCATATCGCTGGACCTGCGTCATGAGAGCGCGCTTGATGTGCCCTTGCGCCAAGTGATTGATGAGCTACGCGAGCTGCATCATGAAAGTGCGATCCTGGCGCACATCCAGCCCAACATTAGCCTGCTTTGTGATGCCGGGCGGCTAAGCCAGCTGCTGTCGAATTTACTCAAAAATGCAATTGTGCACGGCGACGCGAATGCGCCGGTGATAGTGTCGATTACATCGGCCGGCGGAAGGTTTTCCATATCAGTGAGTAACCAGGGCGATGCCCTGCCGCCGGAGCGGATCCAGCAGCTTTTCAAGCCGTTCTGGCGCGCCCCATCGAGTGGGCCACACGAAGGACTGGGACTTGGGCTCTATATCGTGGCGGAGATTGCCAGGTCGCATGCCGGCACGATGGATGTAAGCTCGCGCGATCGGACAGTTTGTTTCACTTTCTCGATGCCAGACCGCAGCGCCGCCTTGGAGTTTGCGGCGACCTAGGCACAGGTCCAGAACTGGGGCAGCAACGCAGCGATTCTCGCTCAATTCAAACGGTGGCAAGCGTTTTCCATCCTTATTGCGTGGTCCCACCGACGGGGGACTCGAAATTGGAACTGCAGATGATATTCCTGATAGGCAGGTTGCCGCTTTGGGTCGAAAGCGGAGGCTGCCTTGGCCGCCCTCTGCCAGCCTGGCGCGGTGGGATCAGAGAGGTGTCACCCGTCAAGCTGCGGACGAAACTTTTACTGCGCAGCCAACTCAGCAAGTAGGTCAGGGAGGCAAACGTATGGAAAATTTCGTGAAGGCGGTTCGACTGGCAGCGGTTACATCCTGCATAGGCATGGGCATCGCAGGCTGTGCCGGGACTCCGGCAGCCCAATCAGATGCGAAGCCAGGCGACTATCTCTTGAATCGCGAGAGCGCGCCGCTCTGCCAACTCTACCCCGGCAATTACCCACAGTCGGCAGAGTGCATGATTTCTCCACGCTGAAAGGCGCGGCAGTTAAACGATCGGCGCAGAGTCGCCGCCTGTCTCCGGCCAAGAGCCGCCGTTAGCGTGCCTCGCGCGTTCAATGGCAGTCTGTCGCTATGCGCCACATCACTTCGTTGAAGCGCCCCTGGCGACGACTTATCTTGATGAAAATCAATCGCACACTCCTGCTTTGCAGCGGGACGCTTGATCTTTCCAATCTGCTAATGAATAGTGGAATGCAACGGTGAAGCGGTCGGCGTAACGTCAATCAACCGAAATCACTAGTCCAAGTCTCGCGAGTCGCAGGTTCGGTGCCGAAAAGCCAAGACGCACCGTTGCCGCAAGCTGGTCTTTTATCCGGCATCCCGGTGCCGCTTTCCATGCTGGAGTCCCTTCAATGTAGTCGCCGTGAATGGAGCATTGTCATGAAACGCACTTTGGGCAGTTTGCTGATGGCATGCATGGCCACGCTGGTCCTGCTTCACACGAGCGCAATGGCATAGTCGGCCCTGGTGGTAAAGCCGCTGGTGGAAAAGAAGGTGGCCGAATTGCCGTCCGGGCCGCTTTTCTGGAGGCTGGAGAATTTCCCGTCACTGGCACAGGCCCAGGCGGCAGCCGGGCCGACTGGATTGGCGGCTCAGTCCGGTAACAAATTCTGGCTCTTCACGCTCGGCCCTTCGGGCGGCGCCTCGCCAAGGGGCAGCAAGGTCGCCGAGGTGGGACCGATAATGATTACGGTCATGCCCGAGTACCTCCTGCGCATCAATGAAGGCAGCGGCGCACCCGGTAGCGTATCGAACGTACACACGCATCCCGGCTCGGAGGCATTTTATGTGGTCGCCGGGGAAACCACGCAAAAGACGCCTCCAGGTGTGATCAAGGTAAGCGCTGGGCAGTCCATGCCGGGCCAGGGCGCTGGCATCCCGATGCAGGTATCGAGCAGCGGGTCGACCGATCTGCACTCGCTGGTGATGTTTGTGGTGGACCCCTCCAAGCCGTTTTCCGCTCCCGCGAAGTTCCCATGAACAGACTATAAATACCAGTCAGGCCTCCCACCCACACACCGGGAACCGAACCATGACGAAGTACCTTATCTCCTTCCCCGGATCGGCGATGGACATCGCCGACGAAGACATGGCTGCCGTCGGCGAAGCGGCACGCGCAGTCATACGCGAGGCGAAGGATGCCGGCGTCTATGTGTTCGGCGGTGGCATCAACAAGGACGTCGCGCCGCTGATGGTCACCGCCGATGGCACCGTCACGAACGAGACCTACCCGCAGACCAAGGAGTTCGATGGCGGCTTCTGTGTCCTCGAACTCCCGTCGCGCGAGGCTGCCGTGCAATGGGCTGCGAAGATCGGCAAAGCCTGCCGCTGCTCGCAGGAACTCCGCGAGTTCGGGTATGACCCCGAGAGCTGAGCAGCGAGCTGACCCACTTGGCCCACGGCTGGACCGAATGCCGCGACCATCCGTCACGACGCTCGATTGGGATGAGACGAAGCAATCGGCAGCCGAGCGTTTCGACCAAGTGTTTCCTCCTGCCCTTAGGTTCCCGCCACCGGGCTAAAGGGTATAAGGTTAGGAAATTTGGGACGCACGGGAGCCTCCTTTCGTCTTTCCAGAACCATTATTCGATGCTGCGGTACTCTCTCGTTTCGACCGTCTGCTCTGGGCCAGAAGCAGACCTTCACAGCATCTAGTCGCCTACGCGCTCAAAGGCCAAGTCAACTCGACGCCGTTGGGAAGCGGTGACTTTGCCAATGCGGATTTTGCGGACGACTCGTCATAACCCGTGCTCGGTGGAAGTGCCGCAAGAATCGCATTGGTGGCCTCTTCCAACGACCGCGTATCCTCCGGCCCTACAGCCGAAAGGGTTTCATGCGCTATGGGAACCGTAAATGAAAACAGCTCCTTCTCCTGGCCCTCCAGGAACACTGATGTAGTGAATTGGCGACCCAGCATCGGGCGCGACGGCACGAAGGAGGCGAGGTAATAGCCGCGCTCCACTTGGGAAGAGTACGGGGCCAGAGCGCCGAGTTCGAGTGTCATCTCACTCTCCGGTTCAGTAGTCCAACTTATATAGTAGGCGGGCTTGTGAGGAGACGCCAAGCGACAACGAGGCTGACGTTCATCTCGGGAGGCAGGACCGTCCCGCGAAGGCCTGATAGTGTGCAATCGGATGCAGAAAATCGTCGAACTGATTTACCTTTGGAGCCTGCTTTGAAAACCTGGAAATGGAATGCGTTGTACTCCTTGACGACTCTGGTCATGGCACTTGCCACCACATGCGTACATGCTGCCGGATTCCAGCACGGATATGCTGCCGATCCCGCCGGCAAGCCACTGGAGATCGGCATCTGGTATCCCAGCCAGGCAACGCCGCAGCCAATGTCCATGGGGCCGACCAGGATGTCGGTTGCGTTCAACGGCCCATTGGAAAGGCAGGCATTGCCGCTGGTGGTGATGTCGCATGGCACGGGAGGCTCGTTCCTCGGGCACTACGATACGGCCATTGCCCTGGCCGACGCCGGCTATGTCGTTGCGGCCGTCACCCACACGGGCGACAACTATGCTGACCAGAGCCGCAGCGTATTCATCATGGATCGCCCCAGGCAGATAAGCCGTGTGATCGATCACATGCTGTCGAGTTGGGACGGCCGCGCAGCAATAGATTCAGCACGAATCGGGATGTTTGGATTTTCTGCGGGTGGCTTTACCACACTGGTCAGCATTGGCGGGCTTGCCAATTTTTCCAGGGTGGGCCCGATGTGCCGGGAGTATCCAGGCGATTTTGCTTGCCAGTTGCTGGCGAAGACCGGTCAAGCGGATACCCCGCCGCCTGATTCGGGCCCTGCGCACGATCAGCGCATCAAGGCTGCGGTTGTGGCGGCGCCCGCCCTGGGCTTCACGTTCTCACCAGACGGATTGAAGACCGTGCACATTCCGGTGCAACTGTGGCGTGCGGAGGATGATGTCATCCTGCCGCACCCCCGTTACGCTGAAGCCGTTCGGCGCGCTCTTCCGGAAGCACCGGACTACCGCGTGGTGCCCAAAGCTGGCCATTTTGACTTCCTGGCGCCTTGCAGCCTTGCACTTGCGAATATTGCGCCTGTCATCTGTCAAAGCGCTGCGGGCTTCGACAGGATCGCGTTCCACCAAAGCTTCAACACCTCGGTGGTCGATTTTTTCGACAAAAAGCTGAAGCGCAACTGAGGCGCCAGACAAAGCAGGTCGCAAGCTTCCGCTGGTACCCGGGAGCGCTTTCGGCCACCCGCGGTCGTTGTGCGTTGTTTCTGACCATACTTCGAACGGCATTGAGGCAGGCTTTCTACCTTCATTGGTGTCCGGTACATTAACCCGGTACATTAACCGTCATGAATTACCGGTCAGGCGTCTAAACGGAGGCAAACGATGACACGAGTTCGCGTTGAGGGCTTCACCATCTCGCTCGACGGATACGGAGCAGGTCCGGACCAGGACCTCAACAATCCGCTCGGCATTGGCGGGACAGAACTGCACCAGTGGCTTTTCCCGACACGCACGTTCCAGCGGACCTTGTTCGGCAATGATGGCGGTACGACCGGGGTTGATGATGATTTCGCCGCCCGTAGCTTCGAGAATGTGGGCGCCTGGATTCTCGGAAGGAACATGTTCGGACCCATTCGTGGGGACTGGGCGGACACAGACTGGAAAGGCTGGTGGGGAGACAATCCGCCGTATCACGTCCCAGTCTTCGTCTTGACCCATCATGCCCGTCCTCCCCTCGAGATGGAAGGCGGCACGACGTTCCACTTCATAACCGCAGGCATTCACGAGGCGCTCGACCGTGCACGCGAAGCCGCTGCGGGAAAGGACGTGCGGATCGGCGGTGGGCCGGAAACAATCCGGCAGTATCTTCGTGAGGGTCTCATCGATGAACTGCACATTGCTATCTCGCCGGTCCTGCTCGGCCGGGGCGAATCGCTATTCGCAGGGATTGACTTGCGGGCCCTGGGATATGAATGCGTTGAACACGTAGCGTCGGAGAAGGCCACGCATGTCGTCCTGCGGCGCCAGGCGCACACCGACGCCTGAGCAACTCCTGCGCGCGCCCGGAAAAGAACAAGTCATGAAGGCCGTAGCACCCCTGTATCTCCAAGCCGGATTGGACCAGCCGCGCCTGCTTCTCCGGGCGGCTGGCGGCGGCTCTTGACTGTCCCGCGCGGCGGTCGCATGCGCATGCCGGCTTGCGCCAGCGCTGTGACGGTATGATGCCGGCTGCCACCCGGCTTTCACGCCTCCGCTTTCAAGCTCCTCGATGACCCAGCGCAGCACCTGCACGCTTCAAACATTGCGACGTGCTCGCCTTGGGGCAGCAACCCATGTCGGCCGCCGGCACAAATGACACGGCCTGAACGTCCTGCCTCCCGCCGCTTCGGCATCCTCTGCCTGATCGTCACTTCGGTCGGATGGGGCTTGAACTGGCCGGCGATGAAATTCCTGCTTGAAGAATGGCCGCCACTGCTGGCCCGGGGCTGCGCAGGCGTCGCTGCAGCGATGCTGGTCGCAGCAATGGCGGTGATCGCAGGTCAAAGCCTGGCCGTACCGCGCGAACAATGGCGGCGCTTGCTGGCGAGCGCGATGCTGAATGTATTCGCCTGGATGGGATTCTCCACCCTGGCGATGCGCTGGTTGCGCGCCGGCCAGGGTGCGCTGCTGGTCTACACGATGCCGGTATGGGCGATCTTGCTGGCCTGGCCGCTGTTGGGCAAAAAGCCATCGAAGCCCGCAGTCACCGGACTGCTGATGTGCATGGCCGGGATCGGCCTGCTGTTTGGCGGCCACGACATGGCGCTGGGCGCGGCGCAGTTTCCGGGCGTGGCATTCGCGGTGGGCGCGGCCTTGCTGTTTGCTTTTGGCACGGTGGTTCTCAAGCCCCTGGCGTTGCCGCCATTGGCCGCGCTTGCATGGCAACTGCTGCTTGGCTGTGTGCCGATGCTGCTGCTAAGCGCCGCGTTTGAACAGCCGCAGCAGTGGAACCTGAGCCGCGCGGGATGGGCCGTCATGGCTTATATGACATTGATACCGATGGGCCTGTGTTACCTGGCCTGGTTCGCCGCCCTGCGCCGCCTGCCGCCTGCAATCGCCTCCACCTCGACCTTGCTGACGCCGGTGGTGGGCGTCATTTCCGCGGCCTGGGTGTTGGGCGATCCGCTGGGTGTCAAGGAGCTTGCGGCGATGGCGCTCACGCTGGGTGGCGTGGCCGTGGCCTTGCGCCAGCCGCGCTGAATCTGCATCCAGCCCGGCACCGGGCCGAAAACTGTCAGCGCTCTGCCGACCCACCACCATCGATTGCGCCGCGCGCCGCAGCCCGCGCCGCGCTCACCGGATCGACCGGTTCATCGACACCTGCCACCGTCACGCTTTCACCACTCGCGCTGATCACGCTTGACCCGCTGGCGCCGCTGCCGCTTCGCTGCACAAGCAGCGCGCCCTCGGTGCCGGAAGCGCTGCCACCGGGCCGCAACCAGGGCCGGCTCGGTTCGCCGCCAGCCATCATTTCAGCGCGCGCAGGTTTCGGAAAGCGCGCCTTGGCGTCGATCTGCTTTTCCTTGAGCAGCGTCTTGTAGAAATCGCCGACCAGGCTGAGCGCATTGTGGCCGCCCTGGCCCCAGTAATTGCTGCGCATGGTGACGCGGGCATCGTTGAAGCCGACCCAGGCGCCGGTGACCAGGCCGGGATGCATCAGGATGAACCAGCCATCGGTGTTGAATTGCGTGGTGCCAGTCTTGCCGGCCACATCACCCTGGATCGCGTAACGGTTGCGGATTTCCGCGCCGGTGCCGCGGCTGACCACGCCGCGCATCATGTCGATCAATTCCACCGCCGTGGTTTCTGTCATCGCCGTCTTGGCTTCGGCGCCGAATTGCGCCAGCACCTTGCCGCGGCGGTCAGTGATGCGCTTGACCACGAGCGGCTCGCGATACTGGCCGACGCTGGCAATGGTGGAATAAGCCGACACCATTTCCAGCAGGGTCACCGGACTGGTGCCCAGCGCCAGCGAGGGCACGGCATCCAGGCGGCTGCGGGTGATGCCGCTGGCGCGCGCCAGGTTGACAATGTCGGGCAAGCCGACATCCTGCATCACTTGCGCGGTGATGCTGTTGCGCGACATGACCAGGCCCTCGCGCATCGTCATCGGCATTTCGGTGGGCGCGCCCATGTCGGTGGGCATCCAGCTCTCGCCCTGGGCCGAGCGGATATTGACGCGGGTATCGAGGTAGGTTCGCATCGGGCTAAAGCCGCGCTCCAGCGCCGCGCCGTACACCATGGGCTTGAAGGTGGAGCCAGGCTGGCGCAAGGCTTGCGCCACATGGTCGAACTGGTCACGCGCAAAATCGCGGCTGCCGACCCAGGCCTTCACTTCACCGGTATTGGGGTCCATGGCCACCATGCCGGCTTCCAGGCGCGTCTTGCTGGCCTGCAGCTGCGCCATGAATTTCGCATCTGCGCGCAGCGCGGCCATCATTGCTTGCGGGCTGTTGCCAGCTTCCACGCCACGCCGGTATTGGGGCGATTCGCGGATGAAGGCTTGCAGCAGGTCGTCGCGACTGCGCCAGAAATAATTGAAAGGCTGGACTTGCTGCTGCTTCTTCAGGTAGGCGGCGGCAGAGTGCGACAGCACCCGCCCGGAAGGCGTTGACCACTCGACGTCCGCAATAGCCTGCAGCGATTTCGTCTGCTTGTCGACCGCGGCAATGGCCATCTCCTGCAAGCCGGTGTCGAGGGTGGTGTGGATCACCAGGCCGTCGGTGTAAAGGTCTACCTGGTTCTTGTCGGCCCAGTCCAGCAGCCAGCGGCGCACATATTCGGTGTAATGCATGGCCGGCTCATAGCCCGGTTCTTCCTGCCGGCTGAAACGCAGCTGCAGGGGCTGGGCCGTCATCCTCTGCACTGTCGCCTGCGGCAGTTCGCCAGTCTTGGCAAGCTGCGCCAGCACGGTATTGCGGCGGGTGCGGGCGCGTTCCGGATTCACCACCGGGTTGTAGTAATGGGTGCCCTTGAGCATGCCGACCAGGGTGGCGCTTTCCAGCGGCCCGAGTTCGCTGGCGGTGCTGGCGAAATAGGTGCGCGCCGCCATTTCTATCCCGAACACGTTGTAGAGGAAGGGCACCGTATTCAGGTAGATTTCCAGTATCTGGTCTTTGCTGTGGGTGCGCTCGATTTCAAGCGCAGTCAGCATTTCCTTCACCTTGCGCGTCGCGTTGCGGCTGCGGCCGATCTCTTCCGGGAACAGGTTGCGCGCAAGTTGCTGGGTCAGGGTCGATCCGCCTTGCGTGTCGCCTTGCAGGGTTTGCCAGGCAGCAGAGGCGGTGCGCTTGAAGTCGACGCCCCGATGCTCATAGAAGCGGCGGTCTTCAGTGGCCAGCAAGGCCCGGATCACCCAGGGGGAAACCTGGTCGAGCTTGATCCACTCGCGCTGGATATTTTTGAATTGCGTCAGCTGCCGTCCGTCTGCGGACAGCACCACGCTGGGCTGCTCGGCACGCAGTTCGCTCAAGTGATCGACGTCGGGAATGTCGCGCTTGAGTTGCCACACTTGCCACAGCACGAAGCCGGCCGCGGCCACGGCCAGCAGCACCAGCACTGAGCCCAATACAAGTAGTCGCCGCAACCACGGGGAACGACCTGCGATGTTCGACGCTTGCCGGCGCGCCTGCGGGCCTCGCTCCACTATTCACTCCTTGTTCGGACAGGAGCTTTTATGACCGGCAGGCGCGCCTTTAGTTTGTCGTGCAGTCAGGAAGATTATCAACCCGCAAAAGTTGCGAACCATCTTGCTTGCGGCGCGGCAATGCAAAACATTGCCGCGCGCTTCCCGATTCAGGCGGCGTGCAAGCCCGCCCCATCCGCGGCGCGCAGTTTATGCAACAGCCTTTGCTGCTTTTCCATCGCCGTCTTCAGGTGCCGGTCCTTCACATGGCCATAGCCGCGTATGTCCTCGGGTATGCTGGCCAGCGCAACCATGTCAGCCAGGTTGGTTGCCGACAGGCGTGGCAGCAATTCGGCAAGCAGGTCGCGATAGGCTTGCACCAGTTGCCTCTCGGTTCGGCGTTCTGCCGTATAAGCAAACACATCCAAGGCCGTGCCGCGCAGGAAGCGCAGCCGCGACAGCAGCCGGAAAGCCTTCATCATCCACGGACCATAACTGCGCTTGACCAGCTGGCCGCGGGCATCGCGCCGTGCCAGCAGCGGCGGCGCGAGGTGGAAGTGGATCTTGTAATCGCCCTCGAACATGGCGGCGATCTTTTCTTCGAAGCCGGTGCCAGCATGCAGGCGCGCCACTTCATATTCATCCTTGTATGCCATCAGCTTGAACAGGTAGCGTGCCACCGCTTCAGTCAGGCGCAGCGCGCGGCCGGGCTCGCCCAGCGCGGTTTCTGCCTGCCGCACCTGCTCGACGAAAGCGCGGTATTTTGCGGCATAGGCAGCATCCTGGTAGTCGACGAGGAATTTTTCTCGCGTGGCAATCAATTGCTCGAGGCCGGGCGCACGCTTGAATTCAATCACTTGTGCCGGCGTGTTCTTGCGCACAACTTGCTCCACCGCCGTCAGGTCATGCGCAGCCAGCCGTCCCCACTGGAAGGATTGCTGGTTGAACTCGACCGATACCGCATTGAGTTCAATGGCGCGCATCAGTGCAGCTTCCGACAGCGGCAGCCAGCCTTTTTGCCAGGCATAGCCCAGCATGAACATATTGGTGGCGATGCTGTCTCCCATCAGCGCCGTTGCGATACGGCTGGCGTCGAGGAATTCAACGCCGGCGCCGCCGCAGGCGCGCAGGATTTCAGCGCGCGCCGACTGGTCCGGAAACTGCCAGTCGGGATTGCGCACGAAAGCGGCGGTCGGCGTGTCGTGGGAATTGATTGCCGCGTGGGTAAGACCTTCGCCCATGCGCGACAAGGCGTCGCGGCCGGCTGTCACTACCAGGTCGCAACCGATCACCAGGTTGGCCGCGCCAGTGCCAACCCGGGTCGAATGCAAGTCGTCGGGATGGTCGGCAAGGCGCACATGCGACAACACCGGCCCACCCTTTTGTGCCAGGCCACTCATGTCCAGCACGCTGCAAGCCCGGCCTTCCACATGCGCGGCCATTGCAATGATCTGGCCGACGGTGATGACGCCGGTGCCGCCGATGCCAGTCACCAGGATGCCGAAATTATCGACCGACGCTGGCAGCGGCGGATGCGGCAAGTCAGTGTTGAGCGCGCCTGGCGTGGCGCGCGCCGTCTCGGGTTTCTTGGGCTTGCGCAGCGCGCCGCCTTCCACCGTGACGAAGCTGGGGCAGAAACCGTCAAGACAAGAATAATCCTTGTTGCAGGATGACTGGTTGATTTGCCGCTTGCGGCCGAATTCGGTTTCCAGCGGCTCCACCGACAGGCAGTTGGATTTCACGCTGCAGTCGCCACAGCCTTCGCAAACCAGGTCGTTGATGACGACCCGTTTGGCCGGGTCGGGGAAGGCATTGCGTTTGCGGCGGCGCCGTTTTTCAGAGGCGCAGGTCTGGTCATAAATCATCGCCGACACGCCGGGGCATTCACGCAGTTCGCGCTGCACGTCGTCCAGTTCGCTGCGGTGGCGCACCGTCACGCCCGCAGCCCATGCATAGCCGGACGGATATTTGTCGGGCTCGTCGGTCACAACCACGATCGGCGCCACGCCCTCTGCCGCCAACTGGCGCGAAATGATGCCGGGGTCGAGCGGGCCGTCGAAACTCTGGCCGCCCGTCATTGCCACCGCATCGTTGAACAGCACTTTGTAGGTGATATTCACCTTGGCCGAGACGGCTGCGCGTATGGCCAGCAAGCCGGAATGGAAATAGGTGCCGTCGCCCAGGTTGGCGAAGACATGCTTTTCGCTGGTGAACGGAGCATTGCCGATCCAGGTCGCGCCCTCGCCACCCATGTGGGTGAAGGTGGCGGTTTCACGGTCCATCCACAGCGCCATGTAATGGCAACCGATGCCGGCCAGTGCGCGGCTGCCTTCGGGCACCTTGGTCGAAGTGTTATGCGGGCAACCGGAACAGAAGTGCGGAATGCGATCTTTTTCCGGATCAGGCTTGCTGCTGGCCACCTGCAGCGCTTGCTTGGCTTCCAGGTAAGCGATGCGTTCGCGAATGCGCGCCGCGGCCGGATGGCCAGCGAAATAACGCTCGATGCGGCTGGCGATGGCGCGCGCGATTTGCGCCGGGTTCAGTTCATAAGTGGCTGGCAGCAGCCAGTGGCCGTGGCCTTCGCGCTGGCTGTTACTCCACTCCCCGGTGTCGTCGAATTTACCCACCACGCGCGGACGCACGTCGTCGCGCCAGTTGTACAACTCTTCCTTCAACTGGTATTCGAGTATCTGGCGTTTTTCCTCGACCACGAGGATTTCTTCCAGCCCTTGGGCAAAGGCGCGCACGCCTTCGGCTTCAAGCGGCCAGGTCATGCCGACCTTGAACAGGCGGATGCCGATATCGCGCGCCAACGCTTCATCAATGCCAAGGTCGTCCAATGCCTGGCGCGTGTCGAGATAGGATTTGCCGGCGGTGACGATGCCAAAGCGGGCATGGGGGCTATCCCACACCACCCGGTTCAAGCGGTTGGCGCGGGCATAGGCCAGGGCGGCATACCACTTGTAATTGTTCATCCGCGCTTCCTGCTCCAGCACGGCATCGGGCCAGCGGATGTTCAGGCCGCCGGGCGGCAATTCGAAATCGGTGGGCAGCGCGATCTGCACCCGGTCCGGATCGATGTCCACCGTTGCGCCAGACTCCACCACGTCGGTCACGCATTTCATTGCCACCCATAGCCCGCTATAGCGGCTGAGCGCCCAGCCATGCAAGCCATAGTCGAGATATTCCTGTACCGATGATGGATACAGCACCGGAATGCCGCAAGCCTTCAGGATGTGTTCGCTCTGGTGGGCGACAGTGGAAGACTTGGCCGCATGGTCGTCGCCGCAAACCACCAGCACGCCGCCGTAGGGCGAGGTGCCGGCGCTGTTGGCATGCTTGAAGACGTCGCCACAACGGTCCACGCCCGGGCCTTTGCCGTACCACATCGAAAACACGCCATCGTATTGCGCGCCGGGAAACAGGTTGACTTGTTGCGTGCCCCAGATGCTGGTCGCGGCCAAGTCTTCATTCAAGCCGGGATTGAAGCGCACGTGGTGCTGTTCGAGGTGGGCACGGGCTTTCCAGGCGGTCTGGTCGACGCTTCCCAGCGGCGAGCCGCGGTAGCCTGAAATGAAACCTGCGGTATTGAGTCCGGCTGCCTGGTCGCGCTGGCGCTGCAGCATAGTCAGGCGAATCAGTGCCTGCGTGCCGGTGATGAAAACCCGACCCCGTTGCAGCGTGTATTTGTCGTCGAGGCCGATGCCGTCCGCCGCAACGCCTGGCATTGCGCCTGTGGGTGCATTCATTTCGTAAAGTCTCCGTCCAAAAATTTTGTCTTTGGTGCGATCGTGTTTTCGCATTGGCAACCGGCCTTGTGGGCCAGTCCTTGCCTGACGTTCGCTACGGTAGCACAAGCCGCCGTGTCGCCACACGGCATGACGCAAAGGGCGCGCGGCTGGATTACCGGTTACTGGCTTGTGCTGCTTTGCTGCCTTGCTGCTTCAGGCTTGATCGGCCGACGCATCCTTCAACACGCCGCGCCGGATCTGGTCCAACTCTATCGATTCGAACAAGGCGCGGAAGTTGCCTTCGCCGAAGCCCTGGTCGCCCTTGCGCTGGATGATTTCAAAGAAGATCGGCCCGATTACGTTCTGGGTAAAAATTTGCAGTAGCAATTCGCGCCGGTTGCCGTCGCTATGGCCATCCACCAGCAGCCGCAGCCGCCGCAATTCATCCAGCTTCTCGCCATGGGAAGGCAGGCGCCGATCGATCAAGTCGTAATACGCATCGATCGTGTCTTGGAAAGGAATGCCATTGTCGCGCATGGTTTGCACGGTGGCATAGATGTCGTCCGTGCCCAGCGCAATATGCTGTATGCCTTCGCCGTGATACTGGTCCAGGTATTCCGCGATCTGTGACTTGTCGTCTGAGGATTCATTGATCGGAATGCGGATCTTGCCGCAGGGCGAGGTCATGGCTTTCGACTTCAATCCCGTCAGGCGGCCTTCGATATCGAAATAGCGGATCTCGCGGAAGTTGAACAGGGTTTCATAGAAGCCGGCCCATTCCTTCATGCGCCCGCGGTGGACGTTGTGGGTCAGGTGGTCGATATAAGTCAGTCCGAAGCGGGGCGGGTTCGGGTTTGCGCCAGGTATCCCGACGAAATCGACGTCATAGATGCTGATGTCGCCGATGCCACCCGCGCCGCCTTTCTTGCCGCGCCAGCGATCGACGAAGTACAGCAGCGAATCGCCCACGCCCTTGATGGCTGGAATATTCAATTCCATCGGCCCGGTCTTGTTGTCGAAGCCCCAGGCGCCCAGCTCCAGCGCGCGCCGGTAGGCGAAGGCCGCATCGTCGACCCGGATTGCGATTGCGCACACGCTTGGGCCGTGCTGGCGCGCAAAGCGCTGCGCAAAGGAATCCTGCTCGGCATTGATGATGAAATTGACTTCGCCCTGGCGGTACAGGGTCACATCCTTGTGGCGGTGGCGGGCAATGGCCGAGAAGCCCATTTTTTCAAACAGCGCGCCCAGCGCTTTCGGGTCTGGCGCCGCATATTCGACAAATTCAAATCCGTCGGTGCCCATCGGGTTATGCCAGTTCTGGAATTCCATCCGCGCCTCCTGATCGATCTGGCAAGTATAGGCAGGCGAATGGGGCAGAAAATTGCGAAATCAGTCGCGGCCAAGCAAAGTGCGCAATAAAATTGCGCGAATCACCGTTATGGAGGCTGGAAATGCGTGCCGCAAAGCTGGATTCGATCGATCGCAAGATATTGGCGGTGCTGCAGCAGGATGGCAGCCTGTCCAACCAGGAAGTCGCCGAGCGCGTCAACCTGTCGCCCTCGCCCTGCCTGCGGCGCATACGGCACCTGGAGGAAGCCGGTGTGATCCGGGCTTATGTCGCGTTGCTTGAGCCGGAAAAAATCGGGTTGGGCTTGCTGGCCTACGTCAATGTGCGGCTCGAAAAGCACGATACCTCGCCCGTGGCGCGCAAGCCACGGCGCACACCGCAAGAGGATTTCGCAGCGGCGATTGCGAACTGGCAGGAAGTCGTGGCCTGTTATGCGATGACGGGCGACATGGATTACCTGCTGCGCGTGCATGTCGAGGACATGGCGCATTTCTCGCGTTTCATGATGGAGTCGCTGCTGCGCCATCCGGCGGTGCTGGATGTGAAATCAAGCTTCGCGCTGCTGAAGATCAAGGATACGACAGCCTTACCGCTGGTCTGAACCGCTGCGCTGGCCGGGCCGTGGCCGCAACCATTTTCCGATCGCGCGCAGGTAAGCCTTGAAAGTGTAGTCGAAGGCGGCCAGCTGGTCGTCCACCGCTTCTTGCATGATGCTGGCGGGACTGGCCGGTTCCAGCTTCAGGTAGGCGTCGGCTTCGCCGTAGGCGCGCTGGATCTGCATGCCGGCTTTTTTGGCGATGTGCATCATGGTTGCGTTGGACGACAGGCAATGCATGTACAAGGTATCGATATCGGCATTCTTGAAGTGCATCGCGGCGCGTTCGAACAGGCGGCTGCCGATGCCGCGTCCGCGCGCGCTGGCCGCGACGGATACGCCAAATTCCCCGACCTGTTCCTTCACCGTGGCTTGCCCATACCAGGGCCGCGCCTCGCGCGGCGCAAATGCCAGGTGGGCCACGCCCACCAGCCTGAAGGCGGAATCGAACACGCCGAAGATCACGTCGCGTTGGAAATCCAGCCCGGCCACATAGCGTTCCACCAACTCATCCGTCAGCGGGCTGCCAAAGCGCAGCAAGCGGTCATCCGGGCCGAGCGCAAGAAAATGCCGCAGCAGGCGGCGGCGGTGCCGCTCTGACAAGGCTTTGACGAGGACGGGGCTGCGTTTCTTGCCCCCGACGGGGCGGCGAGTGTATCCGGCAATCCAGTTCAAGAGCCGGGTCACTGTGCTGGAGGTGGCCATTGCGTGTTCCCTGCGCGTTTTCCGTAAGATCTTGCGTCGCATGTTGCAACGCACAATGCGCATTGTACGGGACACAGGGCCATCCTGCAGGCAACAAAAAGCGCGGTTCAGGCCGTGGGCCGGGCTTCCCAGACAGGCACTATTGCGGCCACCCGCGCGCGCCGGATTGCCTCCGGTATCCGCTCCGGCTGGTCTGGATAGCGCTGCGCGGTTTCAGCGGCCACGCGGCCTGCTTCCACCGCTCGCGCGGCGGCCAGGGCGGCAAGCAGATAAGCCGCCTGCGGAAACGGGCGGTCTTCAAAGCCGGCGCGCCCGCCCTGGTCGCATTGGGCCGCCTGCAGCATTTGCGAAAAGCGCTCGGGCTTGCGGAAGGCGTCGCAGCGTTCGAACAGTTTCAGCAGCGTGTCGGCCCGCATTTCAAAGGCGCGGCCGACATTGCCGTGCTCGCGCGCCGTCATCAGCGCCACATCGCGGATGTCATTGGGCACTTTGAGCCGCTTGCATACTTCAGCCACCAGTTCCACGCTGCGCGCTTCATGCCCGTGGTGGCGCGGCCAGTTTGCCGGCGGCGTCACGCCCTTGCCCAGGTCATGCACGAGCGCGGCAAAGCGCACCGCCAGCGGTAACTTGAGCCGGGCCGCCAGGTCGACCACCATCATCACGTGCACGCCGGTATCGATTTCGGGATGATGTTGCGGCGGTTGCGGCACGCCCCACAGGCGATCCAGTTCGGGCAGGATGCGCGCCAGCGCGCCGCAGCCGCGCAGCAATGCAAACATGCGCGACGGATGCGCTTCCATCAAACCGCGCGCCAATTCCTGCCAGACGCGTTCGGGCACCAGCGCATCGACTTCACCGGCACGCACCATGTCGCACATCAGCGCATTGGTTTCCGGCGCCAGGCTGAAATCGTGGAAGCGGGCGGCGAAGCGCGCCACGCGCAGGATGCGCACCGGGTCTTCTGCGAACGCCGGCGAGACGTGACGGAAGATGCGCGCAGCCAGGTCTTGCTGGCCGTGGAAGGGATCGACGATGCTGCCGTCTTCGGCGCGCGCCATCGCATTGATGGTCAGGTCGCGCCGGGCCAGGTCCTGCTCCAGTGTCACGTCGGGCGAAGCGTGGAAATGGAAACCCTTGTAGCCAGGCCCAGTCTTGCGCTCGGTGCGCGCCAGCGCATATTCCTCATTGCTTTGCGGATGCAGGAAGACCGGGAAATCCTTGCCCACCGGACGAAAACCCGCGGCCAGCATTTCCCCGGGCGTGGCGCCCACCACCACATGGTCGCGGTCTTGCACCGGCAAGCCGAGCATGGCATCGCGCACCGCGCCGCCGACGACCCAGGTTTTCATGACCGCCTCATGGCCTGCCTCATGGCGCGTCGTCGTACTTCGGTATGGCTTCGGCTTCGGCCCGGGCCTCGGCAACCCAGCGCGCCACAGCAGGATGGCTTGCAACGCGTTCGGCATACCCTTGCAGCACCGGCGCCAGCGCCACGTCATAACCGAGGAAGCGCATCACGACCGGCGCATAGAAAGCGTCGGCAATGGAAAAGTCGCCGAACAGGAAACCGTTTTGTCCGCGCTGCATGCGCTGGCCGTCCTGGCACAAGCACTGTTCCCAGATTTCACAGATGCGGCCGATGTCGGCCTGGGCATCCGGCGTGCGGCCGCGGCCGGGCCGGAAAGCCTTGATATTCATGCTCATGTCGCGTCGCAGCGCGGCAAAGCTGGAATGCATTTCAGCGCACACCGAGCGCGCCGTGGCACGGGCGCGCAAGTCGCGCGGCCACATCCCGCGATCGGGGAATTGCTCGGCCGCGTATTCGCAAATCGCCAGTGAATCCCAGATTGGATGGCCATCGGCCAGCAGCACCGGCACCCGGCCCGATGGCGAGTAGCGCGCAAGCTCCTGGTCAGTACCGGGCTGGTCCAGGCAGACGCGGATTTCTTCGAATGGAATGTCGAAGGCGGTCAGCGCCACCCAGGGCCGCATCGACCATGAAGAATAATTCTTGTTGGCGATGACCAGTTGCAGCTTGTGCGGCTGGGTCGATTGCATCGCCCCGGCCGGCGCTGCCAGGGCTTCCAGTTCTGTGTCCTGCATGTCGGTCCAGCCTGCGAGGTAAGGGTCAGGGAGCGGGGGTGCTGCCCGGGAGGTTGCCGGCGGGGTTGCCCGCGGTGTTGGCAGCGGGGTTGCCAGCGGGGTTGCCCAACGTGTTGCCCGCGACGCTGCCACTGTCGGCAATGCCGGCGTCGACAATCGCCGACGGTGTGTAGCCCTTGGGCGCAACCATACCAAGGCGCTCGCGCAGCGATTGCCCGCGGCCTTCGAACAGCGCGGCGTAATAAGTGGCGTTGGACAGCACGCTCTTGACGTAATTGCGGGTTTCCGTGAATGGAATCGACTCCGCGAATATGGCGCCTTCGACCGCGCGCGGCAAGGTTGAGCGCCAGGCGCGTGGCCGCCCCGGCCCGGCATTGTAGCCAGCCGTTGCCAGCGCTTGCGAGCCGTCAAGTTCGCCCAGCACCATGTTCAGGTAATTGGTGCCCAGCACGATGTTGGTGCCGATATCGTTGACCCGGCTGTGGTCATAATCGCGCATGCCCAGCTTGCGCGCCACCGCCTTGGCCGTGGCCGGCATCAGCTGCATCAAGCCGGAGGCGCCCACATGTGAACGGGCACCCATGACGAAGCGCGATTCCTGGCGGATCAAACCATAGACCCAGGCTTTGTCCAGCCGCAGCGGCTCGGTCGCCTTGTGCATCAGGTCACTGTGCGGCGCTGGAAAGCGTTGCGTGAAATCGAATTCCGCGCGTGTGCGGTCGGAGGTATTGACCATGCGGTCCAGCAGGTTGATCCGGCGCGCATATTCCGCCGCGGCCAGGTATTCGCGGTCGCTCATCTTGCGCAATTGCCAGTTCCATTCGCGGTAGGCTTCAAAGCGCATGTTCAGTTCCAGGAACTTGATGGCGCGCTTGAAGCCCGGATTGGCCGCCATCGCATTGATCTCGGCTTCATCGGGCAGCGTGGCTTGCGGTGGAACGGTGATCTTCTGGCCCAGTTCTTCGGTTGCAAGCTGGCCATAGAAATTCCATTGCTTGGCTACCGACTGGAACAGTGCCTGCGCTTGTTCTGGCTGGCCCTGCACTTTCAGCGCGCGCCCTTTCCAGTAAGTCCAGGCTGCGTCTGCCTGCAGCGACGCGGGCATGGCTTCAATTGCTTCGCGCACCAGTTTCCAGTCGCCGGCGCGCAAGGCCGATCGCACTTTCCACTGATGGCCATCTTGCGACAAGGGGGCGCGACCGCTGCGGCGCCAGTAGGCTGCCGCATCCGGCGCGGCTTTCAATGACGCCTGCAGTGCCACCTGGGCCCAGCCCAGCGCCTGCTCGGCTGGCGTCAGCTTGGGCGCTGCGCGTTCCAGCACTTGCGCCGCCTGGTCCACGCTGGTGCGCGCCACGCGGCCGAGCGCGACGATGAACAATTCATGCGCCGCGCGGCCATTGCCCACGCCGGCGCCAAGCAAGACTGCCGGACGGTCGAAAGCCTGGACCATCGCCGCGTCGGACGCGCCAACAGTCCCTGTAAGCCGGCGCGCGAGGCCGCCATAATTGTTTTCTGCGGCCAGCCTGACCTGGGCCCAGGCATCATCGGCAGTAAACTGGCCGTTCTGCACCAGGGTTGCAATCAAGGTCGGGCAACCCTCGCCATAATCCTTGGGCGAAGCCAGCAGCGCGCGCGCTTCGGCCGCCACATCCTGGCCCTTGACGGCGCGGGACAGCAAGCCATAGCACTTGAGCTGCAAGTCGTCATTCAGGATGAATTGCGGATATTGCTCATCGAATGTGGCCCAGTCGCGGCTGAAGCCGAGCCACAGCAGCCAGTCATTACGCAAGCGGTCGCCAATGGCGGTGCCGGCATGGCGCGCCAGGTAGTCGCGGATCTCTGCTTGGGGCGCAGAGCCGAGGCGCGTGCGCAGCCGGTAATACTCGACATACGAGGGAATCGGATATTGCGCCAGGCGCGCCGCAAGCTCGGCTGCGCGCGCGCTGTCCTGGCGCCGCCAGGCGTCGCGCAGCGACAGGAAAGTTTCATCGTCGGCGTTGACCTGGCCGTAGGCATTGCCGCAGGCTGCGAGCGCAGCCAGGACCAGCGGAAGTAAGCGTTTGGACAAGCGCATTGCCATGTGAAATCGACCTTCTCGGGGGCAAGATTTTTGTTCATCTAGAATAGCATGCAGGCCGGGCGCGACAATCACGCCCCGGCACTGAAAAACCGGCCTACAACGCATTCGACCATGCAAAGAAAACAGGATTTGCGACCAGTGTTGCTGGCGCAGCGCAAAGCCATGTCATCCTCCCAACGCGCAGCCATGAACCGGGCGCTTTCCGAGGCGATGCTTGCGTGGTGCGATGGCAACGGGCCTGCGCTGCTGGCGCTGTACATGCCGATGCGCGGCGAGCCTGACTTGCTGCAAGCCTGCGAAATCCTGGTTGCGAAAGGCACAAGCCTGGCGCTTCCGGTAGTGGTCGAAAAGAATGCGCCGCTGGCCTTCGCGGCATGGAAACCGGGCGACCCGCTGGTGAAAGACTTGGCTGGGGTTGATGCGCCGGCGCAGCGGCGCCTGGTCGATCCGGATACGCTTTTGATTCCTTGCCTCGGCTATAACGGCGATCGTTACCGCCTGGGCTATGGCGCCGGTTACTACGACCGCACGCTGGCGGCACGGCCCGGCGTCAGGGCGATTGGCGTGGCATGGTCAGACAGCCGGGTGGATTTCGCGCCCGATGTTTTCGACCAGCCGCTGCACCTGATCCTGACCGAGGCCGGCCCGGTATAAGCGACCGGCGGCCGGCGGCCGGCTTCACGCCAGCCGGCTCAGCGTTCTGACAGGCGCAGGCGCTTCCACAATTCTGTGGTCGCGGCAGCCTGGTTCAGCGAATAGAAATGCAGGCCGGGCGCGCCGCCGGCAATCAGGCGCTCACACAGGTCGGACACCACATCCAGGCCGAAAGCCTTGATGCTGGCCGTGTCGTCGCCAAAGCTGGCCAGCTTCAGCCGCACCCAGCGCGGTATTTCGGCGCCGCACATGTCGGAGAAGCGGCTCAGTTGCGAATAATTCGTGATCGGCATGATGCCGGCTGCGATCGGCACATCCACGCCCGCCTTGCGCGCCTGCTCGACGAACTGGAAATAGGCGTCGGCGTTGT
Organism: Paucimonas sp.; assembly: GCA_028292545.1. Taxonomy (GTDB): domain Bacteria; phylum Pseudomonadota; class Gammaproteobacteria; order Burkholderiales; family Burkholderiaceae_D; genus Lacisediminimonas. The sequence continues at coordinate 142,638 of JAQGMC010000013.1, forward strand.
AGAAATATTGCGTGATCGCCGCGTTGGCGCCGGCGTTTATCTTGCGTACGAAATTGTTCAGGTCGTCTTGCGGCGACTTCGCCTGCGGATGCATTTCCGGATAGGCGGCGGCTTCGATATGAAACCAGTCGCCGGTATGCTCGCGGATGAAGGCGATCAACTCGCTGGCATAGCGGAATTCGCCAGAGGTAGCGCCGCCATAGCCGCTGGGGAGGTCGCCGCGCAAGGCCACCAGGCGGCGTATGCCATGCGACTTGTACTCATCCAGTATCGCCCGCAAGTCTTCACGCGAGCGGCCGATGCAGGAGATGTGCGGCGCGGCCGCATGGCCCTCGCGGCAAATCTCCAGCACCGTGTCGCGGGTGCCGGCTTGGGTGGAACCGCCAGCGCCGAAAGTCACTGAAAAATAAGCCGGCTTCAACTGCGCCAGCTGGGCGCGCGCCACGCGCAGTTTTTCCGCGCCCTCGGGCGTCTTGGGCGGGAAGAATTCAATGCTGAAGCTCTTGGAAGACATTATTTTTTTAGCATAAGGGACGACAGCGCCCAGGAAATCAGGCTGTACACCAGCGCGCCACCGACCGCCGACCAGAAGCCAGCCACGTAAAAGCCGGCGAACAGCGAAGCCACGGCCCAGAACAGCAAGCCGTTGATGACGAAGATGAACAAGCCAAGCGTGACGACCGACACGGGCAGCGTCAGCAACACGAGCACGGGCCGGATCAGCGTATTCACCAGCCCCAGCACCAGCGCCGCGACCAGGGCCGTCGACAGGTCCGCGATTTCCACCGTTTTCAGCAGCCAGGAAGTGGCGAACAGCGCCACCGCATTGATGATCCACGTCAGCAACAATCGCATGCAAGACTCCTGGTGGCAACGCGCGCGGCTTGCGGGCCGCGCGCGCTCAGCCGGGCGGGACGCCCGGATCCGTCAATAACGGTAGTGGTCAGGCTTGTACGGGCCCGATTTCGACACGCCGATGTAACCAGCCTGCTCTTCGGTCAGCTCCGTCAATTGCGCGTTGAGCTTGCGCAGTTGCAGGCGCGCGACTTTTTCATCGAGGTGCTTGGGCAGCGTGTACACACCCACCGGATACGCCTTGGTGTTGGTGAACAGCTCAATCTGCGCGATGGTCTGGTTCGCAAACGACGAACTCATCACATACGAAGGATGGCCCGTGCCGCAACCGAGGTTCACCAGGCGTCCCTCTGCCAGCAGGATGATGCGTTTCCCGTTGGGGAAGATCACATGGTCGACCTGGGGCTTGATGTTTTCCCAGCTGTATTTCTTGAGCGAGGCGACATCGATTTCATTGTCGAAGTGGCCGATGTTGCAGACGATGGCCTGGTCTTTCATGCGCGCCATGTGGTCATGCGTGATCACATGATAGTTGCCGGTGGCGGTGACGAAAATATCGGCATGCTCGCAAGCGTATTCCATGGTCACGACGCGATAGCCTTCCATTGCTGCCTGCAGCGCGCAGATCGGGTCGATTTCCGTTACCCACACCTGTGCCGACAGTGCGCGCAAGGCTTGGGCCGAACCCTTGCCCACGTCGCCATAACCGGCCACGACCGCGACCTTGCCCGCCACCATGACGTCGGTGGCGCGCTTGATGCCATCCACCAGCGATTCGCGGCAGCCGTACAGGTTGTCGAACTTGGACTTGGTGACGGAATCGTTGACGTTGATCGCCGGGAAGGACAGCTTGCCTTCCTTGTGCATCTGGTACAGGCGATGCACGCCAGTCGTGGTTTCCTCGGTCACGCCCAGGATTTGCGCCAGGCGCACTGAATACCAGGTCGGGTCGGTGGCCAATTTCTTTTTGATGGCGTTGAACAGGCAGGTGGCCTCTTCCGAATCCGGGTTTTCCAGCAGGCTGGCATCTTTTTCAGCGCGCGCGCCCAGGTGCAAGAGCAGCGTGGCGTCGCCGCCATCGTCCAGGATCATGTTCGAGTATTCGCCATTGGGCCACTCGAAAATGCGGTGCGTGAAGTCCCAGTATTCATCCAGGTTCTCGCCCTTGAAGGCGAACAC